>NZ_JBHTZA010000007.1:0-174362 GCF_042790555.1 Arthrobacter sp. NPDC056727 | reverse complement strand
TTCCCACCCCACCCCCAACACAACCCACACCCCCCCCCCCCCAACCCGCTTCCCCCTTCCCTCCCCCACCAACACCCCCCCCCCCTCGCGGCCCCCCGCCCCCCCCCCCCCGGCGGGGGCCGTCAGCAGTTCAGGACTGCGGAGTGAACCGGCTGATGCCGGATCGACTACTTCCCTGCGACTACGTCGAGTTCGATCACAGCGGCAACGTCGTCGTGCAGACGGACGTTGGCCTGGTAGGAACCAACCGACTTGATGTGAGCCGGCAGTTCTACCTTGCGCTTGTCGATGCTGCCCAGGCCTGCGGCCTCAACAGCGTCGGCAACGTCGGCCTGCTTGACCGTGCCGAACAGGCGGCCGCTTTCGCCGGCCTTGACAACCAGCTTGACCGGCTTGGCGGACAGAGCGGCGGCCTGCTTCTGAGCATCTTCCAGGGAAGCGTGCTCGCGGGCGGCGCGGGCAGCCTTGATGGACTCAACCTGCTTCTCGCCACCCTTGGACCAGGTCAGGGCGAAACCGCGGGGCAGCAGGTAGTTACGTGCGTAACCGTCCTTGACCTCGACAACGTCGCCAGCAGCACCGAGACCGGTTACTTCGTGGGTCAGAATGAGCTTTGCCATGTTAGTTAATCCCTTTCCTTAGCCCCGGCCAGCGCCGGAGTAGGGCAGCAGGGCAACTTCGCGGGCGTTCTTGATTGCCTGGGCGATCTTGCGCTGCTCCTGGACCGTAACGCCAGTGACGCGACGGGCGCGGATCTTTCCGCGGTCGGAGATGAACTTGCGCAGCAATGCTACGTCCTTGTAGTCGATGACAGTGATGTCAGCGGCCTTCAAGGGGTTGGACTTTGGTTTGGGCTTACGGAGTTCAGCCTTAGCCATCGTGGAGCTCCTATTCTAGGGAGCCCGTGAATCATGATCCACGGGATGGTGGTGGTCCGACCGCTGCGAGTGCAGAACGGCCAGGTGGCTCGCTTTGGCAAATGCCGCGCCGGACCTTTGTTTTGTTGTTTAGAAGGGAGGTTCGGAATCCGGGCCGTTGCCCCAGCCGCCGCCCGCATTGCTGACTCCGGGCGTTGCCCAGGGGTCCTCCTGCGCTGCGGGCTGGTTGCCGCCCCAGCTTCCTCCGGTGTTGCCGCCCTGGTTTCCACCCTGGCCGCCACCGAATCCACCGCCACCGAATCCGCCGCTGTTGCCGCCGCCGAATCCGCCCTGGCCGCCGGAGCGCTGGGTGCGGTTGACTTTGGCATTGGCGTAACGCAGGCTCGGGCCGATTTCATCGACTTCGAGCTCGATAACGGTGCGCTTCTCGCCTTCCTTGGTTTCGTAGGAACGGCTCTTCAGACGGCCGGAAACAATCACCCGGGTGCCCTTGGTGAGGGACTCGGCGACGTTTTCTGCTGCCTCGCGCCAGACCGAAGCGCGGAGGAACAGGGTTTCCCCGTCCTTCCACTCGTTGGACTGGCGGTCGAAGGTGCGGGGCGTGGACGCGATGGTGAAGTTCGCTACTGCCGAACCTGACGGTGTGAACCTCAGTTCGGGGTCATTGGTGAGATTACCGATGACCGTAATAGTGGTTTCGCCTGCCATCTACTGCCTCCTTGTTCGTTCCTGCGGGGTAAAGAATGAAAGTTGGGAGCTGAAATTACTCAGCAACAACCTTCTGCTCTTCGGGGCGGATGATCTTGGTGCGCATGATGGTCTCGTTGAGACCCAGCTGGCGGTCAAGTTCCTTGGCGGTAGCCGGCGTCGCGGTGAAGTTCACCACGGCGTAGATACCTTCGGACTTCTTCTTGATGTCGTAAGCCAGACGGCGACGGCCCCAGATGTCAACCTTCTCGATGGTTCCACCATCGTTCGTGATGACGTTCAGGAACTTCTGAAGCGACGGCTCTACGGTACGCTCTTCGACCTCGGGGTCGATGATTACCATCAATTCGTAAGGACGCATATGTGAACCCACCTCCTTTGGGCTAAGCGGTTACGGTATTTCCGTAACAGGAGGTTCATTTGCGATGCCGTGCACACCCGCATCCAAAATGGATCAGGGCGCAGCACAGACTTCACTATCTTAGTGCATCGGGACGGAAATCCGCGATTCGGACAGCTCCGACGCTAGTGGCCCGGGGAGAGGACCGGAAGCTGCGGCCCCGGCTATGTGGAAAACCGCCATGCCACGGCCCGGAATACTGGAGCCATGACCATCCTGAAATCCGCGCTCCTCTTCGTCCTCGCCGCCGTTGCGGAGATCGGCGGCGCCTGGCTCATCTGGCAGGCCGTCCGGGAGGACAAAGCCTGGTGGTGGGCCGGGCTCGGAATCGCCGCACTGGGGTTCTACGGCTTTGTGGCCGCCTTCCAGCCGGACGCCCACTTCGGGCGGGTGCTGGCCGCGTACGGCGGGGTCTTCATCGCCGGTTCACTTGCCTGGGGCGTGCTGCTGGACGGTTTCCGCCCGGACCGCTGGGACCTCATCGGCGCCGCCATCTGCCTCGCGGGCGTCGCCGTCATCATGTTCGCCCCGCGGAGCAGCTAGACCGCGGAGAAGGGCTGGCCCGCAACACAAAACATCCGCCCGGTCGGGCCTGAACGACCAACCGGACGGATGATTTTAGGTCAGTTGCGGGACGGGATTACGACGCCGGCCCGGCCCCTACGCCTGCATCTGCGGTTTCGGGCGCGGCAGGAGCGTCCGCCGCACCGGAATGCGCGGGACCGCCCTTGCGGTAGCGCCAGACACCGATGCCGACCACCACGACGGCCAGGGCCACGGAGAGCAGGAGCGACTCGCGGGTGGAGTCCAGGATCACCATGCCGACGACGAGGGCCACGATGCTGCCGATCGCCAGCCAGGTGAGGTAGGGGAAGAACCACATCTTCAGCGTCAGGTCCTTGGCCGCGGCCCCCATCCGGCGGCGCAGCACCAGCTGGGACGTGGCGATGACCAGCCAGACGAACAGCGCGATGGCGCCGGAGGTGTTCACCAGGAACAGGAAGACCGTGTCCGGGGCGATGTAGTTCAGTCCCACGGTGATGAATCCGACCACGGTGGAGGCCAGCACTGCTGCGGCGGGCACGCCGCGCTTGGAGATGCGGGTCCAGGACTTCGGGGCATCGCCGCGCCGGGAGAGGGAGAAGAGCATGCGGCTGGCGGTGTAGAGGCCGGAGTTCAGGCAGGACAGCACCGAGGTGAGCACGACGACGTCCATGATGGTGCCCGCGCCGGGGATGCCGAACAGTTCGATGACGGCGACGTACGGGCTCTTGGCCACGTTGGCGGAGTTCCACGGCAGCAGCGTTACAACGATGGCGATGGAGCCGATGTAGAAGACGAGGATGCGCCAGACGGTGGACTTCACTGCCTTCTTGACCGCTTCCACCGGGTTTTCGGATTCACCGGCTGCGATGGTGGCGATCTCGGCCCCGAAGAACGCGAAGACCACCACGAGGATGCCGGCAAGCGCGGCGCCCGGGCCGTTGGGCAGGAACCCGCCGTTGCCCGTCAGGTTGCTCAGTCCCGGAGCCGGGACGCCCGGAACCAGCCCGAGGATCGCCGCAATGCCGAACAGGAGGAACAGGATGATGGCTGCGACCTTGATGGAGGCGAACCAGAATTCGAACTCCCCGTAGGACTTCACCGAGCCCAGGTTGGTCAGCGTCAGCAGCACCATGAGCGCCAGTGCCCAGACCCACTGGTCGATGCCGGGCACCCAGCGGTGCATGATCGCGGCGCCGGCTGTGGCTTCGATGCCCAGCACGATGATCCAGAACCACGCGTAAAGCCAGCCGATGCTGAAGCCGGCCCAGCGGCCCAGCGCCTTGTCCGCGTAGGTGGAGAAGGACCCGGTTTCCGGGTTGGCGGCCGCCATCTCGCCAAGCATCCGCATGACCAGGATGACCACGATTCCTGCGGCCATGTAGGCCAGCAGGATGCCGGGACCGGCCTGCTGGATCGCCGCGCCGGAGCCGACGAAGAGGCCGGCGCCAATGACCCCGGCGATCGCGATCATCGACAGGTGCCGGGGTTTTAGGGATTTCGACAGTTGTTGGTCAGCGTGCATGGCTGCGCCATCCTCGTTTGTTGCAGGTTTCGGAAAGGGGCCGGGCCGGCGGAATGCCTGTGCCGCGCACCACATGTGCGTTTCACACTAAGGGAGCCGCGGGTTACTCCGGGCTGTGCAATCAAACAGTTTACGGGAGTCCAAAACGGGCATGCTCCCAAGTCCGGGCATCAATAAGCAACAATTGTTGCCTGAGAGGTAATTCTGTAACGGCGCCGAAACCTGCCGCCCCTCCGCTAGGCTGGCGCGGCAGCTCCAAAGAAGAGCTCGGTCACGCGTGCCAGGCGATGCGGATCCTCCACCCCGCAAAGCTCCCTGGCCGAGTGCATCGAGAGCAGCGGAACCCCCACATCGACCGTCCTGATACCCAGCCGCGTGGCAGTCAGGGGGCCGATGGTGGATCCGCACGGGATCGCGTTGTTGGAGACGAACTCCTGGAAGGGAACGCCCGCCCCGCCGCAGAGACGTGCCCAGAAGGCAGCGCCGGGGGCGTCGGTGGCGTACCGCTGGTTGGCGTTGATCTTCAGCAGCGGTCCGCCGTTGAGGACAGGGCGGTTGGCCGGGTCGTGCCGTTCGGCATAGTTGGGGTGGACGGCGTGGCCGGCGTCCGCGGACACACAGAACGACGCCGAAAACGCCTGCCGCCGCTGGCTCGCCGAGGCGCCCAGCCCGTCCGAGATCCGGACAAGTATGTCTTCAAGGACCGGACCGCAGGCCCCGGACCGGGAGGCCGAGCCGATTTCCTCGTGGTCGAACGCGGCGAGAACAGCGATCGGCCCGGTTTCACCGGAAGCCTCCGGGCCGCCGTCGGAAGCGTCAGCGTGCGCGATCAGCGCCGTGATCCCGGCGTGAGTCGCCGAAAGGTTGTCCAGCCGGCCGGAGGCGAAGAACTCGTCCCTGGCTCCGAAGACAGCGGGGGGCTGCGTGTCGGCAACGACGACGTCATACCCGCCGATCCTGGCCGGATCAACCGGCGTTTCGTCGCCGGACACCCGTCCGGCCAGCAGCGCCAGCAGATCCTCGTCCCCGGGGTCACCGAGCCCGAACACCGGGTTCATGTGCTGCTGCTTGTCCAGCGTGAGGCCCTCGTTCACGGCACGGTCCAGGTGGATGGCCAGCTGCGGAAAACGCAGCAGCGGCCCGGTGGCGGTCAGGTGCTGGGTGCCGTCGAGCATCACGAGCCGGCCGGCGAGCTGCAGTTCCCGGTCCAGCCAGGAGTTCAGCAGCGGCCCGCCGTAAACCTCCACGCCGGCCTGGAGCCAGCCCAAACGTCCCGTGGTCGGCTTGGGCTTGAGCTTGAAGGAGGGCGAATCGGTGTGGGCACCCAGGATGTTGAATCCGGTGGTGGGCCCGGCGCCGGCGGGCGTGACCCAGGCGATGAGCGCCCCGTCCCTGATCACATAGAACTTGCCGGCCGCGGCGTCCCACGGCTGCGCCTCGTCCAGGCCGGTGAAACCGGCCGCCGCCAAGCGACGGGCCCCCTCGTGGGCGGCGTGAAAGCTCGACGGCGAGGCACTGACGTAGTCGCCCAGGTCCCGGATGTGCTCGGCTGCTGAGGAATGGAGTGGCATGGCTCCGAGTCTAGCGGTGCCCTAGATAGTGACGTTGAGCCCTGCCGCGTAGCCGCCGGAGACCGAGCCGGACATGGTGGCCAGCTGATAGATGCCGCCGTCCTCGCCGAAGACGTTGTCCGACTGCAGGGTGGTGTTGGGGAAGTTCCGGGCGCTGGTTTCGTAGCCCGTGGAGGCGTAGACCTGGCGGCAGGCGGCGTCGGTCAGGGCGATCTGCGAGACCGCCAGGACCTGGCCGGCCGCCGTGGCGTTGTTCATCGATTCGAACACCTCGAAGTGGATGTGCGGCCAACGGCCGTTGTAGGCGCCCGGGTAGATGGTCTTGAAAGTGACCTGGCCGTTGGCGTCCGCCTCCTGCACCCCGCGCAGGAAGTTCTCGTTCTCCAGGCCCGAATCGTAGAGCGAGTACCGCCCTTCCTTGTCGCAGTGCCAGGCATAGACGGCCGCACCGGCCAGCGGGACGCAGCCGTTGGCGTTGTCCAGCAGGGTCAGGGTGACGGTCAGCGGCACACCGGTTGCCTCGGTGGTGGACGTGCCAAAGCTTGAGGTGATGTCCTGCCGGACCACGCCGGAGGCCGCCAGGACATTCGGTCCGTTGGAGCCGTCGCCGGGATACGGCCCGGCCGTCTCCTGTGGGATCTCCACCCCGCACTCGGCGATCGCGCGGGTCACGGTGGGGGACCCGGAAGCGGTGGCCGATGGCGCCGTCGTCGTTGTGGTTGCCGAAGCAGAGGGGGTGGCCGTCGCGCTGGTGGAGGACGACGGCGACCCCGACGGTGCGGACGACGTCCCGCCTGGCGTGCAGGCTGCCAGAGCGGCGGCCGTTCCGGCGCCGAGGAACATGCCCAGCGAGCGGCGCGAGATAAGCGTCGAAAGATCGAATTCGAGCCCGCGGTCGTGGTTGGGATGCGGCTCGTGCCGGGGCTGCTGTCCTTCGGGGGTGCGGGGTTCGTTCGTCATGGCACCATCCAACTCCAGCCGGCTGTGGCCTGCATAGGGCGTTGCTGTGCGGAGACTATGCTGTTGCCGGCCGCCGGTGTCAGTAGTCGGGGTTACTTGGCGTCACCAGGCCGGTTTCATAGGCGTAGACCACGGCCTGGACGCGGTCGCGCAGGTGCAGTTTGGTGAGGATCCGCCGCACATGGGTCTTCACGGTGGCCTCGGACAGGAAATACCGGTGCGCGATTTCCGCGTTGGAGAGCCCCTCGGACATCGCTTCCAGCATCTCGGTTTCCCGGGGCGTGAGATCCTCCAGCAATGGATCGCGGGGGGCCGGGGCCGGCGGTGCCGCCGCCGGCCCGGCGCCCCGGACATAGGTTTCCAGGAGCCGCTGCGTGACCCGTGGCGCAACCACGGCGTCCCCGCTCGCCACAACCCGTACGGCCTGGACAAGGTCGGCCGGCGCCACATCCTTGAGGAGGAAGGCCGACGCACCGGCCTGGAGCCCGGCGAAGGCGTACTCGTCCAGGTCGAAGGTGGTCAGGATGATGATCCGGGCACGCGCCCCCGAACCGGTGATGGCGCGGGTGGCCTCGATCCCGTCAAGCGTGGGCATCCGGACATCCATCAGCACGACATCCGGATCGAGGTGGCCCACCTGGCGGACGGCGTCGGCCCCGTCGGAGGCCTCGCCCACCACCTCGAGGCCGTCCTCGCCCTCCAGGATGAGCCGGAAACCCATCCGCAGCAGCGGCTGGTCATCCGCCAGCAGGACCCGAAGCCGTCCGGACTCGTTCATTCGTTCCCCCAATTGCCGTTCTGCATGCTTCCGTCCGGGACGTTCCCGTTCAGTGCCAGCACCGCACGCACGCGCCAGCCGCCGCCGGCGGCCGGGCCTGCCTCCACCGTACCGCCGTAGATTCCGGCCCGCTCCTTCATCCCGTTGAGACCCTGCCCCGTGCCGAGCCGGCCGGCCGCGCCTGCGCCCGGGCCGGCCCCTGCGGGGGCGGGGGGATCAACGGTGCCCCGGCCGTCGTCGAGCACGTCAATGGTGACGGTGGAATCCTCCCGCACCACCAGCACTTCCACCCGGCTCAGCGCCCTGCCGTACCGCAGCACGTTGGTGAGCGATTCCTGCACGATCCTGTACACGGTCAGCTGGAAGGCCACGTCCTCCGGCAGCGCCGGCCCGGTGTGGGAGTAATGGACCGGAAGGCCTGCGGCCCGGAAGCCGTCCAGCAGCTTGCCAAGGCTGGCGCTGTCCGCCAAGGGTTCACGGGTCGCCTGGCCGGCGGCACCGTTATCCCGTGCGTCATCCCTGAGGACTCCAAGAACGCGGCGCATGTCCGCCAGGGCAGTGCGCCCCGTCCGGGACAGCTCGGCGAGGACTTCCCCGGCCCGTTCAGGGTCCTTCCGGACCACGACGGCGGCCCCATCGGAAAGCGCCACCATGACCGTCAGGGAGTGCGCCACGACGTCGTGCATCTCGCGGGCGATCCGGTTGCGTTCGGTGACAGAACCGAGGCGGGCGGCCTGTGCGGCCCAGGCCGCGATCTCCTGCTCGTGCTCCCGCCGCTGGCGCACGGAAATGCCGATTCCGGTGGCGATGACGTTGGAGAAGGCGATGCTGGTGCCGGCCGCAATGCTGGTCACGAGGCGGAACTCCTCGGGCGAGGAGGGAGTCCTCGGCAGTTCCCGTTCGAGCGGCCCCACCGCAGCCAGAAAGTACAGCAGCGCCAGCGGAGCGCTGGCCAGCGCCATCGTCGCCAGGGCGAAGCGCCGGGTGTGCACGGCGGCCACTGCATAGAGCGAGAACCACAGCCCGGCGGACACGTTGGATCCCCACGGGTGGAGCAGTGTCACGCCAACTTCGGCCGCCGCAATGAACGTAACGACGGCCATCGGGCGGTACCGCCGCAGGAAGAGGGAGAGCGCGACGGCGGCGAGCAGGGCGATGGCGCCCCACCGGCCCGCATGTGCGGCGTCGATGATGGTAGGCACCACCAGCAGCACGTAGCAGGCGACGACCACGGCATCCATGACCCGCGGACGCCGGTACAGGTAGCGCCGGAGCCGGCCCCGCCGTCGGGCTGCAAGCTCGGCGAAGGACGCGTCAGCCGGCGTGGCTGGCGCGTCCTTCGCGGAAACAGTGTCAATCATGCGTTTTGGTTTTACGGGCTGGCTTAGACGTCCCGTTTCTTCAGCAGGATCATGGCCAGGACCACCGGAACCGCCACCCAGGCGCCCAGCACCAGGGCCGCCTGCCAGGCCTCGAGCGTGTCCGGCACATGTTCGACGGCGGTCATCGGGCTGATCGTGTTTCCGGGGAGGTACTTGCGGGCCTCTTCGAAGAAGTCGCCCGGGATGAGCTGGAACGCGATCGGTGCCACGAAGAACAGGCCCACGAGTGCCATGATGCCGCCGGCGGAATTCCGCAGGAGCGTGCCGAGCGCCATCCCGATGGCGGCCACCGCGGCCACGTAGGCACTGGTGACGAGGAGCAGCTTGACCGACTGCGGGCTGGCGAGGTCGAGCTTGAGATTGAAGTTATCAAGGATAGGCACCGCCACCAGACCGGCGATGTAGGTGGACAGGGCAGTCAGCGCGAAGGAGCTGACCACAACCACCACGAGCTTGGCGATAAAGGCGGGAAGCCGCTTGGGCACTGCGGCGAACGTCGAGCGGGCCATGCCGGTGGTGAACTCCGAGCTCATGAGCAGGACGCCCAGTGAGCCCAGGATCAGCTGCGCAAAGGATGCCCCGGAGGTGGGGACCGTGACCGCGAGGTCGCCGCCCTGGGCCGCGATCTGTGCTGCTGCCCCGGGGTCGGAGCTGGCCCGGTCGGCGAACTGTCCCGTTCCCCAGGCGGACAGCGCGCCGAACCCGACCATCACGATGGCGGTCGAGGCGAGCAGGATCAGCGTGGACAGGAGTGTGCGGAACTTGATGAACTCCGAATTCAGGACACGGAAGAAACCCGGACCCGGTCCGGCGGACCCTGCGGCGTGGGTTCCGGTGCGGCGGGAGCCGGGGGCGGGCTGGGTGAAAGTCGGTGTGCTCATGGCGTCAGTTGCCTCCGGACTGGGCAGGAACCGGGGTTCCCGCGGTGATCAGCGAGTGGTATTCGACCTCATCCTTGGTCAGCTCCATGTAGGCCTCCTCGAGGCTCGCCTGGAGCGGTGTGAGTTCGTACACGAGGACCTGGTTGTCCAGGGCGGCGCGGGCGATCTGGCGGGGATCCAGGCCCGTAACCTCAAGAAGATCGTGGTCCTGCAGCTCCACGGAGACTCCTGTACCGGCGAGGACGTGCATGAGCCGGTCCGGCTGGTCCGAGCGCACCCGCGTCCGGCTCTGTCCCTTGCCCGTGATGATGTCCTTGATGGGTGCGTCGGCGATGATCTTGCCGCGGCCGATCACGATCAGGTGGTCGGCGGTCAGGGCCATCTCGCTCATGAGGTGGCTGGAGAGGAACACCGTGCGGCCCTCGGAGGCCAGGTACTTCACCAGGTTCCGCACCCAGACCACGCCTTCCGGATCGAGCCCGTTGACGGGTTCGTCCAGGATGATGGTCTGCGGATCGCCGAGGAGCGCGGCGGCGATGCCCAGCCGCTGGCCCATGCCCAGGGAGAAGCCCTTGACCTTTTTCCGGGCCACGTCCGCCAGGCCGGTCATCTCGATGACCTCATGCACCCGCTTCCGCGGGATGCTGTGGGTGGCGGCCATGGCCAGCAGGTGGTTGTACGCCGAGCGGCTCGTGTGGACCGCCTTGGCGTCCAGCAGGGCACCGATTTCGCGCAGCGGCGCCGTGTGCCGGGCGAACGGGACGCCGTTCACGGTCACCGTCCCCGCGGTCGGGGTGTCCAGGCCCATGATCATGCGCATGGTGGTTGACTTGCCGGCCCCGTTGGGTCCCAGGAATCCGGTGACCTGGCCGGCTTGGACGGTGAAACTGACGCCGCCGACGGCGGTTTTGTCGCCGTAGACCTTCGTCAGGCCTTCTGCCTCAATCATGGAAGCGTTCCTTTGCGTAGCTGCTGGGGTGCTGTCTGGTGTGCACGTTCCACGCTACCGACGCCGCCCGCCCGATTCGCCGGTCTCAGGGATGATTCAGGGGTGAATCAGGGTACCGCGCATCATCCGGTGGGATGAGCGGCCGGCCATCAGCTGTCTTCCGCCGGCGAGTAGTAGCGCAGGGCGGCGCGCTTCAGGGTGAATTCCACGGCCCGGACGCCCGGCATGGCCTCGCCGTCCACCGCCAGCACCATGGGGGCTGTGCCGCACTCCACGCGGACGCGGGTGGCTTCGGTGAGGTGGGTGATTTTGGAGGTTGCCACCGTTCCCGTCAGCACGGACCACAGCATTCGCAGCCGGGCGAAGGACTCGTCGGCGGTCATCATCCTGACGTCCAGCACTCCGTCGTCCAGCACCGGGCGGAAGAGCGGGGCGTGGTCCCTCGGATAGTATCGGCCGCGGCCCAGATACATGATCCACAGCCTGTGCCGGACGCCGTTGACGATCAGCGTGATCGGCTTCTCCACGGCGAAGGTGCGGAACATCGCCACGACGCCGGCCAGCGGTTTTCCCATGGCAGGCTGAAGATGTTCGCGCCGGCGCACCAGGTTTGGGTAGAGCCCGACGCTCGCGGTGTTGAGCATGATGAGCTCCACCCTTTCGGGGTCATCCGCGAGCCCGCGCTCGACGGCGACAGCCCCCACATCGGCCAGCGCTCCCCACCCGTTTTCCGCTGCCTTGACGGCTTCCACGAGGGAGGGCGTTCCGGCGTCACGGGCGAAGTGATTAAGGGTTCCACCGGCCAGGACCAGTAGGGGAAGATCATGGTCGACGGCGGCCGCCGCGGCGGTGCCCACCGTGCCGTCGCCGCCCCACACTCCGAGCGCGCGGATGCCCGGCACAGTGGCTGCCTCCTCCATCCGCTGGACGACATTGTCCTCGGGTGCCATGAGCGTTATATGAGCGAGAGGGAATACTCCCTGAAGGGCAGCCGCGGTCTCCTCCGTGAAGGAGCCGCCCAGCGTATTCACGGCGATGCTCAAGCCGTCACCCTGCGGGAGCTTGGGCACGTCCGCCCGCCGTCTGGAGGTGGCGGGCATGGGCGGACGGACAGGCCACCATTTCCTTGTCACCAGCGCGGCGCCGGCCCCGATCGCCGATCCGAAAAGCACGTCCGACGGCCAGTGCGCACCTGTATGCACCCTGGAGTATGCAACGCCCACCGCCACCGGAGCCACAACCGCCCCCAAGGCCGGCTGCACCAGCCCGGTGCCAAGGGCGAACGCCACGGCGGAGGCCGAGTGGCCCGAAGGCATGGACGAGCTCGTGGGCTGGGGATGGACGAAGCGGAACACCGGCAGGTGCTCCGGCAGAGGCCGGGCCCGGGGCAGCAGGGTCTTGAAAACGAGGTTGGTCACGGCCGACGCCACGCCCTGGGCCAGCAACCCGTGGACCGCCGCGCGCCTGGTGCGCCCCGGGATGGCGGCAGCCACGGCTGCGACGCCAAACCACAGCTTTCCCTTGTTGGCCGAGGCGGAGAGGCGCCGGAAAAAGGTGTCATGGTGACCGCCTGGAAACCCGGAGACGGCCCGCATCAGCGTGCGGTCCAGGGCGGCAACCCAGCCGGGTCCGCGGCGCAGCATTCGTCGCATTGCCCTACCCTACCGCCCGGTGCCGGAGCGGGCCCCGGTTCGGACTGTGTCGGGCGCGGATGCTTAGTGCAGGCGGGTCATTTCCTGACGGGAAGCGGTTTGGCGGCACCGGCGAGCACCAGGGCAACCACGATGGGCGCACCGATGGCCAGCAGTGCCATGTGGATTCCGGTCAGGTCCCCGAGGTAGCCGAGCAGCGGTGGACCGGCCAGGAAGGCGACGTATCCGATGGTGGACACCACCGACACCCGGGCCGCCGCGTGCCTCGGATCATCCGCCGCGGCGGACATTCCCATCGGAAAGGCGAGGGCCGCCCCCAGGCCCCACAGCGCGGCTCCCACGGCGGCCAGCCAGAGGTTTCCGGCGAACACGAACAGGGCCAGGCCGGCTGCGGCGGCCGCCATGCTCCCCCTCAGGACGGCCACCCGGCCGTACTTGTCGATGACGCCGCCGCCGAAGAACCGCATGGTGGTCATGGCCAGCACGAAGAGGGCGAAGAGCAAGGCTCCGGTTGCCTCGGAGGTTCCCAGGCCATCCACGGACGCCTTGGCGATCCAGTCGTTGCCTGCCCCTTCGGTCAGCGTGGCCCCCAGGACCACCACGCCGATCAGCAGGGTACGAAGGTCCCGCCAGGCCGAGGGTCCCCGCGCCGCCTTGGCTTCGCCGTCGGCGGTCTGTTCGGGTGCGGTGTGGGGGAGGAAATACCGGGGGACCACGAAGGTCAGGACGGCCACGGAGGCGGCGATGACCAGCAGGTGCTGCGGCAGGCCCACGCCGAGTCCCGAGAGGCCGGCCCCGATCAGTGCACCCAGGAAGGCGCCGCCGCTGAAAGCCGCGTGGAACTTGGGCATCACCGTCTTGCGGAGCCGGTGCTCGACGTCGGCCCCCTCAACGTTCTGGGAAACGTCGCACAGCCCGATGCCGATGCCGAAGAAGAAGAGCCCGACGGCGGTTCCGGGCACCGATTCGGCGAGCAGCGACGCGGCGATGCCCACACCCGCCAGGGCGGCCAGGAAGCCGCTGGCCCGGACCGTGTTGGCGGTGCCGATCCGGTTGATGACGTGCCCGGCGGTGGGAAGCGCGATCAGCGAGCCGACTGCGGTGCACAGCAGCAGCGTGCCCATCTGCCCTGACGATATCCCCAGTATCTCCGTAACGGCCGGAATGCGGGCCGCCCAGCTCGCAAAGACCAGGCCGTTGGCGCCGAAAATGATGAACGTGGCGATGGCGGCGGCAGAGACCTGCCGGTCGGCGAGCTGCTGGGTTGAGGTCATTCGACAACTCTAGCCAGTGCAGGTGCCCGCCGGTTGCCCGCGCCGAACCCAAGCGCCGTTGAGCCCGGTCAGCGGGCGCGCTCAACCCGCTTCTCGTCCCAGACGGGCTCGGCGGACTCGTACACCTTGCCGTCGGAGCCGAAGACCAGGAAGCGGTCGAAGGTCCGGGAAAACCAGCGGTCGTGCGTGACGGCCAGGACTGTGCCCTCGAAGTGGTCGATCGCCCGCTCCAGCGCCTCGGCCGAGTGGAGGTCGAGGTTGTCAGTGGGCTCGTCGAGCAGGAGCAGGGTGGCCCCGGAGAGCTGCAGCAGCAGGATCTGGAACCGGGCCTGCTGGCCACCGGACAGCGACTCGTACTTCTGTTCCGACTGGCCGGCCAGCCCGTAGCCGTCGAGTGCACCGGCAGCGGCCTCGCGGCCAAGGCCGGAACGGTGCTCGTCACCGCGGTGCAGGATGTCCAGCAGTGTCCGGTTCATAAGGTCGGGCCGGACGTGAGTCTGGGCAAAGAATCCGGGCCGGATGCGGGCGCCGAGTTTCACGGTGCCTTCGTGGGGCACTTCGGCGATTTCGACGTCGGACACGGGAAGGTGTTCGCGCTCCGGATCGGTGCCGCCGGTGGCGAGCAGCCGCAGGAAGTGCGACTTGCCGGAGCCGTTCGAGCCCAGCACGCCCACCCGGTCCCCGAACCAGATCTCGGTAGAGAAGGCCTTCATCAGGCCGGTGAGCTCCAGCTTTTCGGCCACGATGGCGCGCTTGGCGGTGCGCCCGCCCTTGAGCCGCATCTGGACGTTCTGCTCAATCGGCAGCGCTTCCGGCGGCCCGGCCTCGAGGAACTTGGCCAGCCGGGTCTGGGCTGCGTGGTAGCGGTTGGCCATGTCGGAGCGGAAGGCAGCCTTGTTCTTGTACATGTTGACGAGTTCCTTGAGCTTGGCATGCTCCTCGTCCCAGCGCTTGCGGAGCTCCTCGAAGCGCGCGTTCCGGTCCGCCCGTGCCTCGACGTAGGAGCCGAAGCCGCCGCCGTGGATCCATGCCCCGGCGCCGTTGATGCCCGGCTCGAGGGTGACGATGCGGCCGGCGGCATTGTTCAGCAGCTCACGGTCGTGGCTGATGAAGAGGACTGTTTTCTTCGATTCGTTGAGCCTGTCCTCAAGCCAGCGCTTGCCCGGAACGTCAAGGTAGTTGTCCGGCTCGTCGAGGAGCAGCAGTTCGTCGGGACCGGCAAAAAGCGCCTCCAGCACCAGCCGCTTCTGCTCGCCGCCGGAAAGGGTTGACGCGCGGCGGTGCTGGGCGCGGTCGAACGGCAGTCCCAGCGCGGCCATGCAGACCTCGTCCCAGACAGTCTCGACGTCGTACCCGCCGGCGTCTCCCCAGTCGACGATCGCCTGGGCGTAGCGCATCTGGCTTGGCTCGTCGTCGTGCTCCAGCATGGCGAGCTCCGCCTCGTCCACGGCGCGCGCAGCATCCGCCAATGCAGGAGGTGCCGCGGACACCAGGAGGTCGCGGACCGTGGAGTCGTCGCGGACCTGGCCCACGAACTGGCGCATGATGCCCATGTTGCCGGAGCGTCCGATCACGCCTTCGTCTGGCGTGATGTCGCCGGCGATGATGCGGAACAGCGTGGTTTTGCCCGTTCCGTTGGGTCCGATGAGCGCCGTTTTGGTGCCGTCCGGGACCTTGAAGGTCACCCCGTTGAGCAGCTGGGTGCCGTCGGAGAGGAAGTAGTCGATGCCGGAAACGTCAATATGGGCCACCGGGTAATTCTCCCACGCCCCGCACTCTGGAGTTTTTGTACAGATAATGGCCCCAAATGGGCCCCAAAGTCGCGATACGTGTACAAAAACTCCAGCGTGGGGGAGGAAGCGTGAGGTCAGCCGGCGGCGGTCAGGAACTTCTTCAGGAGCGGGCCCGAGGTGGTGGCGCCGAGCCCGCCGTCCTCGACGAACACGGCCACTGCCAGGTCGCCGTGCACGGCAATGATCCAGGCGTGCGTCTTGGGCGGATTGGCGTTGCCGAACTCTGCGGTTCCGGTCTTGGCGCCCACGGGTTCACCCGGGACCTCGGCCAGGAATCCCGCGTGGCCGGATGTGACCACTGCGCGCATCATATCCGAGAGGGACGCGGCCTCCGCTTTGGTGACCGGGGTCTGGGCGGCTTTCGCGGGGGCTTCGGCTGTGACGGTCGACGACGGTGCGGAACCTTCCGCCGTCGGCACCGGGCCGGCCGACGGCGCCGCGGGAGCGCTCTCCTGCACCAGGACCGGGGACACGGGTGCGCCCTTCGCCACCGAGCCTGCCATGACCGCGGCCGCCAGCGGGGACAAGAGCACCCTGCCCTGGCCGATCATGGAAGCGGCATGCTCGGTGCCTTCGGCTTCGCCGGGAACGGAGCCAAGGAACGCCTCGGCTCCCAGCTTCGGGGCCTCCACTGCCACCCCGAGGGACGTGGCAGCCGATTCCAGCTGGGCCTGCGTCACCTTGTCACGGGCGGCGATGAAGGCGGTGTTGCAGGAGTGGGCGAAGGCATCACGCAGGGTCACGGATCCGAGGGAGTCCTTGGGGTAGCCCTCGGCGTTCTTGAATTTCCTGCCGTCCACGGTGAGCGTGGGCGTGCATTCGACCGTGGAGTCGGGTGTGAAGCCGTTGCGGATCATGGCGAGTGAGTCCACCACCTTGAAAGTGGACCCCGGTGCGTACTGGCCGAGCATCGCCGTGTTGTAGCCGTTGCTTCCGGGCCCGGACGCGGCAGCGAGCACGGCTCCCGTGGACGGCCGGAGGGCCACGATGGCCGCCGCCGGCTTGATGTCCGCAAGGGTGTCCTCGGCGAGCTGCTGCAGCTTCGTGTCCAGGGTGGTCTGCAGCGGCTTGCCGGGAACTGCCTGAACCTCGAAGACTGTGCGCCGCGGGTCGGTCGGTGCGGACTGGATCTCTTCCCGGGTCAGGTCCGCACGCTGCACGCGGACCACGGTGCCGGCCGTGCCGCGGAGCTGGGCGTCGTACTGCTGCTGGAGCCCGCCCGTGCCGATGACGTCCCCGGCGGACAGGGTGCCTTTGGACTTCTCAATCTGCTCTGCGCTGGCCTCGCCCACCGTGCCCAGGACGGGCCGGGCGAAGTTCCGCGTCGGTGCCAGCGGCAGTTCGTCAGGGATGGCCCTGCCGCCCGGGATGGCCTCGATCTCGGCGTCGGTCACGGTGCGGTCGCTGGTGTTGCGCAGAGTGATGGCGGGGACAAACGCTTCCGCGCCGGAGGCCTCCACCTGCTGCACGTAGGCCGCGGGATCCACGCCCACCAGCTTCGCGAGCTTCGTCGCGGAATCTGCGGCGTCGGCACCGCCCAGCTGGGGCTTGTCGATGCCCACGTTGACCACCGGGCGCAAGGTAACAAGCTTCTGGTTGCCGGCACCGAGGATGTCGGCCCGGGGTGGCGACTGTATGGACTTACTGAGGACCTCCCCCTCCGCCAGGTTCGGCACCAGCATCCCGGGCGACCAGACGGTAAGCCATTTATCGCCGGATTTCCGGAGGTCGGCCGAGACGGTGTACTTCCACTCGCCGGTGGAAATCTTCCAGCTGTAGTTCAGCGGGAACCGGGCGGTGTCGCCGTCGAGCGTCAGCTCTCCCGCCTCCACCGTCGGCTTGGCCGGCGTCAGTGCCTTGAAGACCTGGTTGAGCTGGTCGTTGGCCACCGTCGAATCGCGCCCGTCGAAGGCGACGGGACGGAGGTCCAGGCCGGCAACGGCGGAGGCCAGCTGCTTGGCTGCCGTTTCCGCGCCGCCGCGGCCGTCGTCGCAGGCTACTAGTGAACCGCTGAGTATGAGACCGGCAAGGACAAGTGAAAGTTTTTTAGTGTTCCCCACCGCGTTATTATCCCCCGGCCGCTGCCCGGCGCGGGTCAAGAAACGCGCCACGAAACGGTCACGGACACGATGGGCCCAGGGATCCCTTCGCGCTGGTGAAAGTATCCGCGCTAGAGCCCGAGTGCCGGGACCCCGAGCCCGAATATGTCCTTCAAAGCATATGTCGCTGCACGGAACCCGGGCATGCCGGTGACGCCGGGACCGGGCGGCGTCGAGGAGGAACACAGGTAAACGCCGCGTGCGGGCGTTCGCCAGGGCACGGGAGAGACGACCGGCCGCTGCACCAGTCCCCGGGGATCAAGGAGGCCGGCGCTGAAGTCGCCGCCGACGTAGTTCTCGTTGTAGGCGGCCAGCTCTGCCGCCGTCGTGACCTTGTGCTGCACAACGAGGTCACGGAATCCGGGCGCGAAACGTTCCAGCTGGTCCATGACGGCCTGGCCCATGTCCACCGTGGACCCCGCCGGCACATGGCAGTAGGACCAGAGGATGTGCCTGCCCTTCGGCGCCCGGCCCGGATCGACCACGGACGGCTGCGAAACCAGGACGTAGGGCCGCTCCGGGTGCCGGCCCTGGGACACGGCACGCTCCGCCTCCGCCATCTCCTTCCGTGTGCCGCCAACGTGCACCGTTCCGGCGTCTGCCAGTCCCGCGGCGCTCCACGGCACGGGCCCGGACAGGATGAAGTCCACTTTGCAGGCGCCGTTGCCGAACCGGAAGGACTCCAGTTCACGGCGGTAGGAATCGGGCAGGCGGCTGCCGGCGATGCGGGCAAGGGCAGGAGGCGCCACGTCCAGCAGCACGGCCCTCGCCGGTTCCAGCTCGGCCAGCGACGTGACGCGGAAACCCGTCTGCAGCACGCCGCCGCGGGCTTCGATGTCCTTAGCCATCGCATCGGCGATCGCGGACGAGCCGCCCACCGGAATGGGCCAGCCGCCGCTGTGCGCCAAAGCGTTCAGCAGGAGGCCTGCTCCCGCCCCGGACAGTGAGGGCAGGCGCCCCACGACGTGGGCCGCAACACCGCTGACCAGTGCGGGTGCCCTGTCCTCCCGGAAGCGCCAGTTCCACATCGGCGAACCCTGCTCAAGGGTCCGCAGTCCCAGAAGGGCAGCGGCCAGCGGATCGCCGGGAACCCGCAGCAGCTGGTCGGACGTGGTTTGGACGACGCCATCGACATGCCGCACCAGGGGAGCGAGGAGCCTGCGGTAGGCACGGCCGTCCCTGCCCAGCTCATCGGCGGTCCGGTCGAGTGAACGGTAGGCCAGGGCCGAACGGCCACCGTCCAGCGGGGACCCGAACTGAACCGGCGGAAGCTTCAGGTCCACCCGTCGGGGAAGTTCGAACGCCTTAAAAAAGGGCGAGGCAAGTGCCATGGGGTGCACGGCCGAGCAGACGTCATGCCAGTGCCCTTTCTCGATGACCTCAGAGGTCCGGGATCCCCCGCCGAGCTGGTCCGCGGCCTCATACACGTGGACCTTCAGGCCCGCCCGCGCCATGACGACGGCGGCAGCGAGTCCGTTGGGGCCGGAACCAACGACGGCGACGTCAGGCATCGCGGGCGACCGTCCGCCAGGGGACCAGGGACGCGGAGGGGCGGAAAAGATCGATCCGCAGCCTGTCAGGTGCGTGGTTGAAGGGGCCGCCGTGGGGGTCGTCCATCGCATGCCGCCGGATGGGGTCGAAGCGGGGGTCCCAGATGTCCCACGCAACCCGCACCATGAGATATGCAGTTGCGAGCATATGTGCGGCGATGGCCAGCACGTAGTACGGCATGTCGATGTTGTGCTGTGAGACGCCACCGCTGGTCACTTGGCCAAGATACATCCAGATGGCTGCCCAGTGCAGCCCCTCAATGCCCTGCCAGATCAGGAAGTCGCGCCATCTGGGCCGGGCAAGGGCCAGCAGCGGCACGAGCCACAGGACAAACTGGGGCGAGTAGACCTTGTTGGTGAGGATGAAGGCAGCCACGATCAGGAAGGTCAGCTGCGCAATCCGCGGCCGCTGCGGGGCAGTCAAAGCCAGGACCGCAATGAGGACGCAAGCGAGCAGGAACACGTTCAGGGCCAGCGTGTTGATGGCCTCCGGCGTGAGGAGCGTCCAGTGCACCCGCCCCGCCACCAGGTTGTAGGCAAACCACGGCGAGCTGTAGCCGGCGGGGCGGTCCTGCGTGAACTCGAAGAAGTACTTCCAACCGACCGGGTCCCGGGCGGCAATGGGGAGGTTCACGGCCAGCCACGCCAGGACTGCCGACGCAGCAGGAACAACGAAGGACCGGATCTTGCCGGTACGGACGGCCAGCAGGAAGATGGCGCCGAAAACCAGGACGGGGTAGAGCTTGGTGGCGGTCCCCAAACCAATCAGGATGCCGGCCAGCACCAGCCGCTCGCGGGAGAGGAAGTACATGCCGAGGGCCAGCATGGCCACCGCCCACATGTCCCAGTTGATCACGCCCGAGAAGACGATCCCGGGCGCCAGGGCCACCATGGCAGCGTCCCAGGGCCGCCGCCGGGTCATGCGGGCCGTGGCCAGCACGGTGACAATCCACACGGCGGCGATCAGGGTGGCATTGACATCGAAGTAGCCGAGGATCCGGGCATCCGTGACCCCCTCGCCAGGCACCAGCCGTGCCGTTACGCCGGCAATCAGGCCCATCAGGACCGGATACTCGAAAAGGGCGCCCGGCGTGAGAAACGGAAAGGCCCCGTCGCCGAGGCCCCTGTTCCGGAACAGCTCAGGGAAGTCCGAATAGCAGGTCGAGTAGAACTGTGACGGCGTCTCCCAGCCGTTCACCCGGCAGTAGTCCTTGATGGCGACGGCGGCCAAGGCAGCGAGCACGGTCAGGATGATCAGTACGCGCTCCACCGTGAAGAAGCCGGGCGCGACAACGCCCGGGGCTGACCGCTGGCCCAGAGGCCCGCCGATAAGCTCGGTGAAGTTCCGCAGGAGCCTGTCGCTGCGGCTCGGCACCACCAGGCGCACGAGCTTTCGATCGGGCGGCGGCTGTGTCTCCTGCATGGTCTCGAGCTTACCGGTGGGTCCAGCGCCGTTCAGCGCAGGCTGCTGACCTGCTGATGCATGAGTACGTAGACGTCCTCCCGTTTCTGATCGAGCAGCTGACCGTCGAACTGTGGCTGCTGGCTCATTGCAGGTGTACGGCCGGATTCAAGGTCGGCATCGCTGGATCCGCGGCCGGAGAAAACTTCCTGGAGTTTACGGAGCATGAAAATTCACCTCCTTTCAGAAAATAATGAAGAGAATTTGGGCATGCCTATTAGCGCCATTCGAGCGTGCAAATAAATGGCTGCGAAAAGGGCAAAGAAATACCCGGCAAGGAAATGGAACCCGCAAAAGCGGTAATTGGCCCACGGTACGGCAGTGCGGCAGCCCCAACAGGAAGCAGGGTTCCGAATTATGGGGGAGCTGCGCAACCGGGTGGTCGCTGCGTCGGGCGTCAGACCGCCGGGGCCAGAGCTTCTAAATCAGAGTGTCTGAGAAAGAGGCAGAACCGTCTGCCGATGTCCTGCGAGGCCTCCCGCTAGATGCGGGGCCGGCAGGAGAATCAGGCTCGGGCGAGTCCGTGAAGAGGGCGCAGTTCAGCAGCGAAGGCCGGAAACGCGGTGATGGTCATCTTCCATCCGCTAGTCAAAGTAATCATTTTCCCAACCTCCTTTTCTGCTCTGCCGGTGCCGGCTGACTGGCCGGACAACGTGCGCCGTGACCCCGGCAGATCGCTCTGGGGTCAGGAATAAAAGTACACCAGGAATGACGGTGCTGACTACATATTCCCAGAATAATTCTGAAAATAAATTGAAAAAGATCCTTTTACAGGCCCCAGCGGAGAATCACAGGTGTCCTTTTGTCCCAGCCGAGGGTGCAGACTTTGGCTGTTCCAAGAAGGAAATGGCGCCCCTCAGCAGGGTCGAGTTCGAGCCAGCGGGCGGTGAGGATGCGGGAAAAGTGCCCGTGGGCCACGATCAGGACGTTGTCCAGCCCGGACTCCAGGACCCGGGCAATGATCTTGTCTGCCCGCGCAGCCACATCCTCCAGCTTCTCGCCGTTGGGAACGCCGTGCGTCCAGATGAGGTAGTCGGGGTTGTCCTTGCGGATCAGGTCGGAGCTGATGCCCTCGTAGTCGCCGTAGTCCCATTCCACGGCCAGAGGCTCGTGGACGGCGTCGGGGAAACCAGCGAGTTCCGCGGTCCGGCGGGCACGGCGCAGCGGGGAGGTCAGGACCAGGTCGAAGTCGACGGTGTCCAGGATCCTGCGCGCCTCCACCGCCTGCTGTTCGCCCTCCACCGTCAGGGGCAGGTCCGTCAGCCCGGTGTACTGGCCGCTCTTGGACCATTCGGTTTCACCGTGCCGCAGGATCCAGAGCTGGGGGCGGGCGATGTTGGCGGCGTTCACTTGGACTCCTCAGTTAGGGAAGATTCGACGTCGGCGGGAGAGGCTGGAGCAGCCGGAGATACGGCAGAGTCAGGAGAAGGAGCGGCGGACTCGGGCTGCTCGGCCCACCAGGCCCGAAGCCGGGACTCCGCATCGGCCAGCTCGAGCGGGCCGTTTTCCATCCGTTCCTCCAGCAGGAACTTGTAGGCCCTGCCCACGACGGGTCCGGGCTTGAGGTCCAGCACCGCCATGATCTGTGCGCCGTTCAGGTCGGGCCGGACCGCGTCCAAGGATTCCTGCTCGCGCAGGGCCCCGATCCTGGCTTCGAGGTCGTCGTAGGCGAACGACAGCCGGTCGGCCTTGCGCTGGTTCCGCGTGGTGACGTCGGAGCGGGTCAGGCGGTGCAGGCGCTCCAGCAGGGGACCGGCGTCGGTGACGTAGCGCCGCACGGCTGAATCGGTCCAGCCGGCATCCCCGTAGCCGTAGAAGCGCATGTGGAGCTCCACGAGCCGGGCAACGGCCTTGATGGTGTCGTTGTCGAAGCGCAGCGTCTTCATCCGCTTGGTGGTCAGCTTGGCTCCGACCATGTCGTGGTGGCGGAAGCTGACCGCGCCGCCCGGTTCGAACCGGCGCGTAGCCGGCTTCCCGACGTCGTGCATCAGTGCCGCAAACCGCAGCACAAAATCCGGGCCGGGAACGGCGCCGTCGGAATCAGTCTCCAGGGCGGCCGCCTGCTCCAGGACCTGCAGGGAGTGCTGGTAGACGTCCTTGTGGCGGTGGTGCTCGTCCGATTCCAGCCGGAGCGCGGACACCTCGGGCAGCACGAACTCGGCGAGGCCGGTGTCCACGAGCAGGTCGATGCCCACCCGCGGGTGCCGCCCGCTGACGAGCTTGACCAGCTCGTCGCGGACGCGTTCGGCCGAGATGATGCTGATGCGCTCCGCCATCCGGGTCATGGCAACGCGGACGTCATCCCGGACAGCCACACCCAGCTGGGACGCGAACCTGGCCGCCCGCATCATCCGCAGCGGATCATCGGAGAAAGAAGCTTCGGGGGCACCGGGGGTGGCCAGCACGGAGGCGTGGAGGTCGCGGACTCCGCCGAAGGGGTCCACCAGTTCCATCGAGGGCAGCCGCAGGGCCATGGCGTTGATGGTGAAGTCGCGGCGCAGCAGGTCGTCCGTGAGGGAGGACCCGAAGGCCACCACGGGCTTCCGGGATTCGGGGTCGTAGGCTTCGGCGCGGTAGGTGGTGATTTCGATCTGGAAGCCGGCCTTGCGCATGCCGATCGTTCCGAAGGCGCGGCCGATCTCCCAGAAGTTGTCCGCCCACTTCTTGATCAGCGCCACGGTCTGGTCCGGCGTCGCGTCCGTCGTGAAATCGAGATCGGGGGAAGTGCGGCCCAGGAAGAGGTCCCGGACCGGTCCGCCGACGAGCGACAGCTCATGACCGGCATCCACGAACCGCTGCCCGAGCTCCAGGACCACCGGGTCCACCTGGAAGTCGACGGTGTGAAGATCAGTCTTTTGATGTGCGTGCGCCATAGTTACTTAAGCTTGTCAGAAAACCAAGCTCCACCGCACCAAATCCCGTCATTGTGCGACGGCTCCGGTCAGGCCCGTCACATGCAGTCCACCTGCAAGCCATGTCCCGGTCATCACGGCGGGGCAAGAGTCGTTAGAGTGGACTGCATGGCCCATCCAGTACCGAGCGCTCCCGGCAGGAGGACGAACCCACCGTTGCCGTCGGCAATCGGTGCCCACGTCGCGCCTGCACCGCACTCGGCCCCGGCCTCCCTCCCCACGGTGGAGGAGGTTTCCGCCGGTGGCGTGGTGGTGGACACGTCCGACGACGAACTGAGGGTAGCGATTATTGCCCGCCTTAATAGGGGCGGACGGCTGGAGTGGTGCCTGCCCAAGGGGCACCCGGAGGGCCGGGAGAACAACGAGGAAGCCGCGGTCCGTGAGATCGCCGAGGAGACTGGCATCGACGGTGACATCCTGGCCCCGCTGGGCAGCATCGATTACTGGTTCACCGTGAGCGGACACCGCGTGCACAAAACCGTGCACCACTACCTGCTGCGGGCCACCGGCGGTGAACTCACCATCGAAAACGATCCTGACAAGGAAGCGGTTGATGTTGCCTGGGTTCCCATCCACGAGCTTGCCCGCAAGCTTTCGTTTCCCAATGAACGCCGCATCGCCGACCTGGCACGCGAAGTCCTTCCCGAGCACCTCTGACCGTCCGGCAATGCCTGCCTGGTGCCCCCATGCGTGCCGCAATATCGGCACCCGGGTGAGACGATGAAGACGATGTCAGCAGTCAATCCGTCCTCCGACCAGCCCTCACAGCCGGGCGAAACATCGCCCGGTGTGACGCCTGCCAGCGAGGCCGCCTCAAGTGCCGCCCAGCCCGGCGAGGCCCGTTCCAGCGCCATCATGGCTGCAGGGACACTCGTCTCCCGTGTGCTCGGGTTCGGCAAGACCTGGATGCTGGGCGCGGCGCTGGGCCTGGGCTCGACTGTCAATGACACATTCATCAACGCCAACAACCTGCCCAACCTGATCTTCCTGCTGGTGGCCGGCGGTGTCTTCAATGCCGTGCTGGTGCCGCAGATCATCAAGGCCAGCAAGGCACCGGACAGGGGAGCGGACTACATCAGCAGGCTGCTCACGCTGGCAGTCCTGGTGCTCCTGTCCCTGACCCTGCTGGTCACCCTGTTCGCGCCGGCGGTCATCGAACTCACCACGCAGGGCTACTCGCCGCAGCAGAAGGCCCTGGCGGTGGCCTTCGCCTTCTGGTGTTTGCCGCAGATTTTCTTCTATGGCCTGTACGCGCTGCTGACCCAGGTCCTCAATGCCAACGGGGCTTTCGGCCCGGCCATGTGGGCACCCATCCTGAACAACATCGTGGCCATCGCAGGCCTCGGCATGTTCATCTGGATCTTCGGCGCCAACAACGTCAACGCGCATTCGCTGGATAACTGGGGGGCAACCCAGACCTTCTTCGTCGCCGGGTTCTCCACCATCGGCGTCGTCTCCCAGACCGCCATCCTCCTGATCCCCGTCTTCCGGCTGAAGCTGGGACTCCGCCCGCGCTTTGGCTGGCGCGGTGTGGGCCTCGGCCATGCCGCCAGACTGAGCGTATGGACGCTCCTGACGGCCGCCGTCGGCCAACTCGCGTTCCTGTACGTCATGCGCATCGCCACCATCCCCGGCGCCGAACGGCTTCGGCTGAAGGAGGCAGGAGACGCCGCCGGTGACATGCTTCCGGGTAACGCGGTCCTGGAAGTGGCGAGCCAGCTGTACCTGCTGCCGCACTCCATCATTGCGCTCTCCCTGGCCACGGTGCTGTTCAACCGGATGACCCGGGCCTCGCAGGACGGGAACCGCGCGGAGCTCCGCGAGGCCCTGTCCCACGGCCTGCGGACCATGGCGGTGGCCACGGTGTTCGGAGCCCTGGCTCTGTTCGCCCTGGCCGGGCCGCTGGGCATGTTCTTCTCCGGCGGTGCCCGCACGGACGGCGTGATGCTGGCGCAGACCCTCACCATCCTGGCGCTCAGCACCCCGTTCATGAGCGCCAACTTCATGATGTCGCGGGTCTTCTACGCCAACGAGGACGCCCGCACGCCGTTCTACATCCAGCTGGTGCTGGCCCTGGTGAACGTGGTTGCCGCGTTCTTCATCCAGTTCCTGCCGTTCGACCACATCATTTTCGCCATCGCCGTCCTTTACACCGGCGGAAACATCCTCTCGGTGATCGTCTCGGCCATCTTCCTGCGCCGCCTGCTGGGGCACCTGGACGGTCCCCGGATCATCAATTCCTACATCCGCATGGGGTACGCCGCGCTCGGCTCGGCAGTTGCCGGTGTGGGGGCGCTGTGGTTCATGGGCAGCTACAGCCCGGTCGGCTTCGCCTGGAGCAGCCGGCCAGCCGCTTTGGTGACCATCGTCGTCGTCGGCCCCGTGATGCTGGCTGCGTACCTGCTGCTGCTGAAGCTGTTCAAGGTCACCGAGCTGCGCGACCTGCTGCGGCCCTTGCTGGGCCGGCTGGGCCGCGGTTCCGGTGCTGTTCCCTCTGCGGCAGCGAAGGCCGGGCCTCCGGCTGCCGCTTCCGCCGGCACCGCTCTTCGGGGGCGTCCGACGCCGGAACGCGCCACAGTCTCTTCCGATACCGGCCTGATTCCGCGGATATCCGGCGAGTTTGATTCCGCCTCCTTCCGTGCCGGGCCTGCGCCCCAGCCGGAGGAGTACGACGGCGTCACTTACCTTCCGGAGGAGGACGTCCCCGGGACGGCACGTAGGAATTCCCTCCGGGGGGAGATCCCGCTTCCCGGCCGCCGGACCTACCAGGGAACCCCCGGCCAGAACCCGCATTTCCCGTCGCGGCGGAGAAGGAAAAAGTAGTCCGCACGGGAGTCGGCCAGCCCCGTCTTCCGCGGCCGTTGCACAGCATCGGCTAGGATCGAGGGGAACAAGGGTAGTTGCAGACCAAGGGTCCGCCGGCGCGCCGGAGGCCACCCTGGCGATGCAGTCGCCAGGGCCAGAAGCAATTCCCGGACAGGCTAGGAGGAACACGTGTCCCACCCGATCGATGTCGGATCAGTACTTGGCGGCCGCTACAAGGTCACGGCCACAGTGCTGAGCTCACATGACCAGGATCTGGTGCTGGACGGTGTGGACCAGGTGCTGAACCGCCCGGTCAGCATCCTGGTGGCAGGCCCGCACAACGCCGACCAGGTGGCCCAGAGCGCCCGCGAAGTGGCCACGGGGGAGCGCCCGGGGAACGTGCAGATCCTTGACCTCGGAGTCAGCGATGCCACAACCTACCTGATCACCAACCACACTTCCGCCGCGGACCTGCTGGACCTTGTGGTTGCCTCCAACCCGCCCTACGTGGAGCCGTTCTTCACGGACACCCTGGGCAGCGAGATCTTCGGCCAGGCCCGCTCCCACGAACCCGAGACCTACGACGAAGACGACGAGGTCGAAGCCGGTTACATCAACTACGGCGAAGGCCAGTCCGGGCACAGCGGGCAGTATCCTGCCACTGCACCAAGCCCCGCCGCCGGCTCGGCAGGTCCGCTGGGTCGCGGGCAGCAGGCTCCTGCACAGCAGGCACCCACAGCTCCGGTGCGGAAGGCCCCCGTCGTCCCGCCGCTTCCGGCCGCCCGTCCCGCGGCTGCGGCCGCCGGTGCGGCTTCCGCCGGTGCCGCTGCTGGTGCTGCCGCTTCCCGCAACAACAGGCAGGACGTCCCGGAGACCACCGCACCGCAGCCGATCCAGGCGGATAACGGCCACGAGCAGACAGGTGGCCACGCAACCGTCCAGCACGACAACGTTGAGCAGGCACTCCTGCAGCGCGACGCCAACCGTTCCGGAAACGGCGCACGCGGTGCTGCCGCCGCAGGTGCCGCCACCGGAGCTGTCAGTGCAGCTGCCGCCGCCGGAGCCTCCGGGGACGGCCACAACTCGTCCAAGGTGTCGCTGTGGTCCGAGAACGACTACGACTACGCCCCCGAAGACGCGTACGACGACGACGACAGCGAGACGCACGAGCAAGACCGGCGTGCAGGCAACTTCCCTTCCGTTCCCCGCACCGGCGCCGCTCCCGCTGCCGACTATTACGACGACGAAGACGACGAGCCGCAGAAGGAGCCCCGTTCCATGCGGTGGCTTGTTGGTGGCCTCCTCGCCGCTGTCCTGATCGTCGGACTCATCTTTGCCGTGACCAACCTCGGCAGCCTCTTCAAGAGTGCCCCACAATCGGAAGCGACCCCCGGAGCCAGCGCACCGCCGTCGGCCGCCACCCAACCGAGCAGCGGAACGCCCACCAAGAGCACCGCTCCGGCCGCAGGGCCGCCGGCCATTGAAGGGATCACCCGTCAGGGCAACTTTGATTTCGCGTCGACGTACGACGGCGACCTCGGCAAGGCGTTTGACGGAAACGCGGCGAGCTACTGGTCAGACATGGAGTTTGCCACCGACGACTGGGGCGGCCTTGCACCCGAGGGTGTCCCGCTGGTTGTGAAGCTCAAGAACCCGTCACAGGTCTCCTCGATCACCCTGAACCAGTTGGGTGCCTCTGGCGGAAGCATCACGGTCTACACCAACGACCGGCCCTCACTGGACGGGGCGAAGCAGGTGGGTACCAACAGCTTCACGTCGCCTGACCTCACCATGCCGCTGGCCGAACCGGTGACCGCCCAGTACGTCATCATCTCGATCAAGAACCTGCCCAAGCTCGCCGCTCCGAAGACGCGCTTTGGGTATGGCCTGCGGCTGGCGGAGATCAAGGTCCAGTAATCAAGGTCCAGTAGGGGCCGCTGCCGTCCGGATGTCACTTTCCTCGGGGCCGTAACCGGCATGCCCCTGGGCTGCCGGAGGCGGTACCCTTGTGGAAAGTCCCGTGGCGGTGGGTCCGTGCAGGCACGGGCGTTTTTGCCTGCCTCCAAACACGTTTGGAATATTCCACACTGCCAATCAGTTGTGCCATGTGGCCGGCCGGAAGGCTGGCGCATCGACAAAGGAAGAGGTTCACCGTTCAGTGAGCACCGCAGAAAACAGCGCGTCAGAAGTACGTGATGTCATCATCGTCGGCTCCGGCCCCGCTGGCTACACGGCCGCCGTATACACGGCCCGCGCCAACCTGAAGCCCCTGCTTCTGGCTGGCTCCGTCACTGCGGGCGGTGAGCTCATGAACACCACGGATGTCGAGAACTACCCGGGCTTCCCGGAAGGCATCATGGGCCCGGACCTGATGGAGAACTTCGAAAAGCAGGCTGCCCGCTTCGGCACCGAGATCCAGTTCGAGGACGTCACCGCCCTGGACCTCGAGGGCGACATCAAGACTGTCACGATCGCGACGGGGGAGACCTTCCGCGCGCGCGCCATCATTCTGTCCACCGGCTCCGCGTACCGCGAGCTCGGCCTGGCCAACGAAAAGCGGCTTTCCGGCCACGGTGTCAGCTGGTGTGCAACCTGCGACGGTTTCTTCTTCAAGGACCAGGACATTGCAGTAATCGGTGGCGGCGACTCGGCCATGGAGGAAGCACTCTTCCTGACCAAGTTCGCCAAGTCCGTCACCGTGGTGCACCGCCGCGACACGCTGAAGGCTTCCAAGATCATGGGTGACCGCGCACAGGCCCACGAGAAGATCAACTTCGTGTGGAACAGCGCCGTCGAGGACGTTCTCGGCGGAGACAGGGTCACCGGCCTGAAGCTCAAGAACCTGGTCGACGGCACCGAGTCGGAGCTGGCAGTGACCGGAGTTTTCGTGGCCATCGGTAACGATCCCCGCACCGAGCTCGTCAAGGACAGCCTTGAGATCACGGACGCCGGCACCATCGCAGTCGAGGGCCGCAGCTCCCGCACCAGCATCAAGGGTGTGTTCGCGGCCGGCGACGTCGTGGACCCCACCTACCGCCAGGCGATTACTGCATCCGGCTCCGGTTGTGTCGCCGCGATCGACGTCGAGCACTACCTCGCAGACCTTCACGCCTGACCGGCGCTGAAATCCATTCGAAGAGAAAGACAAGGGTTATGAGCAACGCAAAAGATGTAACTGACGCAAGTTTCAGCACTGACGTCCTCGCCGCCGACAAGCCGGTAATTGTTGATTTCTGGGCCGAATGGTGCGGTCCGTGCCGGAAGCTGGGACCCATCCTGGACGAGATCTCGGTGGAGTACGGCGAGAAGGTCAACGTCGTCAAGGTGAATGTTGATGACAACCCTGCCATCGCAGCAGAGTACGGCATCACCTCCATCCCTGCCGTCTACCTGTTCCAGGGCGGCGAAGTCAAGAGCACGGTCATCGGCGCCAAGCCCAAGCAGTTCTTCGAGAAGGAATTCGCGGACGTTCTGTCCTAGGTGCACCGAGTCTGAAGGGGAAACCTGACGGGCGCCGCCTGCAGCAGATCCACGAAGGTGGTCATCACTCCCAGGGGAGTGGTGGCCACCTTTTCGCATTCGCCCTTCCGGGGCGGGCAGCCCGCCACTTCGCTCGGCCTTGGATGTGACTGCAAAACACTCGTATCGGTTACATACACGGGGCATTCTTGCCCAGCGGACTTCAGACGCCGGCTGGCTGCGCCACGTGCCCTGTGGGTCATCGCAGTCGCGGGGCGTGAACGTTTCCGCAGATGAACGTGCCCGGAAAACCACTCATCCTGCGGCTTCCCGGGTAATGACGATGGCGCGGTCCAGCGTCTGTGGATGTTTCACGTGAAACTGCGGCCGCCATTGGTCTGCATCAGGGGCCTCGCCCCTAGACTGCACTTTTCGCGCCGTGATGTTCACACTAGCGGACGGTTGCAGGTCTTCTTGCGCGGCTAGGTATCGCGATACTTGGACCAGCCTGCATCGGTACACATCGCGAGGTCCCGCTCTCCATTCTCGGCATCCCTCACGCAGGGAAAGGGGGTTAGGGTCATTCAGCGATACCTCCCAGGAACGGATCGCGGCAAGGGGCTCCCGATAAATACTGCACCCCGTGCTGGCAGCGGTTTCACGTGAAACACGACTCGCGCTAAGTTGCTCGGCCGTGGCCCGAACGGCAGCCAGGTTCAGGGAACGTGCGGATCCGATTGCACTGCAGACGGTACTTGTGTTTACTCACGACGCGAATGCTGCCGTTCGGCGCAGACCCACTTCAATGAATCGATCACCCCACCCGTAAAGCAACTGAATCCGAATAGTGCGCCCCGTTTCCGCCAAGATCGGCCGGATAACCGCAACTGCAGGACAGCCGGTTCTGGTCCGGTACCAGATCCATCGAAAGCTTGCACTCCATAGAGAGCCCAAGTGCCTGGGGAACGCACCCAATGGCCTCAGTTGCTGAAGCCAGCGCCCGCTCAGCCCCCTGTTGAACGTACGCGGCCCAAGTACCTGTATGGACGCGGAAAATGACTAGCCACTCAGTCATAGCGGGCCAACCCATCCCGAAATTCTCTCATCGCATTCCACGACGGGCAGCATCTATCGAATATGGGGCGCCGAAGCCCAGATGCTGCTGATCGACGAATGGAAGGATACCCACACACAAGAGCCTGCAGGCGCCCAGCAACACGCCAAGACCGGCAGGACAGGACAGGACAGGCCGAGAATGCCGCCATGAAAATCAAGACGATCCCACTGTCCTGAAGATCCAGTCGCGCACCCTCCCAGCGATCATGCCCATGCAGCGCCTGCCCACACGACTAAACGGCCTAGCGGAGAAGACATCTGGCATACGCCGTGTGCTTCGGCATGCGGGCGACCGGGGGTTCTTACGTATCAGAAGGGGGAGAAATCCTCGGATGTTTGTTGGCGCGACTTCCCGGGAACATTATCTGAGGGATCAGCGTCTTTGCTACCGATGGGAACGCTGCCTGTCACGGGCCCACTCTGGGGCGGCCCATAGTCGCGCGTTTGTCCTCTGAGGACGTACTAGCGGGCTGGATTCCCCTTTTGTATCACCCGAGTGAGGCGACGTTTACCCGCGGCCAGGATACGGTCGTTCAGCCAACGGCCAGCGCTTTCGCATTCACCTTATTCGGCAGCCGACGTCACTAACCGGCCGACATTGCTGCCTAGCGGCTATGTTTCACGTGAAACAGCCCTGCGGATGCATCGGAAGGCGCAGTCGCGCTGCCTCAGCGTGGCGGAATCATGTTTCACGTGAAACGGCTCGCCGTCCGCGCCCACGCGGCAGCGGTCGTAGGACAATTCACTTCGCCGCCACTCGCGACTACGCTGCTGCGATCCGTACGCCCCAGTGAAAGGATCCAGCAGCGTCCTGGATCCAGGCAAGTCTGGGCGGTACGGAGGTTGGTCGCCGCCACTATCGGCATCCAAGTGCCGCCGCGCGTTCAAGGAAGAACGCCCTAGCGCCCCGCGCCAGGCTCGCCCGTTACCACGAGACCAACGTGCCAAATCTAGGGGACAGTATCTTGCCTCTGCTGCGCACAGGGGTTCCACGTCCAGCAGCGCACCGCCCTGCGCGCCGGTCCTTGGACGGTCACCAAGTCGCATTTCCCCACGGATGGCTACAGCCCAAGGGATCCCACGCCGCCGCTCCGCCGTTCACGGAGTCCCGGGCGGCAGGCGGCGTGTTTCACGTGAAACCGAAAGGTCCGACGCGATGAGTACATGCGATGCATCAACGACACCGAGTTGCTAAGCATCCTTTCAATGTCCCGGCACAGTAGCGAATGGCAATGCGCTCGTCCCGTCATAAGCAGGCGCAATAAGCTCAGTAATCTTAATATCTGCTGCACTGAGGTGCTCGCGGAATCACTGAAAGAACAGGACGCGAGGACGCGCCAAGACTTGGTGTCGTTACCGCCTGTGCACGAAGACTGACAGCACCTTGTCGCGATCCGGCGGAACTACACCGCTCGGCGGCCACACTCCTGCCGATACTCTGCCCGCGCCTACCCCTGGAGTCAATCTCCACGAAGACCCTCATTTCGATCCCTCGATCGTCGAGGGCCGGATAGGCCAGGTTCCGGTGCAGTGAAATAACCCAGATGAAGAGGACAGTAAATTCACATCAGGCCAGCGCCACCAGCTCATCAGACATACCGACATGATGGCGACAGGCAGCGTCAGCGTCCCAGGATTTCGGCTGGTCGACAAGTTGGCGGGTGTTGCTGAGGGCGGCTCTACTGGGCCTCTTTGATGTAGCCACCATAAATAGCAGCGGTCCATTCATCCACTACCCCTCGACTTGGCACTGATCTAAGCAGCGCACTGCATAGTGTCGCCAGGAGACAACCGGATGGTGGCCTCTCAACAACGCGGCGGTCGAGACCGAAAATGGAGGCCACATGACAGCTAGTGCCTGCCTCGAACGGCCCGCACGAAGTGCCAGGCTCACACGAAACACAAGGAGCGGTGCGAGTCTCGAATCAGAGTACTCCACGATGTGATGGTGATGGTGTACAGCCCATGCAGCAGCTGCAACGTGTTAGGTGCTGCACCGCACCCGTAGATAAGTCCGGCCAGCCTGCGTATTCGAAGCTTCCCAACTGCCCTCGCCATCAGGGCCACCTATGAACCCGGGTGCTGCACATCAAAACGGCAGCGGCCGCAGAAGCGGTGCAGGTGAATTGGGGACTCGGAAGACGGCCCAAAGTATCCTTCCTCCTTCATCAAGGCGACAAGCCATTTCTGCACACCGGTATGCCGGCACGGGGGTTTGTACCGCCAGTCGGACTAAACGATGGTGCTTCGCCGTCCGCTAGCCGCGTTCGGTTCGCATCCCGGGCAGTGCATTTCACGACCCCTGGAACGAGCGCATCTCACCAAGGGGTGGTGTTCATGCGACGTTTTGCTGGGACAAGACATGACATTATTCACAGTGTTATCCACAGTCGAATCCACAGGGTTATCCACCGGGTTATCCACAGCTGAAACTCGAGCGGTCCAGGCCTGTGACACTTCTCTCGGCTCGAGACCTTTGTGGCGCCGGCTGCAGAATCAAGACACCCAGCCTCGCCGCCGAGTTGCTGAAGCGAGGAGGCGCGCCGCAGCTCACTGAACAGTGCTTGATACCACGTTTCCGGAAACCGTATTCGCTAGATTTGGCGTATCGAAACAAGCGCATTGCACGTCCGAAAGTCGCGAGCGGATCTTCCCTCACGGTTTCACGTGAAACGCTCGGAAGCCGGCGGGGGCGGTCCGCGCTTCGATCGCTTCATCCTGGACCGCGGACACCAATCACAGGGACGTGATGCGGCGGACACCCTCAACTTTACCCACAGGTTTATCCACAGGCTTATCCACCGGTTTATCACCATCTCGACTTGCCGGGTCGAGGCCCTCAAGTGCCGGGGCCTAGCCAGTCCGGACATTGGGAAGCATCGTCCAGATCCAGCCGAGCTCGCGCGTGAGGGAGTCAGCGGTGCTCAGTGGCCAACTTGCGGACGCGGGTGGCGGAACGCCTGACGACTTCGATTTGGCCAGGTCGTCTAAGTGTCCTTGGCGACGGCGGCCTTCGATACTATGAGGGACGACAAGACCGGCAGCGGGGGAGAGGCAGGGTATCCTCAGCCACGCAGTCCAACGTTGGAGTCGCCGGTACGTTTCCGCAGGGAGAGGTTTGAAGTGAACGACTCCACAGGTCGTGCCGAACCAGCGAAGGTCACCTCGGGGCACGTGCACTCGAGCGCCAACGGCAAGTGCTCCAGCGCGCCGTTTCACGTGAAACCTTGGCAGCGATAGGCGCGGGTGTCCAAAGAAACCGCCGTCGCTCGATCCAGCCAGTTACTCTCAACACCAACCGACATGATCCAAGGAGCCACGAAGCTACATGACGGTGTTCGCAGCTGGCGCGAACGGAGACACTGAGGCCATAAGAGTCATCTGCTGGCGGGAACGTACAAGACTGCCAGATGCCAAAGACGTTTCTCCAAAAACAGGGTCGGCTAGGGGTGCAGCCCGGAGAGTCAGCAAGGATTGAAGCCTAGTTGCACCAGTCCAGACAAGTCCCCGCACTCGTATGCGTGTCCAAGGTCTTGTACGTGCCAACCCACCCACTCCCAACACACGCCATGACCGGCAACGAAGCAGCCTGCACGATAGGGGACCAGGTGCCGCTAGGGGTCCCGGCGGGACCGCCGACGGCCCGGTGACCTGATTCAGCAGTGAGCTGTGACGACCATCGTGGACAGACTTGGCAGCCCCACCGGGCTGCTCCGGTATTAGCCGGAGTTTCCTCTCTCCATGCCACGAGCCAAGCGAGATTGCCTGCGGCGCCGGGCAAGTCACGGGCCACCTGCGGACGCCAAGACACTCTGCACGCCCAGTACCCATTCAGCTCGCATCGGCGATGGGTCCCTGTGCCCGCGCAGGCGTGGCCCTGGAGCAGGTTCCGGATCCGGCACCTTTCAGTGAGCCAGCGGCAGGCCATTCGGTTCTGCAGCCCTGGGCATGACCCAGTGCAGATTGTTGTTTGCCACTGGCAAGGACAACCACGCTCCAGCGGACAGGAACCGGATCGGGTATCGGCCGAACATCTCAGGCCACTACGCGGTTCTGCCAGGCACCCGGTTCTGCCAGGCTGGACATGAACCATAGACGGGCACACCGGACTTCACGCGGTGATAGATCATCGCCCAGCGTCGAAGATTATCGCGCCGCGTCGCTTGTTTCACTGAAACCACCGGCCCGGGAGAGTCCTGTCGCGTAGCATGGGCGGCATCCGTCGGCTCGTCGGCGGGTTTCACGTGAAACGCCTAGGCCCGTGCAGGGGCAGTGCTGGCCGGGGAGAGCCATTCATCACGTCCAACGCAGTCGTGCCGTCCGCCCGAATGGCCATGCATCACTTCCTACCACGCTCGTTCAGCTGGTAGCGGCTCGCAGGCGCGGCCCCGGTGACCGTTCGGAGAAGCCCAGAACCGCCCGTACGGCCCATGCAAGCCAATCACCCGCATACGGAAGCCACACATCGGGGCACGTGGGATTCCGTGAGCGTCAGAATCCGTGAACTGACCGAGGTTCATGGCGGTGGTTCCACGTGAAACGGACACTCACTACCATGCACGCCTGAAGCTGATGGGCAGCATCGACATACCGGCCCGACCTTGCGCGCAGCCCAAGTCGCGGCGAGAAGGGCCCCTGCGGTAGCACAGCGACCTGGAGCGGCCGTCCACCCTAAGCTCAAACAACCCCACAGTGCCATCTCGGATCCTCTCCAGAAGAGACCGGAGCGCCACAGATCCAGACCGCGCCATGAGGGCGGGAAACGAGACACCGTAGACGTTTGAAGGCTCTCAGGCCGTCGTACGGCTCCTGTCTCCTTCTAAAAGCAAGAACGAACCAAAGTCCCTGCGATAAACCCGGGTCGCGGCGGAGAAGGGCCAAACACGGCATCCAATCGTATCTGGCAGGTGCATCATGCATCTCAGCCCGCGACATCTACCACCCCGATGAAGCCAATACAGAATCAGTAGCCAACGTGCCGAATGTACAGCGTTGCCCCGTCCTCATGAAACCAACATTCAACCGTCTTAAACGAAAAGGGCCCGTTCGTATGAGCGGGCCCTGATCTTCGACTGATTCTTTAGTTGTCTGATCCTGGTGCGAGGACGTCCATGATGCGGTTGAGATCCTCCACGCTGGCGAACTCGATGCTGACACGGCCCTTGCGCGCGCCGAGCGAGATCTTCACGTTGGTGTCGAGCCTGTCCGAGAGCGAGGAGGCCAGGTAGTCCAGCCGCTCATGACGTGCCCCCGGGCGGGGGATGTTGTTCTTGGCCGGCGTCGCAGGCTCACGGTGCAAGGTGACCGCTTCCTCCGTGGCGCGAACCGACATGCCCTCAGCCACGATCTTCTGGGCCAAACGCTCCATGGACGCAGCATCGGGGAGGGACAGGAGTGCGCGGGCATGGCCGGCCGAAAGCACATTGGCAGCGACACGACGCTGCACCAGCGGTGGCAGCTTCAACAGGCGGAGGGTGTTCGACACCTGTGGGCGTGAACGGCCAATCCGGTCGGCCAACTGCTCGTGCGTCGTGCCGAAGTCCTCCAGGAGCTGCTGGTACGCCGCAGCCTCCTCGAGCGGGTTGAGCTGGCTGCGGTGCAGGTTCTCCAGAAGTGCGTCGCGGAGCAGGTCGTCGTCCGTCGTATCCCGGACGATCGCCGGGATCGTGGGCAGGCCAGCAGCCTGTACCGCACGCCAGCGACGTTCACCCATCACCAGTTCGTACGGCTCTCCACCCGTTTCGGTTGAAGTACGCACCACGATTGGCTGGAGAACGCCTATTTCGCGAACCGAGTGAACAAGCTCCGCCATGTCGTCCTCATCGAAGACGGTACGCGGCTGTTTGCGGTTGGGATGGATGTCCGTGACCGGGATCTCGGCAAAGCGGACGCCGGGCACCTCGACGAGTTCGACGTCGTTGTCCAAAACGGCAGCAGACTTTGCATTCCGCCCGACGGCGGCATTTTCGGCCGAAGCATCATCACCCGCCGTCTCAGCCACGGCGGGTGATTCCGGGCGAACGCCACCGGACTTCCCGGCATCCTGATCCGAAGCCGCGGGCTTGGCCGCGGCGTCCTTAACCGAAGCAGCGGACTTGGCGGACGAGGCCTTCGTTCCATCCGAAGCCGTCTTCGCGTCCGGACCGGCGGCAGCCTCAGCTGGCGCCTCAGCCGAGCCCGGAGCCGAAGACTTCCGGCCGGACCGGCGTGCGGGGGCGTCATCGAGGACAGGCTTGTCCGGCTCAGCAGCCGGAACCGGTTCAGCCGTCTTCCGCGCCTCCGGGAAGAAGAGATCCACAGGGCGCGACGGAGCTGCTCCGTTACCCGAAGCGCCTGCGGAAGCGGAACTTGGAATGAGTGCGCCAAGACCGCGACCGAGCCCGCGTCGCTTATCGCTCATGGATGATTCCCTCCATCGGAAGAGCCCGGCCATGCCGGGCTCCGGCTGTTGCTGTGTTTGGAAAATTCTAACGCTCAGCGATTTCCGCTGCGGCTTCCAGGTAGGACAACGCGCCGCTGGAGGATGGGTCGTAGGTCATGACCGTCTGCTGGTAGCTCGGTGCCTCGGAGATCCGCACGGAGCGGGGCACCACAGCATCAAGGACCTGGTCCGGGAAGTGCTGCCGGACTTCGGCTGCGACCTGGGCGGCCAGGTTGGTCCGCCCGTCGTACATGGTCAAGAGAATGGTGGAAACTTCCAGGTCAGCGTTCAGGTGCTTCTGGATCATCTCGATGTTCTTCAGCAGCTGGCTCAGTCCTTCGAGTGCATAGTATTCGCACTGGATGGGGATGAGTACCTCGCTGGCCGCGCAGAAGGCGTTGACGGTCAGCAGTCCCAGGCTGGGCGGGCAGTCGATGAAGATATAGTCCAGCCGCTGCTCGCCCTTCTTCTGCCGGGCTTTGGCGTAGACGTCGATGGCACGGCGGAGGCGCTGCTCCCGCGCCACCAGGGAAACCAGTTCAATTTCAGCGCCGGCCAGGTGGATGGTGGCCGGGGCGCAGATGAGGTTGCTGATGTCAGGGCACTGCGCCACTACGTCCTCGAGCGCCACATCGTTGATCAGGACATCGTAGATGCTGTCGACGTCGGCATGGTGCTCAATGCCCAAAGCCGTGGACGCGTTGCCCTGCGGGTCGATGTCGATGACCAGGACGTTCAGGCCTGCAGCCGCCAGCGCCGCAGCGATGTTGACAGTTGTGGTGGTTTTCCCCACACCACCTTTTTGGTTTGAAACTGTGAAGATTCGTGTCTTCTCAGGCTTCGGCAGGGTGCGGCCGAGCAGCCGCTCCCGCCGCCTGTTCTCGTGCGCGAGTTCACGGGCGATCGGACTTGAGTCATCCAGGGTGTCCAGGACATTTCCGCGGGCCGCGGTTTCACGTGAAACCTTCTGAGCGCTGGTTCCTGCAACCGGATTGAATTGACTTACTGTCGTAGCGACCGGCGATACGCCAAAGGCCCGCGCCGACCCCAAGGACACGAACGGGGGGATCCGCTGCGTGGAGGTTTCGCTACTGGTCACTGGGACACACTCACTCTCGTTCGGCCTTCACTGCCGTTCTCTAGCCTAACCGCTACAGCCTAAGGACCCGCGGCACCTTGCGGTGCTAGGCGCTCTTTTGGGTCTTCTTAACTACGATCCGCACCACCGTGGTGGGTTCCTCGAGCAGGTTTTGGCCAACGGTGACCACCGATGTCTCGACGCCGCCAAGCTTGCGGATGACCTTGCTTGCCTTCTCGATCTCGTCGGCGGCGCTGCGGCCCTTGATGGCAACAACTTCGCCCGCGCCCCCGAGCAGCGGAATGGTCAGGCCTGCAAGGTTGCTCAGCGCTGATACCGCACGGGCGGTCACGACGTCGGCCGTTACCATTCCGACGGCGAGCTCGGCACGGGTGCGCATGACGGTGACGTTGCTCAAGCCGAGGTCATCAACCACCTCCTGCAGCCAGATCACCCGGCGTTCCAGTGGCTCGATGAGGGTCAGCTCGAGGTCAGGGCGGGCAATGGCAAGGCAAAGGCCCGGCAGGCCGGCACCGCTTCCGACGTCAGCCACGTGGCTGCCCTGGGGAATTTCACTTTCGATGACCGCACAGTTCAGGACATGGCGTCCCCAGAGCCTGGGGATCTCCCGGGGACCGATGAGTCCGCGCTCGGTCCCGGACGTGGCCAGGTGCTCGACATACCGTTCAGCGAGGCCCAGGCGGTCTCCGAAGATCTTCTCCGCCGCTTGGCGCTCAGCTGCCGTCATTTCAACCATCAGTAAGTCAGCCAACGGTTCAGTCGGCGGAAACGACGATGTGCCGGCCGGCACCCTCGCCCTCGGACTCGCTGACGAACCCAAGATCAGCAACGGCGTCGTGGACGATCTTTCGTTCGTAGGCGCTCATGGGCTCCAGGGCGACAGCCTCGCCGGTTTCCTTGACGGAAGCGACGGCGTCCTCAGCGATCTTCTGCAGATGGCCCGCGCGCTCCTTCCGGTAGCCGTTGATGTCGAGAACCAACCGTGAGCGGTTCTCCGTCGCGGACAGCACGGAGAGCCGGGTGAGTTCCTGAAGGGCCTCCAGAACCTCGCCGTCGTGTCCCACGAGGCTCTCGAGCCCGGCGGATTCTTCCTCGGTCACGATCGAGATGTACGTGCGTCCGTTGCGGACCTCAATGTCAATGTCGCCGTCGATATCGGCAATGTCGAGCAGTTCCTCAAGGTAGTCGGCAGCTACGTCGCCTTCCTCTTCGAGGCGGCTTGCCGACGTGCCCTTGCCCGCATTCACGGTGCCGGCAACGGATTCCTGGTCTTCGCTGGCGTCAGCGGAAAGTGCGTGTTCAGAGCTCTCAACAGACATTACTTCTTCTTCCTGTTCTTACGTTGTGGCTGGGTGCGCTGCGTCCGGGCCTGCGCAACCGCAGCGGCGGCAGCTGCTTCCGTTTCGGCGTCGGCCTTCTTGCCGCCCAGGATGGGAAGAGCCGGAAGGCCCTTGGCGGCACGGCGCTCGGCGAGGGCCTTGGCGGCGGGGGACCCCGGCGTCGGCATGCGTCGGATGACAAAGAACTGCTGGCCCATGGTCCACAGGTTGGTCGTGGTCCAGTAGATCAGGACACCGATGGGGAAGTTGATGCCGCCCACACCGAAGACGATGGGCAGGATGTACAGCATCATCTTCTGCTGGCGCATGAACGGGCTGGCCATGGCCTCTTCGGACATGTTCTTAGCCATGATCTGCTTCTGCGTGATGAACTGCGAGGCCGTCATGGCCAGGATCATCACGATGGAGAGGATCCAAACCGCCACGACGTTGCCGCCCACTGGCGTGCCGTGGAGCAGGGTCGCGGAGAGCGGTGCACCGAAGATGCTGGACTCGTCGAACTGCTTGACCTGCTCAGGACTCATGGCACCGATGCCCTGGCCACCCGCCTTGGCGGAGCTGATGCCGGAAAGCACCTGGAACAGCGCGAAGAAGAACGGCATCTGGATCAGCATCGGGAGGCAGGCGGAGAACGGGTTGGTGCCGTGCTTCTTGTACAGGGCCATCTGCTCCTGCGCCATGGCCTGGCGCGAAAGCTGGTCGGTCTTGCCCTTGTACTTGTCCTGCATCTTCTTCAGGTCCGGCTGCAGCAGCTGCATTCCGCGCTGGGCCTTGATCTGCTTGACGAACACGGGGATCAGGGCGGCACGGATAACCAGAACCAGTCCAATGATGGACAGCGTCCACGTCCAGCCGTTCGCGGCCGGCAGGCCGATGAAGCTCAAGCCGTCATGGAAGCCGACCATAATGACTGAGACCAGCCATTTGAACGGCGCCATGATTGTTCCAAAGAAGTCCATACGATTCCCTATTCGTCAGGCCGCAGCGCGGCCTTCTCCATCAGTCTGAGCAGCCAGGTACTTGTCCGGGTTATTCAGCACAACAATTCTGGGGGTCCGGTTTTCAGGCCATTCCCGGTGGCCGGCGGGGACATGGTCCACGCCACCGGCGTTCCACGGGTGGCAGCGCGCCAGGCGCCTGGCCGCGAGCCAGCTGCCCTTGACGGCGCCGTGGACGGTGACTGCTTCAAGCGCATACGCCGAGCAGGAGGGAAAAAAGCGGCAAACCTGGCCGTACAAGGGCGAAACCACCTTGCGGTAGGCCAGGAGCAGAAGAATAAGGATGTTGCGGGGCAGGTTCCAAAGGAATCGGCCCGCGGCCGCAGCTGCGGACTTGGGGGAACGGACGACGGCGGCAGTCGGGTCAAGCACGCTGTGTCCCTTCCTGTGTTGTTGCGTCCGGTTGCGTTCCAGCCGGCCGTTTTCCGGTCACCGCCGGAAGGCGGCCAGCCAGCCGCCTCATGGTGTTTTCCAAGGCGGCGTTGTAGTCCGCCAGGAGCTCATCCCAGCTGGCTGTTGCAGAAGCGGGCAAAGCACGCACCACAATAGCGAATCCGGTACCGTACTCACGCAGCGAGACAGCGCCGGCTTCTCTAAGTCTCCTCTTAACGAGGTTCCTGGCAACAGCGTTCCCGACAGCTTTGGACACGATGAAGCCGATGCGGCTGGGTTCGTCGGCTCCAATAGTTGCCGTATATAACACTACGTTCCGGCGTCCATTGCGGACGCCGGAACGTACAGTTGTTGAAAAATCGGTTGAAGTCCTCAGGCGGTTCCGGGTGGCAAGCACCGCTAATCTCGCAAAAGGAAGAAGACCGACAAGTCAGTATTTAGGCCGACAGTTCGGTGCGGCCCTTGCCACGGCGGGCGGCCAGGATGGCGCGGCCGGCACGGGTGCGCATACGAAGGCGGAAGCCGTGCTTCTTGGCCCGACGGCGGTTATTCGGCTGAAAAGTCCGCTTGCTCACGTTAGTTACTCCAGTGGATCAAAGGTGCGCCCACCCGATCAGTAAGGGGAAGAACTGGCCGACGCTAAGTTTTGTATGTGTCTGCTTCCCGTGATTTCCCGAAACACGCGGAGCGTCCGGAAGTCCAAAATGGGTTCACAAAGCAGGCACAAAGGACTCCACAACGGTAGGGCAAAACGCTATGGGGAGTCAAACCAGCAGGCCACCCCGCGTGTTTCCCCAGCTGTGGCTAACGGGGTCCCCAACCTGTGGATGAAGCGGCTCACTACCGCCGTTTTCGAACCACAACGGTGTAATTATCCACAAGGCACTTCCCAGCTATCTTCTAGGCTTTTCATCCCCTAGAGTGTCTCAGTAGCCGATTATCCACGGACTGTGCATAACCCTGTGGATTAAGCCGGGCCAGCACCCTGGTTCACGCTTGCGGCTGCATGTAATGCAGACAGCAAGCTTTGAGGAACCAAATTTGATGACAGTAGACGAAGCCAACCACGCCAACACTGTCGGAAGTTCCTGGCGGCGCGTGGTGAACCTTCTCGAACAGGACGACCGCGTCTCGCCCCGGCAACGCGGCTTTGTCATCCTCGCGCAGGCCCAGGGCCTCATCGGTTCCACCCTTCTCGTCGCTGTGCCCAACGAACTGACCCGGGAAGTGCTCCAGACCCAGGTCAAAGACGCCCTCGATGACGCGCTCCGCAACGTCTTCTCTGACGACATCCGCTGCGCGATCGACGTTGACACCGATCTGGTTCCCATCCACGAGGAGCCCGAACCCGCCGTCGAGCTTTCCCTCGCAAACGATCCCTCAATCGAGCAGAAGCCGCAGCCCATGCTCCCGAGCACCTCGCATGAATTCGGCCGCCTCAACCCCAAGTACGTTTTCGACACCTTCGTGATCGGATCCTCGAACCGGTTCGCCCATGCCGCGGCCGTCGCTGTGGCGGAAGCCCCCGCAAAGGCCTACAACCCGCTGTTCATCTACGGAGACTCGGGTCTGGGCAAGACGCACCTGCTGCACGCCATCGGCCACTACGCCCGCCGCCTCTACAGCGGCATCCGCGTCCGGTACGTCAACTCCGAGGAATTCACCAACGACTTCATCAACTCGATCCGTGACGACGAAGGCGCGAGCTTCAAGACGACGTACCGCAACGTGGACGTCCTTCTGATCGATGACATCCAGTTCCTGGCCGGCAAGGACCGGACGCTGGAGGAGTTCTTCCACACGTTCAACTCGCTGCACAACAACAACAAGCAGGTGGTCATCACCTCGGACCAGCCGCCCAAGCTGCTCGCAGGGTTCGAGGACCGGATGAAATCCCGCTTCGAGTGGGGCCTGCTGACGGACATCCAGCCGCCCGAACTGGAAACCCGCATCGCCATTCTCCGGAAGAAGGCCCTCAGCGAAGGCCTCTCCGCCCCGGACGACGCGCTGGAGTACATCGCTTCGAAGATCGCCAGCAACATCCGCGAACTCGAAGGCGCGCTCATCCGCGTCACCGCGTTCGCCAGCCTCAACCGCCAGCCGGTGGACGTTGCCCTCGCGGAGATGGTGCTCAAGGACCTCATCACCGACGACGGCGCCCAGGAAATCACCTCGAGCCAGATCCTGCAGCAGACCGCGGAGTACTTCAAACTCAGCATGGAGGAGCTCTGCAGCAAGTCCCGGACCCGCACGCTGGTGACCGCACGGCAGATCGCCATGTACCTGTGCCGTGAGCTGACCGACATGTCACTTCCCAAGATCGGCCAGGAGCTCGGCGGCCGCGACCACACCACCGTGATCCACGCCGACCGCAAGATCCGTGAACTCATGGCCGAGCGACGTGTGATTTACAACCAGGTCACCGAGCTCACCAACCGGATCAAGCAGCAGCAGCGCGACTCCTGATCCGGGGTTCTTAACCTTATTAACAGGTGCGTGTGGATAACCCTGTGGACAGTTAAGGGGACAACCGCGGTTAATGGGCTTAAAACCCTTAAGGCGTCTGTGGATCACCGAAACAGGCCAAAAATTTTGTCCCCATCCACAGCCTGTTTAAAACACGCCGAACCCACAGTCCATGAACAGGGCTTAACCGCGGATCCGAGCCGGAGAACGGGGTTATCCACAGTTTCCACAGCAGTTATTAACACTACTAATCCCAAAAAATTGAAATCCCTCAAACAACAATCTCGTTCCCGGACCTTCCGCACCGGCCAAAGCATCGGCAGCCCGAACGCCGGCAGAGCCGGCATCACAGACGGGGATGGGGAAATTCTTGTTGTTCCGGCTAAGCTGTCTGCAGCGCTCCCATCCCTGGGTCTGTTTGAGGTCGGCCATGCGCGGACCATGCAGGTTCCGGGATTCGGGGGCAATGGTCTTGTGGGCTCCTCGGGAGTTCCCGTTCAGAAAATGGCAGCAGCAATGAAAGGCGGCACCCTTCCGTGAAGTTCAGAGTCGAACGGGACGTCCTGGCAGAAGCCGTTACATGGACAGCCCGATCGTTGTCTCCGCGGCCGCCCGTACCGGTGCTCTCCGGCCTCCTCCTCAAGGCCGAATCCGGTACCGTTAGCCTGTCCAGCTTCGATTACGAAACCTCAGCGAGGCTCGAGATTCCTGCCGACATCAGGGAGGAAGGCACCATCCTGGTCTCCGGCAGGCTCCTGGCCGACATTTGCCGCAGCCTGCCCTCGGCACCGGTGGACATCGAAACCGACGGCAACAAAGTGACCCTCACCTGCCGCCGAAGCAGCTTCCACCTGGCCACCATGCCCGAGGCGGAATACCCGCCTCTCCCTCCGCTGCCCACCATCACCGGAACTGTCGCCGGCGACGCGTTCGCCCAGGCTGTTTCCCAGGTGATCATTGCGGCCAGCAAAGACGACACCCTTCCCATCCTCACGGGCGTGCGGATGGAGATCGAGGACGACCTCATCACGCTCCTGGCCACGGACCGTTATCGGCTTGCCATGCGGGAAGTGCCCTGGAAGCCGGTCACCCCGGGAATCTCAACCAGTGCCTTGGTCAAGGCCAAGACACTCAACGAGGTTGCCAAGACTCTGGGTGGCAGCGGGGACATCAATCTGGCCATCGCCGACGACGACAGCCGGCTCATCGGCTTTGAGAGCGGCGGCCGCACCACGACGTCGCTGCTGGTCGACGGCGATTACCCCAAGATCCGCTCGCTGTTCCCGGATTCCACTCCGATCCACGCCACCGTGCAGACCCAGGAGCTGGTGGAGGCCGTCCGCCGTGTCTCCCTCGTGGCGGAACGCAACACCCCGGTCCGGCTCGCCTTCACCCAAGGACAGCTGCACCTCGACGCCGGCACGGGCGAGGACGCCCAGGCATCCGAAGAGCTCGAGGCACAGCTGTCCGGCGATGACATCACGGTGGCATTCAACCCGCACTACCTGGTTGAAGGCCTCAGCGTGATTGAAACCAAGTTCGTGCGCTTCTCGTTCACCACGGCACCGAAGCCCGCCATGATCACCGCGCAGAACGATATCGACGGCGAAGATCAGGACGACTACCGCTATCTCGTGATGCCAGTGCGTCTGCCCAACTAATCCCCACCGCCACCCTCCCCTCGCAAGCTCGGCCAGGGAACCCTGGCGGCGTGGGCCCACCCGTCACCCAATGCAGAAAAGAGTTCTTACCGTGCACATCGGACTGATCGGCCTTGGAAAAATGGGTTTCAACATGCGCGAACGGCTGCGCAAGGGCGGGATCGAGGTCACGGGCTTCGACCGCAACCCGGACGTTACCGATGTGGCCTCCACGGATGAACTCATCGCCGCGCTTCCCGCGCCGCGACTCATCTGGGTCATGGTCCCGGCCGGTGAAATCACCGACGCCGTCATCACCGAGCTGAGTGCGAAGCTGCAGCCCGGCGACATGGTGATCGACGGCGGCAACTCGCGGTTCACCGAGGACCAGAAGCACGCCGCTGCCCTGGCCGAAAAGGGAATCCGCTTCGCCGACTGCGGCGTCTCCGGCGGAGTTTGGGGCCTGCAGAACGGCTACGGCCTCATGGCAGGCGGCGACGCCGAGGACATCGAACGCGCGCTTCCGGTCTTTGATGCACTCCGTCCGGAAGGCGACCGCGCCGACAGCTTCGTCCACGTGGGCGCCGTCGGCGCGGGCCACTACGCCAAGATGGTGCACAACGGCATCGAGTACGGCCTGATGCAGGCCTACGCCGAGGGCTACGAACTCCTCGCCGCCAAGGAAATCGTCACCGACCTGCCCGGCACGTTCCGCGCCTGGCAGAAGGGAACAGTTGTCCGGTCCTGGCTGCTGGACCTCATGGTGAAAGCCCTGGACGAGGATCCCGGACTGGCTTCGATCGACGACTACGTCGAAGACTCCGGTGAAGGCCGCTGGACCGTGGAAGAGGCGATCGCCAATGCGGTGCCGGCCCCCGCGATCACTGCTGCGCTGTTTGCGCGCTTCGCCTCGCGCGAGGACAACTCGCCCGCCATGAAGATGGTGTCCGCGCTTCGCCACCAGTTCGGCGGTCATGCCACCCGTCCGGCCAAGTAATTCCTTGTCCGGGTTCCGTAGGGCTTCCGGGCCGGCGGTTCCCGAGAATTTGAAGAGCGCGTGTACCTAGAACACCTGTCCCTGACCGATTTCCGCAGCTACGCCCAGGTGGATCTCCGGTTTGAGCCCGGCGTCACGGTCCTGGTCGGCTCCAACGGAATCGGCAAGACCAACCTGATGGAGGCCATCGGCTACCTGGCCACCCTCAGCTCGCACCGGGTCAGCACCGACGGCCCCTTGCTGCGGTTCGGCACAGAGCGCGCCATGATCCGGGCGAAGCTGGTCCGGGGTGAACAGTCCACCGTCCTGGAGCTGGAAATCAACGGCGGCCGGGCCAACCGCGGACGCATCAACCGCAGCAACCCCGTCCGGGCTCGCGACCTGCTGGGCATCTGCCACACGGTCCTGTTCGCCCCGGAGGACCTGGCCCTGGTCAAGGGCGATCCGTCGAACCGCCGTCGGTTCCTTGACGAGCTCCTGGTGAGCCTGATTCCGCGGCACGCGGCCACCCGCAGCGACTATGACAGGGTGCTGAAACAACGCAACGCGCTGCTCAAGTCCGCACGGGCCGGCAAATTCACCGCCGGCCACGAAGCCACGCTCGATGTCTGGGACCAGCACATGGCGCGCGCCGGTGCGGAGCTGCTGCACGCGAGGCTGGAGCTAGTTGAGCGAATCCGGCCGCACCTCAACAACGCATACGCCCAGCTCACTGATGGCTCCAAGGACGCGGATGCGCTCTACCGTTCAACACTGCAAAACATGATGGACGACGACGGCGAGCCGGCCGGCGCTTCGGCGTCACCGTCAGCGCCGGAGAATTCGGCAGAGGATCTCCGCTTGCTGTCTGTGGAAGAGCTCACCGAACGCTACGTGCAGGCCTTCGCGGCGTCCCGCCGCAGGGAACTCGAACGGGGCATCTCGCTGGTGGGCCCGCACCGGGACGAGCTGGAACTCGTGCTCGGCCAGGCCCCGGCCAAAGGCTACGCCTCGCACGGAGAAACCTGGTCCATGTGTCTGTCCCTTCGGCTGGCGTCCTACTACGTCATGCTTGACGACGCCCGCACTGGAGGCTCCGCGCCGATCCTCATCCTGGACGACGTCTTCGCCGAACTCGATGTGCAGCGGCGGCGTAAACTGGCCGCAATAGTCGCCGGCGCCGAGCAGGTCCTGGTGACCGCCGCCGTCGACGCCGACATTCCGGACGAGCTGGCGGGCCGGCGGGTGAAGGTAATCCCGGGAGGAATCGATGAACAGGGATAAGGACGGCGGTCTTCAGCCCGGCCGCGATCCCGATGAAATCGATGCTGCCCAGGCGGCACTCAACAGGATGCGGGAGGCGGCGGCGGCCCGTGGCGAGATCCGCCGGAAAGCGCCGCCGGCAGGCGCCAGACAAAAACCTCGCACCGCAGCGCAGGGAACGCGGGGCTTCAGCCAGTTTCACTCCACCGGACGCGACCCCCTGGGCCTGGGAAAAGTCGTGGGCCGGCTGGTGGCCGAGCGTGGCTGGACCTCTCCGGTGGCCGTGGGCTCGGTCATGGCAGAGTGGCCGGCGCTGGTGGGACCGGAAATCGCCGCCCACTGCACGCCCGAAAGCTTCACCGACACAACCCTCCACGTCAGGTGCGACTCCACGGCCTGGGCCACGCAGCTCCGCCTGCTCAGCATGAGCCTGCTGGAGAAGTTCCGCACCGAACTTGGTGACGGCGTGGTCACGAGCATCCAGGTGCTCGGCCCGGCCGCCCCGAACTGGCGCAAGGGCGGACGCACCGTCAACGGGCGCGGCCCGCGGGATACGTACGGATAGACCCGGCAAAGCGGCGACGGCGCTGGCCAAATCCGTCGGTTCAGCTCCCGCCGGTTGTGCCTTCCGTGAACAAAGCGGAAACGGCGTGCAGGGCGCTCAAACCGCCGTCGGCCGTATAGGACCCCAAAACGGGGACTGCTGGGGCCTTGCAGGCGGGGCCAATGGCCAGCCAGCGGCATATTGGCCTGCGCCCACACCCCGCCAATGCGGGTTTCAACCGCGTTTCACGATAGAATTCCCCTAGATAACTGGGCGCCGGTGAAACGTTGACTGAGTCCGTTTTCCAGCGCTTCTTTCTGCGCGGGAGCGGTTCCGCGGTCAACCGGGTAGCGGGTGCCGCCAGTGACGTGCCTTTTGGCGGATGCCTTTTGCTTCGGCGAAGGGCGGAGGCCGGCCATCATCGAACATAGAGGAGTCGAAAGCGCCTGTGGCTAACGACAATGCAGACATCGAGGCAGTGGAGCCCGCAACGGAGGACGCCGTGACCACCGGCAACCCGGCGGAGACGGCCACACCGCGGGAGTACGGCGCCAGCGACATTACCGTACTTGAGGGCCTCGAGGCCGTACGGAAACGGCCCGGCATGTACATCGGCTCCACCGGGCTGCGCGGCCTGCACCACCTGGTGTACGAAGTGGTGGACAACTCGGTTGATGAGGCCCTGGCGGGTTACTGCACCCACATCGAGATTGTTTTGCAGGCCGACGGCGGCGTCAAGGTGGTCGACGACGGCCGCGGCATCCCGGTGGACATCCACCCCACCGAGGGCAAGCCCACCGTCGAGGTGGTCATGACCATCCTGCACGCCGGCGGCAAGTTCGGCGGCGGTGGCTACGCCGTGTCCGGCGGACTCCACGGCGTGGGTATCTCCGTCGTTAACGCGCTCTCCAGCCGCGTCAACACCGAGGTCCGCAGGCAGGGCCACGTCTGGCGGATGTCCTTTGCCGACGGCGGCAAGCCCCAGGGCGAATTGGTGCAGGGCGAGGAAACCGCCGAGACGGGCACCACCCAGACCTTCTACCCGGACGCGGGCATCTTCGAATCCGTGGAATTCGACTTCGAGACGCTCCGCGCCCGGTTCCAGCAGATGGCCTTCCTCAACAAGGGCCTGCGCATTACCCTGACGGACGAGCGCCAGGCAGCAGCCGGCACGGACGAAGCCGGTGACCTTGACTTGGACGGCGTGGTGGCCGAGGGCGAGGTCCTCGCCGGGCACCGCACGGTGGTCTACCAGTACAACGAAGGTCTCCTTGACTACGTCAAGCACCTGAACTCGAGCAAGAAGGTGGATGTGGTCCACGAGGACGTCATCGCCTTCGAGACCGAGGACACCGAGCGGCACATCGCCGTCGAGATGGCAATGCAGTGGACCACGGCCTACTCCGAAAGCGTCCACACCTACGCGAACACCATCAACACCCACGAGGGCGGCACCCACGAAGAGGGTTTCCGCGCCGCGATGACCTCGCTCATCAACCGCTATGCGCGGGAGAAGAGCATCATCAAGGAAAAAGAAGAGAACCTCACGGGCGACGACATCCGTGAAGGCCTGACGGCTGTCATCTCCGTGAAGTTGTCCGAGCCGCAGTTCGAGGGCCAGACCAAAACGAAGCTCGGCAACTCCGAGGTCAAGGGCTTCGTCCAGCGCGTGGTCACGGACCAGCTGGGTGACTGGCTGGAGCGCAACCCCGGCCCTGCACGTGACGTGATCCGCAAGGCCATCTCTGCTGCACAGGCCCGCATGGCAGCGCGGAAGGCCCGCGACAATGCACGCCGCAAGAGCCCGCTGGAGTCCTTCGGCATGCCGGGCAAGCTCTCCGACTGCTCCTCCAAGGACCCCTCGAAGTGCGAGGTCTACCTGGTTGAGGGTGACTCGGCAGGCGGGTCGGCCAAGCGCGGACGCAACCCCGAGACGCAGGCCATCCTGCCGCTGCGCGGCAAGATCCTGAACGTGGAGCGGGCGCGCCTGGACAAGGCGCTCGGCAACAACGAGGTCCAGTCCATGATCACCGCGTTCGGCACGGGCATCGGCGAGGACTTTGACCTCAGCAAACTGCGCTATCACAAGATCGTGCTGATGGCCGATGCCGACGTTGACGGCCAGCACATCACCACCCTGCTGATGACGCTGCTGTTCCGGTACATGCGCCCGCTGATCGAGAACGGCTACGTCTACCTGGCCCAGCCGCCGCTGTACCGGATCAAGTGGTCCAACGCACCGCACGACTACGTTTACAGCGACCGTGAGCGTGACGCCGTCCTGGTCTCCGGCCAGGCAGCAGGGCGCCGCATTCCGAAGGAAAACGGCATCCAGCGCTACAAGGGTCTGGGCGAGATGGACTACACCGAGCTCTGGGACACCACCATGGACCCGGACCGGCGCACCCTCCTGCAGGTGACCATGGAGGACGCGGCAGCTGCCGACCAGATCTTCGCCGTGCTGATGGGCGAGGATGTGGAGTCCCGCCGAAACTTCATCCAGCAGAACGCCAAGGACGTCAGGTTCCTGGATATCTAGCGGCTACTTGCTTGATATTCCAGAACTGACATATACCTGAAACGGAAAATACAGACTATGAGTGACGAAACACCTGAGGTCCCGGCCGAGTCTCCGGACGGTACGGAGCCGGTGCTGGAGGGCGACGTGCTGATCGACCGCGTGGAGCAGGTGGACCTGCAGACGGAGATGCAGCGCTCCTACCTCGACTACGCGATGGCCGTTATTGTGGGCCGTGCACTTCCTGACGTCCGTGACGGACTGAAGCCCGTCCACCGCCGCGTGCTCTACGCGATGTTCGACGGCGGTTACCGCCCGGACCGTGCCTTCAACAAGTGCGCCCGCGTGGTGGGCGAGGTCATGGGCCAGTACCACCCGCACGGTGATACGGCGATCTACGATGCGCTGGTGCGCCTCATCCAGGACTGGACCATGCGCTACCCGCTGGCGCTGGGCCAGGGCAACTTCGGTTCACCCGGCAACGACGGCGCTGCCGCCCCGCGTTACACGGAAACCAAGATGGCACCGCTCGCCATGGAGATGGTCCGTGACATCGACGAGGAAACCGTCGACTTCCAGGACAACTACGACGGCAAGAACCAGGAACCCACCATCCTCCCGGCCCGGTTCCCCAACCTGCTGGTCAACGGGTCTTCCGGCATCGCCGTCGGAATGGCCACGAACATCCCGCCGCACAACCTCCGCGAGGTGGCCGACGGCGTCCAGTGGTACCTGGCCAACCCGACCGCAAGCCGTGAGCAGCTCCTCGAGGAACTGCTCAAGCGCATCAAGGGACCCGATTTCCCTACCGGCGCCACCATCCTGGGCCACAAGGGCATCGAGGACGCCTACCGCACGGGCCGCGGCTCCATCACCATGCGTGCCGTCGTCAACGTCGAGGAGCTGCAGGGACGGACCTGCCTCGTCGTCACCGAGCTGCCCTACCAGGCGAACCCGGACAACCTGGCCATCAAGATCGCCGAACTGGTCAAGGACGGCAAGGTCCAGGGCATCGCGGACCTCCGCGACGAGACGTCCGGACGCACCGGCCAGCGCCTGGTCATCGTCCTGAAGCGTGACGCCGTCGCCAAGGTGGTGCTGAACAACCTCTACAAGCACACGCAGCTGCAGGAGAACTTCGGCGCCAACATGCTGGCGATCGTGGACGGAGTGCCGCGCACTCTGAGCCTCGATGCCTTCATCCGGCACTGGGTCACCCACCAGCTGGATGTCATCGCCCGGCGCACCCGCTACCGCCTGCGCAAGGCCGAGGAAGAAGCGCACATCCTGCGTGCGCTCCTGAAGGCACTGGACATGCTGGACGAGGTCATCGCACTGATCCGCGCGTCCAGCACCACGGAGGCCGCACGCGACGGGCTCATGGAGCTGCTGGACATCGACGAGACCCAGGCCCGCGCTATCCTGGACATGCAGCTGCGCCGGCTCGCTGCCCTGGAACGCCAGAAGATCCAGGACCGGCACACCGAACTCGAAGCGATGATCGCCGAATACAATGCGATCCTCGGCTCGGAGGAACGCCAGCGCTCGATCATCAGCGAGGAGCTCGCCGAGATCGTTGCCAAGCACGGGGACGACCGCCGCACGCAGATCCTGATGGGTTACGACGGCGACATGTCCATGGAAGACCTCATTCCCGAAGAGGAAGTGGTGGTCACCATCACCCGCGGCGGCTACGTCAAGCGCACGCGGAGCGACAACTACCGCTCGCAGCAGCGCGGCGGCAAGGGCATCAAGGGCGCCCAGCTGCGCGGCGACGACGTGGTGGAACACTTCTTCGTGACCACCACGCACCACTGGCTGCTCTTCTTCACCAACTTCGGGCGCGTTTACCGGGCCAAGGCCTACGAACTTGCCGAGGGCGGCCGCGACACCAAGGGGCAGCATGTGGCAAACCTGCTGGCCTTCCAGCCGGACGAGCACATAGCCCAGGTGCTCGATCTGACGGACTACCAGCAGGCGCCGTACCTGGTGCTCGCCACCAAGCGCGGCCTGGTCAAAAAGACCAGGCTGGAGGACTACGACACCAACCGGTCCGCCGGTGTCATTGCCATCAACCTCCGGGAGGAGGATGAACTGGTCTCCGCCCAGCTGGTTTCCGAAACGGACGACCTCATGCTGGTGTCCCGCAAGGGCCAGTCGATCCGCTTCACGGCCACCGACGACGCACTCCGCCCCATGGGCCGTGCCACGTCCGGCGTGACCGGCATGAAGTTCCGTGAGGATGACGAACTGCTCGCCATGAACGTGGTGGCCGAGGGATCCTTCGTCTTCGTGGTGACCGAAGGCGGCTACGCCAAGCGCACCGCCGTCGAGGAGTACCGGCTCCAGGGACGAGGCGGCCTGGGCATCAAGGTGGCCAAGCTCGCCGAGGAACGCGGTGACCTTGTGGGCGCCCTGGTGGTCCAGGAGGAAGACGAGGTCCTCGTGGTCATGGGCGGCGGCAAGGTGGTCCGTTCATCCGTGGCCGGCGTCCCTGCCAAGGGACGCGACACCATGGGTGTCATCTTCGCGAAGCCCGACAAGAATGACCGCATCATCGAGGTGGCCCGCAACACCGAACGCGGCCTCGAAGCCGAGGTTGAGGCCAGCGCCGAGCGGGAGTCCGAGGCCGACCACGCCGATGAACCCAGTGCGTCAGAAATCTTGGCTATCGCTGCTGATGACGTAACGTTGGCTGAAGATGCCGGACCAGACGAGGATTCCGCGCAGGCGGCTTCGGAACTGGCCGATGAAGCAGAAGGAACGTCCGGCGATGCTGAGGCGAACGAAGACAACACCGGAGGTAACGAGTGAGTAATTCCGACTCATATCCCAAGCCGAACAGTAATGGTCCCGGCGGGATGCGTCAGCCGGCATCCGCTCCCCGGGTGAATGCCCCGGTGCGTCCCCAGCAGAGCCCGGCCGCGCCGTCGGGCCTTCCGGGGCAGCGTCCTGCAGCAGCGGGACAGCGTCCCCAGGGTGCCCCGGCAGGTCAGCGTCCGCAGGGCCAGCGGCCCGCGGCTCCCGCCCAGCGCCCGGCGGCCCCCGGCCAGCGCCCCCAGGGTGCGCCCGGTGCCGCGGGGCTGGTCAAGCCGGCCCCTAAGGCCAAGGTGCGCCGCGCCCGGCTCCTGGTCAGCAAGGTTGACCCCTGGTCCGTCCTGAAAATGGCGTTCCTGCTCTCGGTCGCGCTCGGCATTGTCACGGTGGTGGCCGCAATCGTGCTGTGGACCGTGCTGGACCTGACCGGCATCTTTGACCAGGTGGACAGCCTGCTGGGAACCCTCGCCGGTTCCGAGGGCGGCGGCTTCGAACTGAAGAAGGTCGCATCGCTCGGCCAGGTGGCGTCGTTCGCCACGATCATCGCCGTCGTGAATGTGGTTCTTCTCACAGCCTTGTCCATGCTCTCGGCGGTGCTGTACAACATCTCGGCAACCCTTGTTGGCGGCATCGGCGTGACCCTGACGGACGACTAAATCCCCGTAATTCCGCGGAAAAACCCCGCTGGAATGCCTCGATTTGAGATCGGGCCGGGATGTGCTGTAGAGTCATGTCTCGGCCCGATGAGGCATCGGGGCGTATAGCTCAGGCGGTTAGAGCGCTTCGCTGATAACGAAGAGGTCCCAGGTTCAAGTCCTGGTACGCCCACGGAACCTGCACAGGTTCAAGTCGAAGTCAGGCAGGATTTCCAGGAATCCCGCCGGAACGGGGTGCGTGTGAAGAAGTTGCTGGTCATAGCAGCTGCAGTCGCAGGCGTCCTCTTCTACAAGAAAAGGGTGCAGGAATCCGAAGCCCGGAAAACAGTCTGGAGCGAATCAACCGACAAGGTTGAATAGCCCGGATCCCCGGCGCGGAAGCTGGTCAGCCAGCCTCCGGGACTAGGGTATGATGGACGGGTTGCTTCTTATGGGGGCATGGCGCAATTGGTAGCGCACCTGCTTTGCAAGCAGGGGGTTCGGGGTTCGAGTCCCCGTGCCTCCACCATAAGGAAGGCCCCGGTCGGAAACGGTCGGGGCCTTTTGCTTTGCCTGGGGAATCGCCGGGCAAACCACGGCGCCACGTGTTTCGGCAGGCTCAACTGTCAGGCCCACTACTGTGGGAGGCGTGAACTTTTTCCTTGCTGCCCTGGGCGTTTTGGGTGTGGCTTCGTCAGGGCCGCTCATCGCCGCGACGCTGGGCGCCACCACCGTCACCGCCCTTGCCATCGCCTTCTGGCGCAATGCCATCGCGGCAGCCGTTATGGCCACCCCCACCCTGATCCGGAAACCGCGCCGGTTCGGACGCATCGGGGGCAATGAACTCCGCTGGTCGCTCGTTGCAGCCGTGGCCCTGGCCCTGCACTTCGCCTGTTTCATCACGTCCCTGCAGCTGACCTCCGTTGCCGCCGCTACGGCCCTCGTCTGCCTGCAGTCCGCGTGGATTGCCATCATTCAGCTCTTCCGCGGCGTGCGGCACCGCTGGCAGGTCCTGGTGGGCCTCGGCATCTCCTTCGGCGGCGTAGTGGCCATTACGGGGTTCGACATGGGCACCTCCCCGGACGCGCTGCTGGGCGACCTCCTGGCCCTGGCCGGCGGACTTCTCGCGGGCATCTACACCCTGGCCGGAGGCCGGGCCCGCCAGAGCATGACCACGGGGACCTACACCACCCTCTGCTACGGCATGTGCGCTGTGCTCGTGGCCGTGCTGGCGATCTCCACCAACCAGCCCCTGTCCGGGTTCGACGCCGGCGGTTGGCTGGGGATCCTGGCCATCACCGTGTGCGCCCAGCTGGTGGGACATACGGCGTTCAACCACCTGCTGGCCACCATGAGCCCGCTGCTGGTGTCCATGATCATCCTGCTGGAGATACCCGGTGCCGCGCTGCTGGCTGCCGCGTTCCTGAACGAGACCCTGCCGGCCGGCACGTACGCCGGGCTCGCGCTCATCCTGGTGGGCCTCGCCGTCGTGGTGTCCGGTCAGCGGAACGGCAAAGGCGGGCGGGGCAAGCCGCCGGAAGAACGTCCGCTTGCGGAGCTGGGCGCGGACTAAAGCGCCCGTGGCACCACGGCTGGCTTACTGTCCGCCGCGGCGGACAGGCTGGCTGGTGTTGACGGTGTGGATCGCGCGCAGGAGCTTCGCCGGGAAGTAGACGGAGAAGAACACCACCATGGGCGCCTTGAGGGCCATCTTCTTGACGTTGTGGGCCTTGTAGGTGCGGTCAAAGCGAGTCACGTAATACCGGTAGTCGCGGGGTGAGTCCTCGAGCCGCCGCGCCGACATTCCGGAGACCATCTGCGGCCAGTACTGGACTTTGAGGTCGTGCTCGGCGAGATGGAGGGAGAGGTCGATGTCCTCGTGCATCTCGTCCTTTTCGTCCCGGCAGGTTTCGCTGCGGATGGTCTCCCACGCTGAGCGGCGGAGCGCCATGTTGGACCCGAACAGAAAGTGGTACTGGTGCTTGGCCAGCTTCAGCATCAGCTGGCGCATCTTGTCATCCGCTTTGAGGCCGAAACGCCGCATGGGCATGTCGTAGTAGACCACGGGCCCGGTGGCGGCCGAGGTGGACAGGTCCTCGAAGGCCTTCTGCACCTGCTCCACCCAGTCAGGCTCCACCACCGAGTCGGCGTCGATCCGGCCGAGGATGTCCCCGGTGGCGTGGTCGAGGCCGTAATTGCGGGTGGGGATCAGCCCCTGCTCCCTGTCCTGGCTAAGCAGGATGATGGGGCTTTCCGGATACTCCTGCTGCATCTGCGTGACGATCGACGCCGTGCGGTCCTTGGACATGTTGTCCACCACGATGATCTCGTGTGCAGGGACCGACTGGTACACCGCCGCGATGAGGCACTGCCGGATAACACTTTCCTCGTTGTATGCCGGGATAACAATCGATACGCGCGGCTCAGTGTCAGTCAAGGCATCCTCTGCGGATCTATCGGGTGACATCACCTCAAACTTAGCACCGATGCTCCGAAACCCGGCGGCACTTCCCCGGCAGGCAACGAGCGTGCAGGCAGTCCTGCACAGACAGCAAGAGGGGCCCCGCGGCTGCGGAACCCCTCCTGTTACGGCCCTTGCGGGCAGTTGGCTAGTCCTTCTTGTCTGTGCCGTTCCCGATGTTGGACGCGATGTTCTTCACTGCGGTCTTGGCATCGGTGGCCACTTCCGCGTCGGCGGAGTCCGAGTCACCGGCGACGTGCTTTGCCTTGTCAGCACTGGTGTCGGTTTCGTCCTCGGCAGCCAGGGCGAAGGCGGCATCCAGCGGCGTGTCAGCCGGCGCCGAAGCAGCCGGAACCGGGGAGGGGGTCTCAGCGGCCGAGCCCACACCAGTGGCGGAGGCAGCCGGAGTGGCCGCAGCCGGCGTCGACGGTGCGGGCGTCACGGGAGCGGGAGTCTTCCAGGGGTCCTCGACCGGCTTCGAAGCCTTCCACGCCGCCACCCCGGCGGCCACGGCCGCGGTGATCACACCGATGATGAGGAGTCCGCGCTTCTTCGGCTTCTGGGGCTCCACCACCAGCGCCTTGCCCGTCACTGCACGGCCGGCCTCGTTGGCGGCCGACTTCAGGTGCCCGCCGGCAACATGTGCCTGCTCCTGGATGGTGTGGATGATGCCGACGTCACCGAGCTTCTGGGCCACGGCGTCAACGCGGGCCGGAGTGCTTTCGAGCGTCCGGTGGACAGCCTCGGAGGCGGTGCCGATCTGGTCGGACAGCCGGGGAAGGTACTCAACAACCACGCGGTCGCGGGCCTGGGCAATAACAGGGGTGGCCCGGTCCAGTGCATCATGCATGCGCGGGGTGGCGACCTCGACGACGTCGTGGATCTTCGGGGCAAGCTGTGCCAGGCCGTCCTGGATCCGGGGCGTAACCGTGGCGACGCCGTCAGCGAGGTTGTGGGCCGCTACCTTGAGCCCCTCCTGGATCTTGGGGGAAGCGGTGTCGAGGCCATGCTGCAGGCGGGGAACTGCCCAATCCACTGCTGCTTCCACGCGGTCTTTTGCGTTCTCCACTGCAGAACTGACCGACAACTCCAGTTCGCGGGCAATACGATCCGATTTCTTCACAACTACCTCCCGATTAATGTGACGGTTCTGTTGTTAGCCTACGTGCACGGATAGCCGGGCTGCTATCGTTCCGGCGGATTCACGGTGGATTTCACCGAACGCGGAACTGTCTTTTCGGCCCCGGTCCGCGTTGACCTGCCGTGAAAGAATGACCGTATGACTGCCACAGCAACTGCAAAAGCGACCATCCACACCAGCCTCGGCGACATCGTTGTGAACCTCTTCGGCAACCACGCGCCCAAGACTGTTAAGAACTTCATCGGGCTGGCAACGGGCGAGCAGGCCTGGACCCACCCGGAGACCGGTGAGGACAAGACCGGTACGCCGCTCTACAACGGCACCATCTTCCACCGCATCATCAAGGACTTCATGATCCAGGCCGGCGACCCGCTGGGCCGCGGCACCGGCGGACCGGGCTACCGCTTTGACGACGAGATCCACCCCGAACTGAGCTTCGGCGCTCCCTACAAGCTGGCCATGGCCAACGCCGGCATCCAGATGGGCAAGGGAACCAACGGTTCACAGTTCTTCATCACCACCATCCCCACCGACTGGCTGCAGGGCAAGCACAGCATCTTCGGTGAAGTTGCCGATGACGAATCCAAGAAGGTTGTGGACGCCATTGAAGGTGTCCGCACCGGCATGGGCGACCGCCCCGTTGAAGATGTGACCATCAACAGCATCGACATCGAGCAGCTCTAGCCACATGAGCTACGGAACTCCGGCGGCGGAGCCGTCCGCGCAAGCCCCGGTGTGCCCCCGGCATCCGGACCGGCCCTCCTATGTCAGCTGCCAGCGTTGCGGGCGGCCGGCATGCCCCGAGTGCCAGCGCGCGGCCGCCGTCGGATTCCAATGCGTTGACTGCGTCAACGAATCAAAACGTACGACGCCGACAGCCCGGACGGTATACGGCGGCGCCGTTGCGTCCGGCAAGCCGGTGGTGACGTTCGCCATCATCGCCGTGTGTGCGCTGCTGTTTGTTTTGCAGTGGATACTCCCGGGAAATGCGGTGTACCGGACCCTGGCCTACGCATCCGTGTACGCCACGCCTGAGTACGGCGTGTTCCAGCCGTGGCGCATGCTGACCTCGGCATTTCTCCACTCCCAGGGCTTCCTGCTCCACATCGTGCTGAACATGTACACGCTGTGGATTTTCGGGCAGGCGCTCGAACCGCTGCTGGGGCGGATCCGCTTCCTTGCGGTGTATCTGCTGTCCGCCATCGGCGGGTCGGTGGGATACCTGATTCTCACCCCGATCCTGCCCGAGGGCGGGCCAGTGGGCCTGGTTGGTGCTTCCGGCGCGATCTTCGGGCTGTTCGGCGCCATGCTCGTGGTGCAGCGCCACCGTGGCGGCGAAACGAGGCAGCTCTGGGTACTCATCGCAATCAACGGCGTCATCGGATTCATGGTGCCGCAGATCGCATGGCAGGCCCACCTGGGTGGTCTCATCACCGGAGCCCTGTGCGCGGCTGCCATCGCCTACGTCCCCCGCAGTCCGCGTCGCAACGTCCTCCAGGCCGGCGGCCTTGCGCTGGTTCTGGCCCTGCTGTTCGTGGCTTCCTGGTACCGGGTCCTCGTGGCGTCCTGACCGACCTGCAGCCTCTCCCCCGCAATGCCCCTGCTTTTCGAAGCAGGGGCATTTTTTGTCTGAGGGCAAAGGGAGGTTCTGGTGGAGACAGCGTGCCGGGTTTTCCACAGCGGTTATCCACACTGTTAATAACTTACACAGTTGTAAGTCACGGGCCGGGGCCCGGAAAACCGGGCCATCCGGCGACTTTCACAGGATATGCACGCTTGAGTCCACACCTGTGGATAACTTTTGCGCGCAGGGCTGTGGTTAAGTGGAGAACTTCGCCCAAAATTCACCGTTGCGGGGTGTTCTGGGGATAAACAGAGACGGGAACGCCTTCCGGGTGGTCCTGCTGGCGTGGTTTCAACAGGGTTATTCACACTGTTAATAACTGACAGGCGTGTGATTCCAATGCCCGGCAGTCCCGGAAGGCCTAGATCGTGCCGATTCCGTCGACAATGCCCACAAGTTTTCCCCATCTGTGGATAACTTGTGGGTAGCCGCCTGTTGCTAAGTGGATAAACCCCCGGAGGTGCACACCATCCCCGTGTAATGTCTGACTGACAGCCACGAGGGCATCTGCAAGGAGCAATGAGTGAGTACCCACAGCCACATCTTCCTGGACAAGCATCATCCCGCAGCCTGGCGGGCGCTGAACGGGCTGGGGCTGAAGGCCAAGGAAGCGATGCTTGAGGCCGGCTTGGACTCGAAGCTCATCGAATTGCTCAACGTCCGCATATCCCAGATCAACGGCTGCGCCTATTGCCTCGACATGCACGTTGCGGATGCAGTCAAGGGCGGGGAATCCACCCAGCGCCTGGCTGTCCTGCCGGCCTGGCGGGACACCGAAGTATTTGAGGACCACGAGCGTGCTGCGCTGGCCTTGGCCGAGAGTGTCACGGTCCTTCCGGACGCCCGCACACGCGACCTGGAAGAGGCCTATGCGCGCAAGCACCTCAGCGATGCGCAGTGCTCGGCGGTGAGCTGGCTGGCCATCGCGATGAACGCCTTCAATCGCGTTTCCATCACCAGTCAGCATCCGGTGCGGCCCGAAAACGGCTAAAGACAGGGTTTTCCACAGCCGTTTCCACAACTGTTAATAACTTGGAAAATGCAAGTTTCGGCCTTCCGGCGGCGCCAGCCGGGCCCGCCGTGCCTTTCCCCGGGACGCAGCCGGCGAAGTTATCAACACTGTGGATATCTTTACCAACATCTGTGGACCGGCAGCTGGGGGGCGGCCGTTCGCAGCCCGGCGGCGGTCAGGCCCAGACGCCGGATGTTCCCCGGCGGTGGCTGTCCACAAGGTGGGTGTCCACCATGCCGATGGCTTCCATCAGGGCGAACATGGTGGTGGGCCCCACGAAGGCGAAACCCTTTTTGCGCAGCGCCTTGGAGAGGGCGATGGACTCCGGGGACGTGGTGGGAACGTCGGCGTAGGTGGCGGGGGCGGGGGTGGACGTCGGCTGGAAGTCCCAAACAAAGTCAACGAGTCCGCCCTCCTCCCGCAGCGCGATGGTGGCCCGGGCATTGGTGATCGCGGCACGGATCTTGAGGCGGTTGCGCACGATGCCCGGATCCTGCAGGAGGCATTCGACGTCGGCCTCGGTAAAGGCGGCCACGGTTTCGGGGTGGAAGTTGTCGAAGGCCGCACGGAAGGCCGGGCGTTTGCGCAGGATCGTGGCCCACGACAGGCCAGCCTGGAAAGCTTCGAGGCTGATGCGCTCGTAAAGGCCCTGCTCGTCGCGGACGGGCAGGCCCCACTCAGTGTCGTAATACTCGCGCAGAAGGGGATCCGTGGATGCCCACAGCGGACGGGCCAGGCCATCCTCGCCGATGATGATGCCTTCTGCGGTCATGGGCGTATGCTCAGGAACGCCAGCGCGTGGTCATCAGGAATCCGACAATCGCAATGCCGAAGCCGGCGAGGATGTTCCAGGACTCCCATGCCTGCACGGGCAGCTTGCCCTCGCTGATGTAGAAGGTGATGATCCAGAGCAGGCCGATGATCATCAGGCCAAACATGACGGGCTTGAACCAGACGGGGTTCGGCTTGTAGGCCTGGGTGGAAACGGGCTCGGCCGGACGGGCAGTCTTCTTGCGTGGCTTTGACTCGGGCACATGTCCTCCTTGGCGGCTGAATCAAGAGGATGGACCGGGGCTTGATATCCTGCTGGAAGGGGATTGCCGGCGGTCTGCACACTCTTGGTCAGGTCTGAAGTCTTACTAGCAGCCAATTCTAGCTGTACTTCAGTCCGCGCCGGTGCCCCGCAACCGCCTTGAAGGAGATCGCGTGGTAGTGCAGGAGAAGGTGACGGCAACCGCCAAGCCGCCGGCCGGCGTCGTAATCCTGCGGAAAGCTGTCCAGATCTTCGGCGAGCTCCTCATCACAGCCGGAATAGTACTGCTTTTGTTTGTCGCGTGGCAGCTCTGGTGGACCAATGTGGAGTCCGATGCCAAGCAGAGCGCTGCGGTCAAGGACTTCGCCCGTGACTTGGGCGGACCGGTGAGCCCTGCGCCCACGCCGGCCGCGACGGGCGGCACCGGGGCAGCCGGCCCGAAGGGCTACGGGGCGCCCGTTGTGGGAGAGGCTCCCGGGCACGGCGGCACCATCGGCATTATGTACATCCCCCGCTTCGGTGAGAACTACACCCGGCCCATCGTTGAAGGCACCAGTGCCGACGTCCTGGACACGCTGGGCCTTGGCCACTACGGCAACACCGCCATGCCCGGCGCGGTGGGTAACTTCGCAGTGGCCGGCCACCGGCAGACGCACGGCGCCGTGCTGGACAACATCCACACGCTGGTGCCCGGGGACAAGATCTACGTCCAGACCCGGGACGGCTACTACGTCTACGTCTTCCGCAACAACCGGATCGTGCTGCCGACCGAAGCCGATGTCCTCCTTCCTGTGCCCGACCGGCCCGGGGTGCGTCCCACCGAAAGACTTCTCACCATGACCAGCTGCAACCCCCGCTTCGGCTCCGAGGAACGGATCATCGCCTATTCGGTGCTGGACCACTGGCAGCCGGCCTCGGCAGGCCCGCCCGCCGAGATTGCAGCCCAGGTGGCACACGCCCGAGGGGAAGGCTAGGCATGTACGGCTGGATATTCCGTCATCTTCCCGGCCCCCTCTGGCTGCGCGTCCTCACGTCGCTGGTCCTGGTTGCCGGCGCCCTCTTCCTGATGGTTCAGTTCCTGTTCCCCTGGATGTCCCAGTTCACCCAATTCACCGACTCAACGATTGGTGCGCCAAGAAACCCATGAGCACAGCAAAGATTCTCGTCGTGGACAACTACGACAGCTTCGTCTACACCCTGGTGGGCTACCTCCAGGAACTGGGCGCCGAGACAACAGTGGTCCGCAACGACGATGTGACCCTCGCCGAAGCGATCGAAATGGCGGAAGCGCGCGACGGCGTGCTCATCTCGCCCGGCCCGGGCTCGCCGTCCGAAGCGGGAGTCTGCATCGAGCTGATCCGTTGGTGCGGAGAGCAGACGAAGCCCATGTTCGGCGTCTGCCTTGGGCACCAGGCCCTGGCCGAGGCGTACGGCGGAACGGTGACCCACGCCCCGGAGCTCATGCACGGCAAGACCTCCCTGGTCCAGCACGGCGGGACCAGCGTTTTTGCCGGCCTGCCCTCCCCCGTGACGGCCACGCGCTACCATTCCCTGGCCGCCGTCCGTGAGACGATTCCGGAGATCCTCGAGGTGACAGCGGAAACCGCCAGCGGCGTCGTCATGGGGCTGCAGCACCGCACCGCGCCGCTGTGCGGCGTCCAGTTCCACCCCGAATCAGTGCTCACCGAGGGCGGCTACCAGATGCTGGGCAACTGGCTCGAGTCACTGGGCATGAAGGGCGCGGCCGAGCGGGCAGCCAAGCTTAGCCCGCTCATCCAGCACTAGGCCTGCGTTGGCAGGGTGAGGATTTCGGCTCCGTCGCCGGTGATGGCGATCGTGTGCTCACTGTGCGCCGTCCGGCAGCCTGTGGCGCTTCGGAGCGTCCACCCGTCCGCATCAGTGACGAGTTCGGCGGTGTCGGCCATGACCCATGGCTCCAGCGCGAGCAGCAGCCCGGGACGCAGCGTGTACCCGCGGCCGGGCCGTCCCGTGTTGGGCACGTGCGGGTCCTGGTGCATGGTCGATCCGATGCCATGACCTCCGAAGTGCGTGTTGATCGAATATCCCGCGTCACTGAGGACCGAGCCGATGGCATGGGAAATGTCCCCGATGCGGGCCCCAGGGCCGGCGGCTGCTATCCCTGCGCTCAAAGCGTGCTCGGTCGCACTGATCATCGCGACGCTCTCCGGAGGCGCTGAGTCGCCCACGATGAAGGTGATGGCGGAGTCTGCGGCGATTCCCCGTTTGGAGACTGCGAGGTCGAGTGTCAGCAGGTCGCCGTCGGCAAGCGGGTAATCGTGCGGCAGTCCGTGGAGCACTGCGTCGTTGACGGCCGTGCAGATGTAGTGTCCGAACGGCCCGCGCCCGAAGGATGGCTCGTAGTCGACATAGCAGGACTCCGCTCCGGCCTCGAGGATCATGGCCGCGGCCCACCGGTCGATCTCCAGGAGGTTCGTGCCCACCGTGGTGCGGCGCTTCAGCGTCTGCAGGATGTCAGCGACCAGGGCGCCTGTCTCTCTGGCCCGTGCCAGTTCTGCGGGGCTCAGGATCTCGATCATGTGGCGCCTTTCTTCCGCATCCTGCCGCGTATCACTTGCCCTTGGTGGGGCTCGGCGTCGGCGTCGGAGTGGGTGTGGGCTCCGGAGCCGGGGCCTTGGACACCGTGACCGTAATCGCCTTGCCCTGTTCGACCAGTGAATTGAGCGGGTCGCTCTGGCCGGTCACCTTGCCGGGCTGGACCTGGGAGTTCTCCACCTCATTGATCACGGCAACCAGGCCGAGTTCCTTGAGTGCCGCCTCTGCCTCGGCGCGGGTCATGCCGCGCAGCTCCGGCATGGCCACCTTGCCCGTGGAAACCAGGATCTCCACCGTGCTCCCCACCGCCACCTGCTGGCCCGGCGCCGGTTTCGTGGTGATCACCAGGCCGGCAGGAACCGTGGCGCTGTTGGCCATGGTGGTGGACGGCGCGCCCACCAGTCCCGCCTGCCGCAGGATGTCACGGGCGGCCGCCTCCGTCCGTCCCGGCAGCGTCTCCGGGATCTTGACGGCACTCGGGCCTGCCGAGATGTTCAGGACCACTTCCGAATTCGGTTCCAGCGACGACCCTGCCGGGGGCGCCGTGCCAATGGCGGTGCCCTTGGCGATGGAGTCGTGCTGCACGCGCTTGATGTGGGGCCGCAGCTTGGCGTCGTACAGCGTCTGCAGCGCCTCCGATTCGGAGAGCTTCTCCACGGAGGGAATGGCGACGCGCGCCGGTTCGGCAGGCGGCTGGTTGAGGAAGTTGTAGAACCACAGGCCGCCGCCGGCCAGCACCAGGAGCGTAAAGATCACGAATGTGGTGATCCAGGCCCGACGGCGGGACTTCTGTAGCCCTGACCGCTCCCGTTCACGGGGCAGCCCCAGCGGAAGTTCATCGTGCTCGGCTGTCTCGTATACGGCCGCTGCTTCGGCCGGCAGTACGGAATCATCATCGTCGGTGTCCCGGGTGCGGCGCAGGCGGCCAGCGGGCGCGTCGTCGAGGAAGCTCGCCCCGGTCATCGAAAACGCTTCCGTGGGCGGCGTGCGGTGCGGCTCGGGAATGTCATTGGGATCGGTCGGCGCCTCGCTGGGCTCCAACGCCGGAACGGCAATCCCGTTCTTCGCGGCACGCAGTGCGCGGCGGAAGGCCGCGGCGTCCTGGAAACGGTCAGCACGGTTCTTCTGCAGCGCCTTTTCCAGCACGCTGTCCAGCGCCTCGGAGATATCCGGATTGAAATTGCTGGGCGGCTCTGGCTTCTCACGGACGTGCTGGTACGCCACGGATACGGGGCTTTCCCCCACGAAGGGCGGTCGGCCGGTCAGCGTTTCGTACAGCAGGCAGCCCGCCGAGTAGAGGTCGCTGCGGGCGTCCACCGCTTCGCCGCGCGCCTGCTCCGGCGACAGGTACTGGGCGGTGCCGACGACCGCCTGTGTCTGGGTCATGGTCGCGGCGGAATCGGCAACCGCGCGGGCAATCCCGAAGTCCATGACCTTGACCATGTTCGAGTTCTCGCAGTACATCACGTTCGCCGGTTTGATGTCCCGGTGCACGATTCCCGCCCTGTGGCTGTATTCCAGTGCCGACAGGACACCGAGCGTGTATTCCACAGCCTGCTCAATGGTGATGTCCCTGGCCCTGATCAGGTCGCGGAGGGTCTTGCCCGCCACAAACTCCATGACGATGTAGGGAACACGGACCTGGTCATGGGCGTCACCCGGCACGGTGTGTTCGCCGGTGTCGTAGATGGCGACGATCGAGGGGTGGTTCAGGGCTGCGACGGCCTGGGCCTCGCGCTTGAACCTGGCCTGGAACTGGGGGTCCCGGGCCAGGTCGGGGCGGAGCAGCTTGATGGCGACCGTCCGCCCCAGCCGGGTGTCCACGCCACGGTGCACATCGGCCATGCCCCCACGGCCGATGAGGTCCCCTAATTCATAGCGTCCGTTAAGGACGCGCTGACTGGTCACCGGGATGTTGTCTTCCCGGTGTGACGGAGTTCGTGGCGTGGTCACGGCTTACCTTCCGGTCGGCGAGCCGCTTGGAGTTGGCGTGGGCGCTGGTGTGGGGATCAGCGCCTGGGACAGGTGGTAGGTTACGACCGATCCGGCGTCGACCTCCCGGCCGCTTTCGGGCTCCGACCGGACAAAAGTTCCGGCGTCCTGGCCGGGTTCGCCGGCCTCGTCGGCGCCTTTTTGCCAGCGCAGCCCGGCCTTCTCGATGGCTGCCTGCACCTCGGATTCACTGCTGCCCGTGCTGATGTCCGGGACGCTGATCTGTTTCGGACCCTTGGAATAGGTGACTGTGATGGTCCGGCCCGGCTGCACCGGCCCCGTCGGGTTGAGGTCCGTGACCGTGCCGGGGGTGGCGGGGTCGAACACTTCCTTGCCGTCCACCTGCAGGCCGAGCGCGATCAGCTCGGCACGGACTTCACTGTACTGCTTGCCGAGGTATGCGTCGGGAATCAGGTTGATGGCCTCGGGCGTGGTCTGCGTAGGCGTCGGAGTGGGGGTCGGCGTCGCAGACGTCTCCGTCGGCGTGGGGGTGGCACTCGTGCTCACGCTGCGGCTGGGTGTGCCCGACGTCGTGGCAGCGGGCTTCTGGCCCGGGAACAGCAAACCTGCCTGGCTCAGCAGGACACCCGCAATGGCGAACAGCACCAGCAGGATCAGGGCGATCAGTGGCCAGGTCCAGGGGCTGCGTTTGCGCCGCTCGGGCTCGTCCGCAGGTTCGTCGTCGTAGTGGTCCGGTTCCTGGTCCCAGGTGCGCTCCGCGGCCAGGGCATCGGCACGGGACAGCGTGCTCCCCGCCCGCGTCGGGGCACCATCCGGGTCTCCTGCGGCCGCAGCCGCTGCCCCGCCGGCGGCAGCACCGGCGGCCGCGGCACCCAGTACGGGCAGCGCGGAGGTAGCCGCCGTCGGGTTCTTCTCCGAGCCGATCACGCCGGTGGGTGCCGTGGCGATATTCACCGGGGCCGTCATGGCTCCGGTGCCGCCTTCGTACAGGAGCATCCCGGGGACCGCGGCGTGGGCTGCGGAGATGTCACCGTTGCGGATGGCTTCTGCCGCTTCCGCCAGCTTGATGGCGTTGGCCGGACGGTTCTTCGGATCCTTGGCCAGCATGGACATCAGGAGGGCCCGGACCGGCTTGGGCAGTGACTCGGGCAGGGGCGGCGGCGCGTCGTTGACCTGCGCCAGGGCAATGGCAATCTGGGATTCGCCGGAGAACGGCCGGTGTCCGGTGAGGCACTCGTAGCCGATCACGCCCAGCGAGTAGATGTCCGAGGCGCCGGTGGCGGTCTGGCCGGTGGCCTGTTCGGGGGCAAGGTACTGGGCGGTGCCCATGACCTGGCCGGTCTGGGTCAGCGGCACCTGGTCCGCCAGGCGCGCGATGCCGAAGTCGGTGACCTTGACCCGCCCGTCCGGGGTGATCAGAAGGTTTCCCGGCTTGATGTCACGGTGCACCAGGCCCTGGGCGTGTGCCACGGACAGTGCCCGTGCCGTCTGCGCCATGATGGACAGCGTGCGGTCCGGTGAGAGGACCTGCTCGTGCTCGATGATGCTGCTCAGCGGCTGGCCGGGAACCAGTTCCATCACCAGGTAGGCAGAGCCTTCCTCCTCGCCGTAGTCGAAGACGTTGGCGATGCCCACGTGGTTGAGCAGGGCGGTGTGGCGGGCTTCGGCGCGGAACCGCTGGAGGAATCCGGGGTCACCCGTGTACTCCTCTTTGAGTACCTTGATGGCCACGATCCGGCCGAGGATAAGGTCCTTGGCCTTCCAGACTTCACCCATGCCGCCGATCGCAATACGCGTGGTCAACTGGAATCTGCCGCCGAGGGTGATTCCCGATGTAGGCCTCACTTATTCAACACCGCCTCAAAAATCTTCTTTGCGTTCGGACTGGTTAGCTGTGCTCCGGTGGTGATGTCCACACCCTGCATCACGACGGTGACGGACACCTGCGGATCGTTAGCCGGAGCGAACCCCGTAAACCACGAGTTGTTCAGGCCGTTCCCCAGCTCGGCGGTGCCGGTCTTGCCGGCCACCTGGACGCCTGGGACGCCGGCCCCCGAGGCTATGCCTTCGGTGACCACGCTGGTCATCCAGTCAGAGATCTGCCGGGCAATCTCAGGTGTCGTTGAGGTCCGCAGGGCAACAGGCTTCGGTTCGTCAATCACCCTGAGGTCCGGGGAACGGACGGCCTTGATCAGGTTGGGGGCCATCTGCACGCCGCCGTTGGCAATCGCCGAGGTCATCAGCGCGATCTGCAGCGGCGTGGCGCGGACGTCGCGCTGGCCGATGGCCGACTGCGCCAGTCCGGCCGCGTCGAGGTCCGACGGGAAAACGCTCTTCTGATAGTCGAGCTTGAGCTGGTCGCCCAGCTCCTGGCCGAAGCCGAACTTGCTGGCCTGCTCGGCGATCGCCTTCTCCCCGAGATCGCGGGCAATGCTGGCGAAGGGCGTGTTGCAGGACTGCTGCAGCGCGAACGCGAAGCTGGCCGTGTTCCGGGTGTAGCAGTTGCCTCCGGCGTAGTTGGGCAGCTGGTACTGGATGCCCGGGAAGCTCATCTGGGCCGGGTTGGGCAGCACGCTGTCGGCGTTGTACTTGCCTGAATTCAAGGCAGCGGCCGTGTCCACCAGCTTGAAGACCGAGCCCGGCGCCAGCAGGGCGCCTGTGGGTCCGCTGACCGAGGGGTTCAGGTTGACGCCCGGGACCTTGATGGCGTCGTTGTAGGCCGCCTGTTCCTTGGCCACGTCCTGCGTGGCGATGAGGTTGGGATCGTAGGACGGCTTGCTGACCATGGCCAGGATGTTGCCGGTCTTGGGATCCGTCACCACGATCGAGCCCCGCTGGCCGTCCGGAATGAGGTCGTACGCCAGCTTCTGGATCTTAGGATCGATGGTCAGCTCCACTGACGCCCCCTTGGGCTGGTTGCCCAGGAAAAGCTGTCCGATCCGGTCGAGGAACAGTTGGTCCGAGCTGCCGGCCAGTTGTCCGTCCATGGACTGTTCGAGGCCGGTGACCCCGTAGCTGCGGGAGAAGTATCCGGTCAGTCCGGCATAGAGTTCGGGCTGGTTGTACCGGCGCTGGAACTTGCAGGATTCGTTGCCCGGCACGGATTCGGCGATGGCTGAGCCGCCCACGAGGATCGCGCCGCGGTCATTGCAGTAGTTCTGCAGGATGGCGCGCCGGTTCCACGGGTTGGCTTTGAGCTCATCCGCGCCCACCACCTGGACATAGCTGATCGCACCGAAAATCAGGGCGAACATCGCGATTGCAGCGATCCATGAATGTCGAATGGCCTGGTTCACAGGTGTTTCACCGCCTCGGTGGGAGCGTCTGGGAGGGTCTGGGTGGCGTTCCGGTCCTGCCGGTTTCCGGCGGCGGACAGCGGCGCCGGTTTCTGCGCCTCAGGTGTCCGGCCCGGCTGCATCGGTGTGGTGTCCACCGGGCCTCGCGCCGTGTGCGAGATCATCAGCAGCAGGCCCACGATGATCCAGTTGGCCAGCAGCGACGAGCCACCCGCAGCCAGAAACGGCGTGGTGAGGCCGGTCAGCGGAATCAGCCGCGTGACGCCGCCGATCACCACGAAGCACTGCAGCGCTACCGCGAAGGACAGGCCGCAGGCCAGGAGTTTTCCGAAGGCGTCGCGGGTGCCGAGGGCCGCGCGGAAACCGCGGGTGAAGAGCAGCAGGTAGATCATCACAATGGCGAAGAGCCCGATGAGGCCCAGTTCCTCGCCGAAGGAGGCGATGATCATGTCGCTGTTGGCAAACGGCACCAGGTTGGGCCGCCCCTGTCCGAGGCCGGTGCCGACGAGCCCGCCGCTGGCCATGCCGAACAGGCCTTCCACGATCTGGCCGCTGCCGCCGGGGGAGCGCCCAAAGACTTCCTCGGTGAAGGCGTTGAGCCAGCTGTCGATGCGCAGGGCAACGTGCGAGAACACCTTCGACGCCACGAAGCCGCCGCCGAGGATCAGGGTGACGCCGATCACCACCCAGCTGATGCGGCTGGTGGCCACGTAAATCATCACGATGAACAGGCCGAAGAAAAGCACCGACGACCCGAGGTCACGCTGGAAGATGAGCACGCCGATGCTCACGAGCCAGGCGGTGATCATGGGTCCCATGTCCTTGAAGCGCGGGAACTGCATGGGGCCGATCTTGCGTCCGGCAAGCATGATGAGGTCGCGGTTCGAGGAAAGATACCCGGCAAAGAATATGGCGAGGGTGATCTTGGCGACCTCACCCGGCTGGAACGTCATCGGGCCGAGCCGGATCCAGACCCGGGCACCGAGGATTTCGCCCGCGGAGATGCCGGGAACCAGCGGGAGGATCAGGAGCAGGGCGCTGACGGCCAGGGAAATGTAGGTGAAACGGCGCAGAACGCGGTGGTCCTTGAGGAACCAGATCACGGCGATGGCGACGGCCATGGCAATGACGGTCCAGCGCAGCTGGTTGTTGCCGGTGTCCTCGCCCGGGGCATCGAGGCGGTGGATCATCGCCAGTCCGAGGCCGTTGAGGGCGATCACCAGCGGAAGTATCACCGGATCCGCATATTTGGCCCGCAGCCGGAGGACCACATGGAACACCAGGGAGGCGACAGCCAGCAGGCTGGACTGGAACCAGAAGTCCGTGTCCAGCGAGGTCTGTTCGTCGATGCTGATCAGCGCGTTGGCGCCGATGCTGACCGACAGGGCGAGCACGAGCAACAGCAGTTCCACGTTGCGCCGGGGTTTGGGCATGGTGTCGGCGTGGCTCATTGGCCCCCCTCACAGGTTGCGGTTGGGGTGGGTACGGCCGAGGCTCCCGCCGTAGCGGTGGGCGATGCCGTGGGTTTGGCGGTCGAGGTAGCCTTGGACGACGCTGAGGCTGTCGGCTTCGGGGTGGCGGTGGCTTTGGCCGTCGCGGTCCCCTTGGCGGTGGACGTGGCCTTCGGCGAGGCGGAAGCTGTTGCGGTCGGAGAGGGCGTCAGGCACTCGTCCGAGGGCGCCGTGCTTCCCGTGCGCTCGAGATTCTTAACGATCCGCTGCGCATCGTAGAGATCACGGGCCGGGACAGTCTGCCGGACCCGCTGCTGCGAGAACTGGGGCAGTGAATCCATCCGGATGTCCGTGACCGCTTCAAGCGTGGAGAGCTGAATGGGTCCGAGGCGCTGGGAGACTCCGTTGAAGATGGCCACCCGCTGGTCGAATTCACCGATGTAGTAGCGCGTCTGGGTCCAGGCGTAGCCCAGCCAGAGGCCGACGGCGAGGACCAGGAGTGCGGCTCCGGCGATTCCCAGGGTGAGCCAGCGCCGCGGACGCCTGGCCGATGTGAATTCCTCTGCCTCTTCGCGGGCCTGGTCTGACTTGTGCGTCAGGACCGTAGCGGCGCGGCGCGCAACGGTTCGGCCTGCAATGCTGGGGATTGAACCGGTTTCCGCGGCAGCGACGGCAGCGCCGACGAGGATGTGGGGGCGGGAGGAAAGTTCCTCGCGCAGCACCTCGGCGGACAGGTGCTCGCCCAGATGCGGATCGGTGCTGGTAGCCGGTTCGCCCGACGGTTTGCCGGCATCGTCTGCTGTCCCCTCCGGCACGGCGGAGCCCGCGGACGCGGGCGCCGCCGCCGGCGGGGCGGGAGGAAGACCGGAGCCGGGCGCGGAATCGGCGGGTACGGAAGCCGGCGGCACAGCACCGGGCCCGGAAGCGGGGGCAGCCGGACCCTCACCGGAGGCTGCAGCCCTCGTCCCCGTAATCGCCTCCGGGTGTCCGGCGTCAGGCACGATGTCGACGGCGGCTGTGCTGACGTCGTCGGGCGTTTCCTCCACGATTTCCACCATGACAACGGTGACGTTGTCCGGCGCGCCTGCCTCGAGGGTGAGGTCGACGAGCGTCTCGACGCACTCGCTAAGATCCGGGGTCTCCCGCACGGTGCGCTCCACGACGTGGCCGGCGACGTAGTTCAACCCGTCGGAGCAAAGCAGCCAGCGCTCCCCGGGCTTAACCTCGATGGTCGCGAGGTCCAGCTCAGGGCTGGCATCGACGTCACCCAGGACGCGCATCAGGACATTCTTGTGCGGGTGGGTTTCGGCTTCTTCGGGGCGCAGCCGGCCCTCGTCAATGAGGCGCTGGACGAACGTGTGGTCGATGCTGATCTGTTCGAACTCGCCGTCGCGGAGGCGGTAGGCGCGGGAGTCGCCGATGTGGGCGAAATGCAGCTTGCCGTCGGCCAGCAGCAGGGCAGTGACAGTGGTGCCCATGCCGGCCAGCTTGGGATTGATGTGGACGAGTTCCGAGAGCAGCGAGTTGGCGGTCTGGATCTCGTCGGCCAGCACTGTTCCGGCGTCGTCGTCGTAGTCGTCGGTGTCCAGGTGGATCATGTCCAGGACAGTGGCGGCGGAGGCAACATCGCCGCCGGCGTGGCCGCCCATGCCGTCGGCGACGACGGCCAGGTGCCGGCCCACATAGGCGGAGTCGTCGTTCTTCGCGCGGATGCGGCCGACGTCGGAGCGCGCCGCATAGCGCAGGATGAGGGGCCGGGGCGAGGCTGGAACCTCGCCCGCGGGCATGTCCGGAGCGGCCATGGCTACGGCCTCAATTCAATGACCGTCTTGCCGATTCTCACGGGTACACCAAGGTCCACGGGCAGGGCCCTGGTGAGCTGCTGGTCGGCCAGATAGGTGCCGTTGGTGGAGCCGAGGTCCTCGATAAACCAGCGGCTTCCCTGCGGAAAGAGCCGGGCGTGCCGGCCGGAGGCGTAGTCATCTTCCAGCACCAGCGTGGCCTCCTGGGCGCGCCCCAGCAGGATGGGGCTGGCAGCCAAGGGGACCGTACGGCCCTTGAGCGGACCTTCGGTGACCACCAGTTGGCGGGCCTGCTGTTTGGCCGGTGCCGGTGCCGGTTCGGCGAGTTCGGGATTCTTCCGCACCTGCCGTGCCGTGGGGGCGCCGGTGGCGGCTTTGCGGCCGATCATGAGGTCCCGGCGCATGGCGGAGACGATGCTGAAGATGAGGACCCAGAGAAGAAGCAGGAACCCGAAGCGCAGGGCCGTGATGGTCAGTTCGCTCATGGGCGGCCGCCAGTGTTGGCGGGCAGGAGGCGGAAGATGATTTTGGTCCGTCCCATCGTGATGGTGGAGCCGTCGGTGAGCTCCATGCTGCCGGCCACTTTCTGTCCGTTGACGTAGCTGCCGTTGGTGGAGCCCAGGTCGACGGCGGTGGTGGTGCCGCCCTGGGTCTGGATTTCCAGATGCCGGCGGGAGACGCCGGTGTCGTCCACCAGGATGTCAGCCTCTGATGAACGGCCCAGGACCACTGAGGGCGCATTGAGTGAATACCGCTGGCCGTCGATGTCCAGGACGGGCTGCAGCCGGACCGGCTGCCGGCTGGGGGCTGCCGGCACGTTGGCCCGAGGGGCGGCCGCCGGGGCCGCACTGGATGACTTTTCGGTTTTTGAGGTGATCTCGAAGTCGCCGGCCCGGTGTGCCTCGTCCCGGCGGAATGAAATGCGGACCGGGCCCTGGAGGATGTATCCCTGGCTGCGGACGTGGTTGATGACGACGTCGCACAGTTCCTCGGCCAGCGGCGTTCCCCACTCCTGGGCGCGCTGGAAATCCTCGTCACTCAGGAGAACATCGAAGACGTTGGGCACCAGCGTGCGTCCGGCAGCGATCGTGATGGCCTTGTGGTCCACTTCGCGGCGGAGGCGGCTCGCGATTTCCACGGGCTCAACCTGGGCTTTGGAGCCGGTGGAGAAGACACCGCGGACGGCCTTTTCAATGCCGCGTTCAACCTTGTCCAGCAAACCCATGGTCTTCTCCTTTCCTTGCTGCTGAGGGACAGCACGTCCCGTGGAACTCATTCTGGCAACGCAGTCACAACAAAACACTGCGCACAACAAACACAGTGCACAACTAAAACCGTGCCCGCCGGAAGCGGGCCCTATACATTCGATACTACTTGCCACGTCTGCGAAAGACCTTAATCCACAACGCGCCGGGGATCCGATTCGTTCACGCTTCCCGAGCGAATGTGGGCGCGATCACAGGCGGGGATCCTGCATCTGCAGGGGCTTTCGGTGCCCGTGCGGCCCGTGGCCGCGGAGGTGCAGGCCATGCCGCAAAGTGCCTTCAATGCCCCGATTAGGAATTTGCGGGGAATGTCCGTTATGCTTGATCTCGCTGCTTTCGCAAGGCAACAAGCCGGATTCCGGCTGGGCCGAGTGGAAGAAGTTGCGCGCGAGTGGCGGAACGGCAGACGCGCTGGCTTCAGGTGCCAGTGTCCGAAAGGGCGTGGGGGTTCAAATCCCCCCTCGCGCACGCATCAGAACCCCGGGAAATCGATGATCTCCCGGGGTTCTTTCTTGTTTCAGAAGTTGCGTGTACTCAACCGGCCCGTCAGCCGGCAGCCAGCGCGGCGTTGACCAGCTTGGCGAGTTCCGGCGCCGCACCTGCAGACACGGTGCCGGCGGCCCCGGTTTTCACCACAGTTGCCGCGAGCGTGCCTTTAATACCCGTAACGGTCAGTACGGCTTGCTTTTGACCGGTGGGGAGGGTCTGGGTCTGCAGGGCGCCCATCGATTTGTCCGCTTCCACCGCGACCTCCACCGGCACTGCTGCCTGCGCAGGAAACTCCTCGGGGCGGGCGCCGGAATTCCGACACCCGCCCCGAGGACCAGCCTTAACGCCGCCGGTACCTACTTGGCGGTTGACGGCTCCATCCGCGCTGCGCCGGGCGCCGATGCCTTCTCTGCAACGCCGGAGGCCGGCTTCCGCTCTTTGAGGAAGTAGACCAGGATGGCAGCCACCGTGGAGGCCGCGGCGAGGGCGAACAGGCCGGGCACCACGCTCCCGGTCTGCTCCTTGATGATGCCGAATCCGAACGGAGCCACGAATCCGCCGAGGTTGCCCAGGGAATTGATGATGGCGATGGCCGGGGCGAGGACCAGCGGGTGCAGGGCCGACTGCGGAATGGTCCAGAACAGCGGTGACGCGCTCTTGAAGCCCATGGCGGCGACGGCAAGGAATACCAGGGCAAGGACCGGGGTAGCGACTGCCGCCGCGAGCGTTCCGACGGCGGCCACGAGGAGTGCGGCGACCAGCAGCGGGCGCTTGGAATTTGCCTTGTCCTGCCACTTCGCTGCGAAGTACATGGCGAAGACGGCGCACACCCAGGGAATGGAGGAGAGGAAGCCGACGCTCAGGTCCGTGGTGCCCGGAATCTGCTTGACGATGGTCGGCAGCCAGAACGTGTTCGCGTAGATGGAGAGCTGCACCGAGAAGTAGATGCCGCACAGCAGGAGGATCTGCGGGTTCAGGAGCATCTTCCAGCGGTTGACCTTACCGTCGCCGGCCGTGGTGTGCTGGGCGTCCTCCTGGTCGATCGTCGCGGTGAGAGCCGACTTTTCACCGGCCGTGAGCCACTTGGCATCCTGGACCTTGGCGTCGAGGAAGAAGAACACGATGATGCCGACCACTACGGAGAGCACCCCCTCGAAGCCGAACAGCCACTGCCAGCCGCGCAGGCCCAGGACGTCGTGCAGGCTCAGGAGCAGGCCGGCGATGGGGCCGGACAGGGCTGCTGCCACCGACGACCCGGCGATGAAGACGGCGGTCGCCTTGCCGCGCTGCCCGGCGGGCACCCAGCGGGCGAAGTAGAAGATGACGGCCGGGAAGAAGCCGGCTTCAGCCGCACCGAGCAGGAACCGCAGCACGTAGAACATCATCTCGTTCTGGACGAACGCCATGAGGAAGGAAACAATGCCCCAGCTCACCATGATCCGGGTCAGCCAGACCTTGGCTCCGTACTTCTCCATCATCACGTTGCTCGGAAGCTCGAAAATGGCGTAGGCGATGAAGAACAGCCCGGCGCCGAAGCCGTAGGCCGCGGCGCCGATGCCAACGTCAGCCTGCAGATGGTCCTGGGCGTAGCCTATGTTGGACCGGTTCAGCTGGTTGCATACGAGCATGACCAGCATGATGGGCAGCACGCGCCGGAAAAACTTCTTCATGGCCGAAGCCAGATCCGTGACAGCGGTGTCTACAGACTGCATGGGGGAATCCTCTTTGATAGAGCAGCAAGATCACGCTGTGGGGACTGCGGGGCAGGCCGTTGTGGTCCTCGCCACAGCACTCATTAACTGTAAGCAGTAGGTTTCATGCCCGTCCAACACGCATATTGCATGGCGTGATACCCGCAGGGAACTACTGCTGGCTCACTGCCCACCCACCTGCTTCGGCTGGTGCACGGCGGCCTATTCGCGTCCGGCCCGGAGCCTGCGCCGCGAGTTGGCCAGGTGGCTGCGCATCGCTGCGGACGCTGAGGCCCCATCGCTCTCCGCGATGGCGGCAAAGATGGACCCGTGTTCGTGGACCACCTGCTCAAAGTGGTCCCGCGCGTAGTGCTCGACGCCGGTCATCAGCCGGGTGCGCGGCATCGCGATCATCGTCTGGCCCAGGGAGGCAAGGCAGTCCGTGTAGAAAGGGTTTCCGGAGGCGGCGGCAACGGCCTTGTGGAACTCGAAGTCCGCCTTCATGGCGTGTGCAGGATGTTCGACGCTGTCGGTGAAGTCCGCCAGCGCCTGCCGCATGGCGTGCAACTGGCGCTCTGTGCGGTTTCCGGCGGCCAGCGCCGCCGCTTCGGTCTCGACGCCGATCCGGAATTCCAGCAGGTGCAGCCGGTCTTCGGCGGTGACCACAGCCCTCGCGGGCTGGCCCGACGTCGGACCCGCCGTGGGCGGGGTCAGCGCAAAGCTGCCCCGCCCACGCTCGGTTTCCACCAGACCTTCTGCCTGGAGCCGCGTGAGCGCGGCCCGGACGACCGTCCGGCTGACGCCGAACTCGCCGATAAGGGTGTTTTCGCTCGGGAGCTTCTCACCGGGCTGGATCGCGCCGTCGACGATGCGGGTGCGAAGGTCGGCGGCGAGATCCGCGGTCAGGTTCCGGCTCATGGGTTCAAGGTTACGCGCCGAATTCCATGCTCTCGGTGGTCCAGGCGCGGGCCTGGTCGCTGAGGCTGACGCCGAGGCCCGGGCGGTCCGGGACGATCATCCGGCCGTCCTTGGTTTCGAGGCGTTCGTTGAACAGCGGGTCCAGCCAGTCGAAGTGCTCTACCCACGGCTCGCGCGGGTAGGCGGCGGCCAGGTGCAGGTGGATTTCCATCGCGAAGTGCGGGGCCAGGCCCAGGCCGCGTTCGTCGGCCAGGGCCGCGAGGCGGAGGAACTGCGTGATGCCGCCGACACGTGGGGCGTCGGGCTGGATGATGTCGCAGCCGTTGGCGGCGATGAGGCCCTTGTGCTCGGCCACTGAGGCGAGCATTTCGCCGGTGGCGATGGGGGTGTCCAGGACCTGGGCGAGGTGGGCGTGGCCCTCGAAGTCGTAGGCGTCCAGCGGTTCTTCGATCCAGATGAGGTTGAACTCCTCGAGCTGGCGGCCCATGCGCAGTGCGGTGGCGCGGTCCCACTGCTGGTTGGCGTCGACCATCAGGGGCACATCCCAGCCGATGTGTTCACGGACGCCGGCCACGCGGCGCAGGTCCTCCTTGGTGTCCGGGAGTCCCACCTTGATCTTGATGCCGCCGATGCCTTCCTCGACGGACTGCGTGGCCCGGGCCTTCACCTCGTCCAGGGTGGCGTTCAGGAAGCCGCCGGAGGTGTTGTAGGTCTGGACGGAGTCGCGGTAGGAGCCCAGGAGCTTGGCCAGGGGCAGCCCGGCGCGCTTGGCCTTGAGGTCGTACAGCGCGATGTCGATGGCGGCGAGGGCCTGGGTGGCGACGCCGGAGCGGCCCACGGAGGCGCCGGCCCAGAGCAGCTTGGTGTAGAGCTTGCCAATGTCGTTGGGGTCCTCGCCGATGATTCCTTCGGCGACTTCCTTGGCGTGGGCGTACTGGGCCGGCCCGCCCGCGCGCTTGGAGTAGCTGAAGCCGAGGCCGGTGTGGCCCTGTTCCGTGGTGATCTCGGCAAAGAGGAAAACGACTTCGGTCATGGGCTTCTGGCGCCCCGTGAACACCTTGGCGTCGCTGATCGGAACAGCCAGCGGCAGGCGTGCGGTGGAAAGTTTGACGTGCCGGATGAGGTCGACGGTGCTCATGGGTTCTCCTTGGGAATGGGGGCAACATCGCCCGCCTACCTAGGATACAAGTTGATTACTTGTAGTACAAGTAATGCACCCAGTCGAGAATCGCCGCAGTTGGGACTCGAAGGGAGGACGGGCCACTCAAAATGAGCAGGCAAGGGCCGGGTCCAGCACCCGAGAGGAGGCCGGACCCGGCAGTCCTGCGCGGAGGTGCCTGAGCTTCCTCCCTTCAAGGACAGGTCCAACTTTCGTCCCTGCACCTTGTAGAAACCCTGTTCTCCACCTACCCCGCGGCCCAGGCCACAACCAGCAGCGCCCCCACGCACAGGACGGTGGTGCAGAGGATCACGTCGCGGGCCACGGTCGTGCCGCGGCCATAGGGTGAGGCGAACAGGAAGACGTTCTGCGCGGTGGGGAGGGCCGCCATGATCACGCTGGCCAGCAGGTGCTGCCCCTCGAGGCCGAAGACAAAACGCCCCAGCAGCCAGACAATCACCGGCATGCCCGCAATCTTCAGGAACGTGGCCACGAGGGTCTCGGTCCGGCCGTCGTCCTTCTGCAGCGGCGCACGGCCGGCCAGCGACAGGCCAAAGGCGAGCAGCACCATCGGGACAGCCCCGCCGGCCAGCATGTCGATCGGCTTCCGCAGCAGCTCCGGTTCATGCCACCCTGTCAGCGCGGCGACGACGCCGAGTGCCGAGGCGATGATCATGGGGTTGGACAGCGGCTGGAGCAGCACCTTTTTCCACGAAATCCGGGCGCCGGAGAACACTCCTAAAAGCGTCAGGTAGAACGGGGCCAGCACCAGGAGCTGCACCAGCAGGACCGGCGCCACATGCTGCGCCGTGCCGACGGCGTACAGCGAGACCGGAATGCCGATGTTGTTGGCATTGGCATAGCTGCTGGCCATGGCTCCGACGGCGGTCTCCGCGGCCGGGCGCCGGAAGAACAGGAAGCTCAGCAGCCAGTAAAGAAGCCCCACCGCCGCTGCTGAAAGCAGCGCCAGCGGGGCATCGGTTCCGAGGGCGGCCCGGATGTCGGAGCCCGCCACCACGGTGTAAAGCAGGGCAGGGTTGGTGATGTAGAAGGCCGTGCGGGTCAGCGCAGCCTGGACCTCCGGGCCCAGGATGCGGAACCTGGCGGCGAGGTAGCCGACGGCGATGACAGCAGAAACGATGAGTATTCCGGAGACGACGCCGCCCACACTCTGCCCTTCTATTTATCTGTACGGACTGGTTGTTACCGAACCAGGCAGGGCCGCTTCGGGTCGAAAGACCAGCCGTCGATGTAGTACTGCATGCCGATGCTGTCGTCCCGCGCATCCAGGCCGTGCTGCAGGTACAGCTGGTGCGCCCTGTCCAGGGCCTCGCGGTCCAGTTCGATGCCCAGGCCGGGAGCGTCCGGAACCTCGATGGCGCCGCCCTTGATCTGCAGCGGGTTCCTGGTGAGGCCCTGCCCGTCCTGCCAGATCCAGTGCGTGTCCAGCGCGGTGATCTCGCCGGGGGCTGCCGCGCCGGTGTGGGTGAACATGGCCAGCGAGATGTCGAAGTGGTTGTTTGAGTGCGAGCCCCAGGTCAGGCCGAATTCGCTGCACAGCTGCGCTACCCGCACCGATCCGTGCATGGTCCAGAAGTGCGGGTCCGCCAGCGGGATGTCCACGGCGTTGCTTCTGATGGCGTGGGCCATTTCCCGCCAGTCCGTGGCGATCATGTTCGTGGCGGTCTTCAGCCCGGTGGCCCGGCGGAATTCCGCCATGACCTCGCGTCCGGAGAAGCGCCCTTCGGCGCCGCAGGGGTCTTCGGCGTAGGCCACGACGCCCTGCATCCGCTTGCCGAGCCGGATGGCTTCCTCGAGCAGCCAGCCGCCGTTCGGGTCCAGGGTGACGCGGGCATCCGGGAAGCGCTTGGCCAGCGCCGTGACCACGTCCACTTCGTCGTCGCCGGACAGCACGCCGCCCTTGAGCTTGAAATCGCTGAAGCCGTAGCGCTCCTGCGCGGCTTCCGCCAGCGCCACCACTGCCTCGGGTGTCATTGCCTCCTGGCGGCGCAGTTGCTCCCACCGGTCCGACGGCGATTCCTCCACCAGGTACGGCAGGTCCGTCCGCTGGTGGTCACCAATGAAGAAAAGGTAACCGAGCATTGGCACGGAGGTGCGCTGCTGCCCGTCGCCCAGCAGCTCGGCCACCGGGACGCCCAGGAACTGGCCGTGCAGGTCCAGCAGTGCGGACTCGACGGCGGTGACGGCGTGGACGGTGGTGCGCAGGTCGAATGTCTGCAGGCCGCGGCCGCCGGCGTCGCGGTCGGCGAACTCCGCGGCGATTTCGCGCAGCAGGGAGCGGTAGCGGGCCACCGGCCTGCCGGCGATCAGCGCGCCGGCCTCCTCGATGGTGGTGCGAATCTTCTCGCCGCCGGGAACCTCGCCGAGGCCGGTGCGGCCGTCGGAGTCGGTCACGATGACCACGTTCCGGGTGAAGAACGGCCCGTGGGCGCCGCTGAGGTTCATCAGCATGCTGTCGTACCCCGCAACGGGGACCACCTCCACGCGGGCAATGGTCGGCTGGGCGGTCATGCGTTGGCCTCCTCTTTCTCTGCAGCGGCATCGGCGGCCGCAACCGTGCCGTCGATGCGGCGGTTCAGCTGCCAGGGATTGGCGTCCTGGAGGGCTGCCGGGAGGAGTTCCTGGGGCAGGTTCTGGTAGGCGACGGGGCGGAGGAAACGGTTGATGGCGAGGGTTCCGACGGAGGTGGTGCGGGTGTCGGAGGTGGCGGGGAAGGGTCCGCCGTGGACCATGGCGTGGCCGACTTCGACGCCCGTGGGCCAGCCGTTGACGATGATGCGCCCCACCTTCTGTTCGAGTGCGGGGATCAGTTGTGCCGCCGTCGGGTAGTCCTCCTCGGTGAGCTGCAGGGAGGCGGTGAGCTGGCCTTCGATTCGATGGGTGGCCTCGACGAGTTCCTCGGCGGAGGAGTAGCGGATCACCAGGGACGCCGCGCCGAAGATCTCGGCGTGCAGCACCTCGTTGGTGATGAAGTCGCGGACCTGGGTGCCGTAGATGGCCGGTGCCGGGGCGTTCTGGGTGGGGCCGGGGGTTCCGGTCCCGACGACGGTCACGTTGTCTGCGGCGCCAAGCGCCTGGGTTCCGGTGTTCCAGGAGTCGGCGATGCCTGCGGTGAGCATGGTCTGGCCGGCGCAGGCGGAAACGGCGCGTCCGACGGCGGAAGCCAGTTTGTCGCCCGCCTCACCGGCGGGGGCGAAGAGCAGGCCGGGGGAGGTGCAGAGCTGGCCGGAGCTGCCGGTCACGGCGGTGATGTACTGCTGCGCAAGGGCGTCGACGTCGCCCTTGAGGGCGCCGGGGAAGACGAACACCGGGTTGAGGGAGGACATCTCCGCGTAGACGGGGATGGGTTCGGGGCGCGCGGCGGCGGTACGCATCAGGGCGATGCCGGCGCTTTGGGAGCCGGTGAAGCCGACAGCCTTGATCGCGGGGTCGGCCACGAGGGCCTGGCCGATGCTGGAGCCCGGGCCATAAATCAGGGAGAAGACTCCCGGGTGCAGCCCGAGGTCCGCAACGGCCTTCGTGATGGCGTGGCCGACGAGTTCACTGGTGCCGGGGTGGGCGTTGTGGGCCTTGAACACGACGGGGCAGCCGGCGGCGAGGGCGGAGGCAGTGTCGCCGCCCGCCGTCGAGAACGCCAGCGGGAAGTTGCTGGCGCCGAAAACGGCGACGGGGCCGAGCGGGATCTGGCGCTGGCGGATGTCCGCGCGGGGCAGGGGCGTGCGGTCGGGCAGGGCGGGGTCGATGCGGACGCCGCGGAAGTCGCCCTGGCGGACGACGTTGGCGAAGAGGCGGAGCTGGCCGGCGGTGCGGGCGCGTTCGCCGGTCAGGCGGGCGGCGGGCAGGCCGGTTTCCTGGCCGGCGCGGATGATCAGTTCGTCGCCGATTGCTTCGATGTTGTCCGCGATGGCGTCCAGGAACGCGGCGTGGGTTTCGGGGTCCAGGGTGCTGAACGACGCGAAGGCCTCGGCGGCCGCGGCGGTCGCAGCCTTGAGCTGCTCCTCTGTGAGCAGGGTGTAGGCCGGTTCGAGCTGTTCGTTGCTGGCCGGGTTGAACGCGAAGGTCGTCTTGCCTTCGCCTTTGACGGTTTGTCCGGCGATCAGGGAGTGTCCGGTAAGGGTCACGGTGGTTCCTCCTAAATATAAGGTGTTGGCCGGCAGCTAGGAGACCTTGGCGATGAGCGCCTTGAGGTCGGCCAGATCCTTTTCCGCCATGTTCTGCAGCGGGGGACGGACGCCGCCGGCGGAACGGCCGATTGCGTCGAGGCCGCCCTTGACGATGGAGACAGCGTAGCCCTTCACGCGGTCGCGGATGTCCAGGTAAGGAATGACGAAATCGTTGAGCTTCTGGTTGACGGCGACGCGGTCATTGTTACGGACGTCCTGGTAGAAGTCGAGCGCGAACTGCGGAACGAAGTTGTACATGGCGCTGGAGTAGGTGCTCATGCCCAGCTGCAGGAGCGGCAGCGCAAAGGTCTCTGCCGTGGGGAGGCCACCCAGGTAGAAGAGGCGGTCGCCGAGCTTGGCGTAGACGCGGGCGTCGTGCTCGAGGTCGCCCACGCCGTCCTTGAAGCCGATCAGGTTCTCGTGGCGGTCGGCGAGCGTGGCCACCGTGGTGTCCTTGTAGATAGCGTTGGCGCGGTTGTAGATGATCACGCCGAGCGAGGTGGCATTGCAGACGGCGCTGACGTGGTCGATCAGGCCGCCCTGGTCGGCTTCGGTCAGGTACGGGGGCAGGAGCAGGATGCCCTCGGCGCCGGCGGCCTCGGCGGCCTTGGCGTTCTCGATGGCCTGGGCTGTGGAGCCGCCGGCGGAGGCCAGGACGGGAACGGTGCTGCCGACTTCCTCGACGGCGGCGCGGACCACGCGGGCCGACTCGGCAGGGGTGAGGGAGAAGCCCTCACCCGTGCCGCCGGCGGCGAACAGCCCGGCAACGGGGTAGCTGGCCTGCCACGCCAGGTGCTTGCGGTAGTTCTCCTCGTCGAACTGCAGCTCTGCATCGAAGGAGGTTACGGGGAAGGACAGCAGCCCGTCCTTGAGGGTGTTGGCGAGTTCCTGGGGTGAAAATTTTGCCACGGGATGTCCTTGGAGTCGGTGCCGGAGGCGGCGGGGGGTGGTGGTTCCTCTTCAGACTAGGGACCACCGTCCATGCCTGTCTAAGTGCATTTTTGTATCTATTGATACCCTCAGCGCATTAGTCTCCAAGTGCGGGCAATCTAGCCGGCCGCAAACTCCAGGTCGCGCAGCAGCCGCACCAGCGCGGGGTTCTTAGCGTCCCGGTTCCAGATGGCATGCAACTCCACGGGTTCCTCTTCCCCGCTCGCCAGCCGCAGGAACGATACGCCCCGGATGCCCAGTGCCGTTGCCGAGTGCGGCACGAAGGCCACACCCCGCTTGGCGGCCACGAGCGAGACCATGGTCAGGATCTGGCTGACGGTGTGCACCACGTTTTCGTGCCGGATATCGTGCAGGCGGACCACGAGGTCGTAAAAGTACCGGGCCTCCGTGGCGGAGTGCATGATGAGCGGTTCGTCCTTGAAGTCCTCGCTCCGGATGTCCCGCTTCAGGTCCGCAAGCGGATGCGAGGCCGGTACCGCCAGCACCATCGACTCCCGGTACAGCAGGTGCGAGTCGAAAACATCGGTGTCGAAGGGCGGCCGGGCCAGGCCCAGGTCCAGTTCACCGGTGAGGAGTCCCTGGATCTGTTCGCCCGTCACCAGCTCCTGGAGGTCGATGTCCACCTCGGGCAGGATGGCACCGATCTCCTCCAGCAGCGGGCCGAGGATGCTGAACCCGCTCGCGGCCGTGAAGCCGATGCGGAGATGGCCCTGCCGGCCGGAGGCGATCCGCCGTGCGGTGACGGGTGCCCTGCCAGCCAGGGCCATGAGCCTGCGGGCCTCGTCGAGGAAGGCGCGTCCGGCTGGCGTGAGCTCAACCCGGCGGTTGTCCCGCTCGAGCAGTTCGGCGCCGACGCTCTTCTCCAGCTTCTGGATCTGGCGGCTGAGCGGGGGCTGGGTCATGTTGAGGCGCTCGGCAGCCCGGCCAAAGTGCAGTTCCTCGGCGACGGCGATAAATCCGGTCAGCTGGTCGAAGGTAAACATGATGCTCTCCCGGTATTACTCAATGCATATTTGGGCTTAGACATGCATCATAACGCCTCCCTACACTCGACCTAGCGATCCGGCAGTGACCCGGTTCACAAAACCTGCGGGCTGAGGCAGCCCGCAGTGCAAACGAGGAGTTTCAATGATGCACTTCCCCACCCGCCGCGCCGTTCTCGGGGCGGCGTCCGCCATCACCCTTCTGGCAATGACCGCATGCGGCAACGTTGCCGGCGGCAGCGCCGATTCATCGAAGTACCCCAACGGCCCGGTCAACCTGACCGTAGGCCAGGCACCCGGTGGCAGTACTGACCTGATCGCGCGTGCCATCTCCGAAGGCGCGGCCAAGACCCTCGGGGCCCCGATCCCCGTCGTCAACAAGCCCGGCGCCAACGGCGCACTCGCCAGCAAGGAGGTGGCAGGCAAACCTGCCGACGGCCAGAACCTGCTGCTGATCAACGCTTCCCTGATCACCATCACGCCGCTGGCAGTGACCAAGGACGAGGCCGTCAACATCGATGACTTTGACATCATCACCGGCCTGTCGCAGGACGACTACGTCCTGGTTGCCAGCGAAAAGTCCGGCTTCAAGTCCATCAAGGACCTCACCGCGGCCGGACGCAACATCACCTACGGCACCACCGGCGTCGGCACCGGCAGCCAGCTCGCCCAGACCGTCCTCTTCAAGCAGGCCAACGTCAAGGGCACCGATGTTCCGTTCGACAGCGGCAAGCCGGCCCTGACCGCCGTCCTGGGCAACCAGGTGGAAGTCACCACCATCCAGTTGGGTGAAGCCATGCCGCAGATCCAGGCCGGCAAGGTGTCCCCGCTGCTGGTCTTCTCGGAGGAGCGGAACTCCTTCCTGCCGGACACCCCCACCGCCAAGGAATCCGGCTACGACGTTCCGGTCGCCCAGTACCGCGCGGTCGCCGCCCCCAAGGGAACCCCGAAGGAAGTCAAGGACAAGCTCCTGTCCGCCATCCAGGACACGCTGAAGTCGGACGAGTACAAGGAGTTCAACAAGAAGAACATGCTGACGCCGAAGGAAATCTCCGGCGCGGAAGTAGTCACGCAGTGGAAGGACTACGCAGCCAAGTACAAGGCCCTGGTGGAGAAGTACAGCATCAGCCTCGCCGGGAACAAGTGATTCCAGTGCAGGCAGCATCACCGGTATCCGGCGCGAACGAGCTTCCCGCCGAAGAGCTTGACGACCTGACCCCCGACCAGTTGGCAGCGCAGTGGGAAGAGGAAAAGCCGCCGTCCGCCGGTGCGCTGGCCAACGTGGGCTCCTCCCTCGTGGTCATCGGCGTCGGCGCCGGAGCCGTGGTCCTGTCCGTGGCCATGGGCCTGGGCACGCCGTCGGCGCCGCAGCCGGGCCTGTGGCCGTTCATGATCAGCTGCGTGATGGTGGCCCTCGGGCTGTTCCAGCTGATCATGGGCCGGCACAACCGGGACGCGGAGAAGTTCACACGCATGTCCATGGCCCCGCTGACCGGGCTGGTCACGCTCGCCGCCATGGTGGCCCTCATGCCGATCGCCGGGTTCGAACTGCCGGCCCTGGTGCTGTGCATCATCTGGATGCGCTTCCTCGGCGGCGAAACGTGGCGCTCAACGCTCCTGGTCAGCGCCATCGTGGTGGCCGGCTTCTACGGCATCTTCGTGACTGCGCTCAACACTTCCATTCCCCACCTCTTCTAGGAGACCACCGTGGATTTCCTGAATCCCGTGATCAACGGATTTGCAGTCGTCCTGGAGCCAATGAACCTCCTGTACTGCCTGATCGGCGTCGTTATCGGCATGCTGATCGGAGTGTTGCCCGGCCTGGGGCCCGCGGCAACCATCGCTATCCTGCTTCCGCTCACCTACAACGTTGAGCCCGTCACCGCCATCATCATGCTGGCCGGCATCTTCTACGGTGCCCAGTACGGCGGCACCATCACCTCGGTGCTCCTGCGCCTGCCCGGCGAGGCATCCTCGGTGGTCACGGTCTTCGACGGCTACCAGATGGCCAAGCAGGGACGGGCCGGCACAGCTCTCGGCCTGGCATCCATCGGCTCGTTCATCGGCGGCACCGCGGCCATCATCGGCCTGACGTTCCTTGCCCCGGTCGTGGCCAGCTTCGCCCTGGACTTCGGTCCCGCCGAGTACACCGCCCTGGCGCTGCTGGGCATCCTGCTGGTGGCCACCATCAGCAGCGGCTCAAAGACCAAGGCGCTTATCGCGGCCGCCCTTGGCCTGCTGCTGGCGACCGTCGGCCGGGACATCTTCACCGGCGAAAACCGGTTCACCTTCGGCAGCCTGGAGCTGGCCGACGGCATCGACTTCGTGCCGATTGCCATGGGCATCTTCGGCCTCGGCGAGATCATGTACAACCTCGAGGAGCGCCACCGCGCCGCAAAGGCGCCCTCCGCCGTCGCAAATGTCTGGCCCTCCCGGGGCGACCTCAAGCAGGCGTCCGGCGCCATCGGACGCGGCTCGGTCCTCGGCTTCTTCCTGGGCATCCTGCCCGGCGGCGGTGCCACCATCGCCTCCATGGCCTCCTACGCCATGGAGAAGAAGCGGGCCAAGCAGCCGGAGCGCTTCGGCAAGGGCGCGCCGGAGGGCGTGGCAGGGCCGGAAACCGCCAACAACGCCGCGGCGACGTCGTCGTTCATTCCGCTGTTGACCCTCGGCATCCCGGCCAACGCCACCATGGCGCTGATGTTCGGCGCACTGCTGATCCAGGGCGTCACTCCCGGCCCGCAGCTGGTGGAGCAGGACCCGGGACTGTTCTGGGGCGTGGTGAACTCCATGTACATCGGCAACATCCTGCTGCTGATCATGAGCCTGCCGCTGGTGGGGATCTTCGTGAAGATCCTCCGCGTCCGGGCCGCCATCCTGGCACCCATCACGGCGCTGATCACCCTGCTTGGCGCCTACACGATCAACAACAGCATGTTCGACGTGACGCTCGTGGTGGTCTTCGGCATCGTGGGCTACCTGATGAAGAAGTTCGGCTTCGAACCCGGCCCGCTGGTGCTGGCATTCGTCCTGGGCTCCCTGCTCGAGAGCTCGCTGCGCCGTGCCCTGCTGGTGTTTGGCGGCGACCCGCTGGGCTTCTTCAGCCGGCCGATCTCCGCGACGCTGCTCATCGTGTTCGTTGTTGTGGCCGCGCTCCCGGGCATCCGCTCGGGCCTGGCCAAGCGGAAGGCCACCGTCCCCACGGAACCGGCCGCCACTGAAATCAAGGAGAAGGTATGAGCATCATCGTCGGATTCGTCCCCACCCCGGCAGGGGAGGCTGCCCTTGCGGCCGGCATCGCGGAGGCCCGCCTCCGCAACCAGGACCTGGTGATCGTCAACTCCGCCCGTGAAGGCGCCCTCGTGGACAAGTCCGTGGCACCCGACGACGTCCTGGCCAACGCCACCCGGCAGGCGGCGGACGCAGGCGTGACGGCCCGGGTGATCCAGCCGCCCTACCAGCATGATCTGGCGGATGAGTTCCTCGACGTCGCCCGCGAGGCGAACGCCTCCCTGATCGTCATCGGACTGCGGCACCGCACGCAGGTGGGCAAGTTCATCCTGGGCAGCCACGCCCAGCGCATCCTCATGCAGGCTGACCGTCCCGTCCTGGCCGTGAAGGCCGACGGCGGCCAGTTTTAGTTCCCGAAGCACCGCTTGGTAAGAGGCGGGCCGGCACCCGAACAGGATTCCGGCCCGCCTTAGCCATACTCTTTTAGAGGTAAAGACCCATGTCCATTTTGATGGCATCCACGCTGACCGCATCCACGCCGACCCCATCCACGCCGATCGGAGCGCCCCGCCAGCACCGCCTACGCAACCAGCGGCTCGCCGCAGGCGGGCAGGCCCGCATCAACCCCCTCGAGCCGGTCCCCAACTGGTGCAAGCTTTCGCGTTCGGACGAGGTTACCGTGTGCCGCGACCGGCGGGTGATGGCCAGCGGGCGCGTTGACATGGTGGCGCTGGACGGCAGCGTTTTCTGGATCATTCAGGAAGACGGCAAGGGCCGGGCGATGATCCACCAGAAGGACGGGCTGACGGTTTTCCGGCCGCCGCTAAGGCACCGTTTCCGCACGCCATGGTGACGGATCCGGCGTCGGGCGTTTGTTGCCGGCGGGTCGGGATCACTCCGCCGTGACGTCGGACTCATAACCTGCCGAAACGGAATAACAGAGGCCAAACGGATCTTGTTCTACGTGGGCGCCGACCACCGGCTGCCTCTTGAGAGGACATCTTTGCCTAGTGCTTTCATCCCGTTCACCATGTGCGCCACGGTCCGCGACGACCACCGGCGCTCCTTCCGCACCGACCTGGAACGCCTGACTTCCGCCCACCGTGGGTGGGCGCCGCTGGACATGGTTAAGTCCACCAGCACCAAGGCCCTCCTCCGCGGAGCGATCCCGCAAAGCGTTCACACCGCCAGCGACGCGAGCCTTGCCCGTTACCTCCAGGAACGCCTGGCCGCCGGCACCGATATCCACCTGGATCTCACCGTCAGCATCGAGCGGTAACAGAACCCTGCGCAGCCCCGGATCTTTCAGGTCCGGGGCTTTTCCGTTCTGCGGCACAGTTCGGTGAAGTGGTAGTCGCCGGGGGTGGTTGGGGCCCGATGCCTTTGATCGGCTCATCGTTGGATGCGCTGGCATCGGTGTCAGGTTGCGATCTAAGAGTTCCCGAAGCCCTTGTCGGAATAGGAGAATCGGGCCCCTATTCTGACTCCGTTCGGCTTCGTGCCTGACGTCAGGTTGGGGTGTAATTCAACCCGACGTCAGGCTAAGGGTCGCAAAGACTGTTTTAGAGTGGCCCCAGTTCCAGGACGCCATCACCGCGGGAAACGCAGGGCGTGACCAGGGTTGCCCGCTCGTCCTCCGTAAGGACGACGTCTCTGTGGTCTGCGTCGCCGGCGAGGAGCGTGAGCTTGCAAGTCCCGCACGTTCCGGCGTTACAGGAACTCGGCCAGTCGATTCCGGCCGCCCGGAGCGCGTCCAGTAGCGTGGCCTCAGCCGGCACAGATATCAGCTCACCTGTGGGCGCCCACAGTGCAGAAAAGGGAGCGCTGAATTCGTTGAGCGGTGAGACCGCGCCGAAGTCCTCGAAGTGGATGCGGGATGGGCGCCAATGCATGGTCAGTGCCCGGACTTGGTTCATGAGGCCGACTGGCCCGCAGCAGAAGAGGTCGCGTTCGCCCGGTTCTTGGAGTACGTTCCACAGGTCGAAGCGTCGGTCATGCTCGTTGCGCAGGTGCACGGTGGTGTGGGGATCGTCCGTGAATTCCTCTAGGTAGGCTGCTTCCTTCTTGGAGGAAGCGAGGTAGACGAACTCATACGGTTTCCGTTGTCGACGGAGAGAGTTGTACATGGAGCGGATGGGCGTGATCCCTATGCCGCCGGCGATGAATAGTGCCCTCTTGGAAACTGTGAAGGGAAAATTGCCTGTGGGTGGTCGGACACGCATGATGTCACCCACGGTTGCTTGCGCATGCATGCTGGCCGACCCGCCACTGCCGGCTGGGTCGAGCGCAATGGCTATGGTCCAGCGGCCCTGGGCGCCCTGAAGGTCTTCCGTCGTGGAGTAGCACCTGGCCTGGCCGGACGGCGTGAGGATCTCGATGTGATCTCCCGGAGAGGGTGCGGGGAGGGGAGAGCCGTCTGCTGCATCGAAACGAAACTCGATGATGTGTTCGGCAACCCGGCGTTTTTGGGCAAGTCGCACCTTGAGGTATTCAGGCACCATCAACGGCGCTCCTCTCATGGGTGGGCCGTCGTTCTACAGCCATAGCGGGTTTGAGAAGGCCGCCTTTGATGATGGCCCCGTAGATACCGAAGTCTGAGTGGCCGTAGTGACGCTTGATAAGTCGGGGGATCGGCACGTCTCTGGTTGCCGACAGGCGATTCACCTCCGTAGCAGCGCAACGGGTGGCGCGCTTTGACGGCCTTATCAGCACGTCCTCTCCAATTCTCAGTTCTTCGCCTATCCACTCGAACTCCGCCCAGGGTTCATCAGTATCAATGTAGAGATTCGCCCTGAACCGCAGTGGGTCAATTTCTACCCCTGCACGTTCGGATAGATCCCGAACAGAAGCGAGGTTCACGATGTGGCAGGACGCACTGTCGAGCCACGCGTAGTTGTGCCCCAGCCCGCGGGCCATGACGGGCGGCTTGTCATCCGGAAGGTCGAGCACGGCCGCAAAAAACTTCCCTGCCTCTGAACAACCCTCTGGAGTGGAGAGGTCGGAGGAGAACACAAGATGTTCCTGGACGAAGACCTCAAAATGGCCGGTGGCTGGATCGCAATGCGTACGAAGACCTGCAAGACGGTGGTCCACGGTGAGCATATGAAAGTCCGGGTGTAGGGGTTCAGCGAATTCCCGTTGCGTGGCCGCGCCGTGATGAGCCAGAGCAAAGGCCCGGTCGAACGGGAACCCGTGCTCAGGGCTCACCTGTACTGACTCCAGTTGTTGTGCGCTCATCGATTTCACGGGGTAGACGTAGAGCTCCGAGACTTGGCCGATCTGCATTGAATGTTGTCCTTCTGTGCGGAGCTGGAGGCGGCTGCTCAATTACGGTAACCAGCAGGCGACTCCTGGTTTTGCGGTCGAGAAGCTTCCATAGTGGGCAAAAAAGCCCTGCGGGTGAAATTTCCCTGAACTGAGGCATGAGGGTATTAGCGCACGTAGTCTCCGCCGGTGATGTCGATAGTGGCTCCTGTGGCGTGCCGGGACCGGCCGGAGGCCAGGAAAGCGATCGCTTCGGCAACATCCTCAGGGGGAGTGACCTCACCCAGCGGGAGACTTGCGGGCGCGGGATGAGCGCGGGAGATATCGGTAGCGACTCTGCCGGGTGCCACGGCGTAAGCGAGGACGTTTTCCTCCGCGTACCCGCGGGCAATGCCCTTGGTCAGTGCCAGTAGTCCACCTTTGGCTGCCCCGTGGGCAAGGTGTTCGGCGTCGTCTCCTCGGTGGGCTGAGCGGCTGGTGACGTTGATGATGATCCCGCCGCTGCGTGTCCGGAACCCCAGGATGGCTTCCCGGCAGAGGTCGGCTGGGGCGAGCAGATTCAGCTCGTAGTTGGCCTGCCAGCCGCGCTGCCAGGAGTCCTCGTCGTCCAGCTCAGAGGCAAGCCAGCCTCCTGCATTGTTCACCAGGACATCGATGCCGTCCCGCCATGCAGCCGCGTCCCTCCAGACTCTCAGCCGTTCGGCAGGATAGCGCAGGTCGCCTTGGACGAGTTTCACCCGATCGCCCAACCAATCCGCTGTTGCCTGTGCTGAGTCTTTATCGTTGCCGTAATGGAGTACTACGTGGGCGCCCTCGCGGTGCAGTACCTCGACCGTTGCGCGGCCGATGCCCCGGGAGGCGCCGGTTACCAGGACCGTCTTCCCTGCCACCATGCCGCCGCTCATGTCATGGCCTTGGTGCAGCCAAACTGCAGGCCATTTACGGCTGGGGCGTTGTCGCCAATCATCTTCAGATGCAGGGATCTCAACGTTCGGTGCAGCTGGGAGCGGCTGGGGGCTCGCTCGGGCATTCGCTTGCCTCCTTCGACAACGCATGTAGCGCTCATCATCTAAATACGAAGTGAGCCCAACCACACTTGTGGAAGTGTATGAATAAGTTCGTGAGGCCTAGACGAATTGCTGAGATGTTATGGAAGCAGTCCGGCGCGTTTGCCTACTTGGAATGCGTACCAGAACCTTGCTGTCCCTTCTGTGGAGTTGGGGTGGAGCTTGGTCAGCTGTTCGATGGTGTTGAGGCGATACACCAGGGTTTGCCTGTGGATGTTGAGTTCCCGGGCAGCCCGGACAAAGGAGCGGTCCGCGGCAAGGAAGATTTCGAGTGTTTCCATGAGGTCCCCGCGGCTTTTCCGGTCGTGTTCGATGACCGGACCGAGGATTCCGCGGATCAATGCCCGCGATTCCGCGATGCTGCGGGGGAAGTATGCCTGCTCTTCATCAACGCTTCCATACCTTGAGATTCCCGCGTTGGCCTCCAGCGAGTCCTGAAGAGCGAGGTGGGCCTGGCGCCTGGCCTCGGGAATGCCTACTACGCCAGAGATGGGCAAGCTGACGCCGATGTCGGCTTTACCCAGAAGGAATGACATTTTCTCGAAAAGCGCGTCATCGTCCGGTGCCAAAGCGAAGAACTGGTCGTCTTCCTGCAAGAGGAGGATTTCGGGGTCGCGCAGGGCAGGAGAAAGATGAATTGTCGATTCATCGTAGGAGCCATGGCTGCCGGTCCGAATGCTGAGCAGGACCACGTCGCCGCTCATCCCGCGTTGCTCAAGGACTGGGGAGATGGCGCGCATTTCCAAGGCACCCTTGAGCAGACTTCGCAGCACCGTTTCCCCTTCGCGCCGTCTCTCATCCAGGGATTTGGCGTACTGCTCCAGCTCGAGCGCCGTAATTCCCGACACGTAGTGCATTAGCAACGGGTCCGGGAGCGTGTTCTTTTCCGTTCGAATTCTCAGTGACATGCGCAGTCGTCCTGGCACCTCCTGCAGCATTTCCTCGACGTCGCCGACTCCGGCGCCTTTATGCCGCCCGGACTCGGCCACGATGTCACCGGTGGCATCATCCACCAGCGCAAGCCCCCAGCCCACGCCCCGGGCAATTGCTTCAAGGCGTCCCAGGCGGTCCGCTTCCCTGCTGAGCGAGTCGCCGTAGGCGTCAAAAATCCGTTTGGCGTTTTCAAGGCGCTCATGCTCAATGTCCAAGGAGTTCTTGATAATGACTCGAGCCAACGCGACGAATTCTAGCTCGAAGGGGGCCTTGAGCAGCGGAAACTGGTGCTCATCGGCCATGCGGATCATCGACGCGTCCACATTGGGTGCCTTTGGGTGCGGCGCGATGATGAGCCCGCTGACGCCGGTTTCAATGAGGCGGAGCAACCAAGCTGCCTGGTCTTTGGCGGAGGGCAGACCAGCCCCGGTTGTCATGACGAGATCACCCGCCTCCACCCAGTGCCATGGATCGGGGAGATCAACAGCATGGGCCCAGGACACAGGCCTTCCTCCACCTTCAATTCCTCCCAGGTACTCAATGTCGAGCCCTGGTATACGGATGAGATTGTCGACGGTGATCATGGTCGCCCAAAGCCTTTTTATACGAAGTGCTAATAAACAAGTTTCACTTTAGCAAGTTGTCTGTGGTTTGAGTCACCGGCCCAAACCATACTCGAAGGGAAGAAAGGAAGGTGGCGTTGTGGCTATCAACCCCCAGTTTGAACTGAGAAACACCGCACCGGCGGATCTGGCTTCCGTCCAGAGCCCGGGCATTCCCGTGTGGGCGCCGTCGCTGAAGGAGAAGGTCCGCCCGCCGCTCTCCGCTGACACTACTGCCGATGTCGTCATTATCGGGGCCGGATACACCGGGCTGTGGTCCGCCTACTACTTGCTGAAGGCCGACCCTTCCCTGCGGGTAGTCATTGTCGAGCGCGAGTACGTTGGTTACGGCGCATCGGGGCGCAACGGAGGCTGGTGCTCGGCAATCTTCCCGATCAGCCTCGGCCGCGTGGCCAAACTGCACAATTACGACCAGGCGCTCTCCCTGCAGTACGCGATGAACGACACGGTCGACGAAGTCGGAACGATCATCTCGGAAGAGAAAATCGACGCAGACTTCAGCAAAGAGGGCTTCCTCTCCCTCGCACGCTCCCAAGCTCAACTGCAAAAAGCAAAGGCAGCGGTCAGATCCGCCAACGACTTCGGGCTGAAGGGTCAGTGGGACCTGCGCAGCCGGGAGGAGGCACAGGCTGCCGTCGGAGCCCACGGAATTCTTGGAGCCGCCTACACCCAGCACTGCGCACTCGTCCACCCTGGAAAGCTGGTACGCGGACTGGCCGCAACGGTGGAAAAGATGGGCGCAACCATCTATGAAAACACCAACGTCGTGGACTTTGAACCCGGCCAGATCCAAACCAGCGGCGGCAGGGTCACAGCAAAATACATCATTCGCGCGACCGAGGGTTACACCTCACAACTGCCGAATCATAAACGGACGCTGGCTCCGCTCTACTCCCTGGTCCTGGCAACCGAACCCCTCCCCGAAGCGACCCGGCGCGAACTGCGGCTTGATCACCGATTCGGTTTCAACGACCTGCGGAATCTGCGCGTGTACGCGCAGATGACAACCGACGGCCGCCTCGTTTTCGGAGGCAGGGGAGCCCCTTACCACTTCGGATCATCGGTCTCAGAGTCCTACGACGTGAACGACGGAATCCACGCCAAGATCCGCCGCACCATGCTGGACTTCTTCCCCTCCCTCGAAGACACGGCCATCACCCACCGATGGGGCGGCCCGCTCGGCGTGCCCCGGGACTGGCACCCCTCCGTAGGACTGGACAAGGAAACGGGACTGGCCTGGGCCGGACCGTATGTAGGGGACGGGGTCGCAACCAGCAACCTGGCCGGCCGGGTACTCCGCGACCTGATCCTTGACAAGAAGTCTTCCCTGACCAGCCTGCCCATCGTGGACCACCGCTCACCCCAATGGGAACGCGAACCCCTCCGCTGGCTGCTGGTGAACATGGGCCTCTACGCCGCCTCGGCTGCAGACGTAGAAGAACGCCTGAGCGGCAAACCCTCAAATATCTCGAAAATTCTCGAAAAGCTCACAGGCGCACACTAAGGAGATCCCAATGGCACAAATGACCGTACTTAAAAAGAACGATGTCGAAGGCACCCTGCCGGAAGCCGGACTGCGGCCCGGCGCCGACAGCGGCAACCCCACCCTCAGCGTCAAGACCCTGGCACCCGAAACCGGCAGCAACATCGGCGTGTGGGAGTGCCAGCCAGGGGGATGGCCAGTCATCGACAGGAAAGACACCGAGGTCTGCTACATCCTGGCAGGCACCGCCAAGATCACCGATGACGCCACGGGCGAAGTCAACACCATCAGCGCCGGAGACTTTGTTGTCCTGCCCGTGGGCTGGTCCGGCCGGTGGGACGTCACAGAAACCGTCCGCAAGGTCTACGCCATCTACTGAGCCCAAGACGGCACACTCACATCTAAGCACCACAAGCCTGACGACTAGAAAGTCCGCATATGTCGACTACGACCACTTTGACCACCATCAACCATTTCATCAACGGCGCCGAGACCGCCGGCGAGGGCGACCGCACCACCCCGGTCTACAACCCGGCCACCGGGCAGGTCAGCGCCGAGCTGCGCCTGGCCAACCGCGCCGACCTGGTCACCACCGTCGCCGCCGCCCGCAAGGCCGCGGATTCCTGGGGTGATATCTCCCTGGCCAAGCGCACCGCCGTTTTGTTCAAGTTCCGTGAGCTCGTTGCCGAGCACGTGGACCAGCTGGCTGAGCTGATCACGGCCGAGCACGGCAAGGTCCTCTCGGACGCGAAGGGCGAGATCGGCCGCGGCCTGGAAGTCATCGAGTTCGCCTGCGGCATCCCGTCCCTGCTCAAGGGCGACTACTCCGACCAGGTCTCCACCGGCATCGACGTCTTCTCCTTCCGCGAACCCCTCGGCGTCGTCGCCGGCATCACCCCGTTCAACTTCCCCGTCATGGTCCCGCTGTGGATGGCGCCGATGGCGATCGCCACCGGCAACGCCTTCATCCTCAAGCCCTCCGAACGCGACCCCTCCGCCTCCCTGCTGCTCGCCAGGCTCTGGAAGGACGCCGGCCTGCCGGACGGCGTGTTCCAGGTCCTGCACGGCGACAAGGAAACCGTCGACGGGCTCCTGACCCACCCGGACGTGGACGGGATCTCCTTCGTCGGCTCCACCCCGATCGCCAAGTACGTCCACGAGACCGCCACCGCGCACGGCAAGCGCGTCCAGGCCCTGGGAGGGGCGAAGAACCACGCCATCATCCTGCCCGACGCCGACCTCGACAACGCCGCCGACCACCTCGCCGCCGCCGCGTTCGGCTCCGCCGGAGAACGCTGCATGGCGATCTCCGTCGCCGTCGCGGTCGGTGACGCCGCCGACCTGCTGGTGAAGAAGGTCGAAGAACGCGCCGTCGCGGTCAAGGTCAACAACGGCACCGTGCCCGGGGCCGAGATGGGCCCGGTCATCACCCCCGCCTCCAGGGAACGCATCGTCAAGATCGTCACCGAAGCCGAAGCCGCCGGTGCGGCGATGGTGGTGGACGGCCGTGACCTCGTCATCCCCGGGCACGAGGAGGGCTTCTGGGTCGGACCCACCGTGCTCGACCACGTCAAGACCGGAATGAGCGCCTACACCGAGGAGATCTTCGGACCCGTCCTCGTCGTCGTCCGCGTCGACACCCTCGAAGACGGCATCACACTGATCAACTCCAACCCCTACGGCAACGGCACCGCGATCTTCACCTCCTCCGGCGCCGCAGCCCGGAAGTTCCAGCGCTCCGTCACCGTCGGCATGATCGGCATCAACGTCCCCCTCCCCGTCCCGGTCGCGTACCACTCCTTCGGCGGCTGGAAAGAATCCCTCTTCGGCGACAAACACATCTACGGCCCCGAAGGCGTCTCCTTCTACACCCGCGGCAAGGTCGTCACCTCCCGCTGGCCCGAACCCACCCACGCCTCCGGCGCCTCCTACAACTTCCCCTCCAACTAACACTCATCCAGGGCAATAGCCCTTGAGGTGGCCCCGGAAGTCCTTTCCGGGGCCACTTTTTTTGAGCCTCGGCCCAGACCTCGTGCCAGACACCACAGAGAGTTTGTCCTCATGATTAGGTTCTTCAAATACGTGATGTTGGGCTTAGCCGTCACCGGAGCCGTCCTGTGCATCACTGCAACGTCCACACTGCCGCTGGCCCTTGGTCTGACCTTGCTCATGATCGGCGCGGGAGGCACGACCGCAGCATGGGTGACGTTCCGGGATGACGTGCCCACATGAGCACCCCCAAAGCCGGCATTGGTGACCTACCCATTCCTATCCCGGTTGCCAGTAAGGGCGCAATCGCTGCCGGCGGGCTTGGCAAAGACTTTCCCCCCGCAAAACAAGTTTTCGCACCCCGAAGAAGGAGAGAACATGCCCTTGGTCCGAATCGACGTTCACGAAGGACGATCCAAGGACGAGCTGGAGTGCCTCAGCAAAGCAATTCACGCCGCGATATTGAGTGAATACAGAATTCCTGAGCGCGACTACTTCCACATCCTCACCCAGCACCCGTCAGGGCACATCATCGCCCAGGACGCAGGCCTGGGCTTTGAACGAACCGCCAACGTCGTCATGATTCAAATATTCACCCAAGGCGGTCGCGGCCAAAAGGCCAAACAATCGCTCTTCACCGCCATCGCCGCCCGGCTGGGTGAATGTGGAGTAAAAGGTGAGGACGTATTCATCGGCTACTTTGAGAACGCGGCCGATGACTGGTCATTTGGATTTGGCCGCGCCCAATACTTGACCGGAGAACTGGCGGTTCCTCAGAAATAGTACGGTGAGCCGAGCCCACCGTAGAGCAAATGTTCGGTCGGTTGCTTGAACTGTAAGCCGTTATCCGGGACCGGGGACACCAGCCAAGACATCATTTCCACATTCGACGCTTGTGCTGGCGGTGCGGTCACCGCCAGCACAACTGACAGCTACCACACTCGGCTTCGCTGCTCTACCTACCGGCGGCAAGGCCAGAAGGCAACATGAATAGACCTGGCGTCGTACTTGCTGGGTAGAGAGTTCACGGGCAGCCGGCATGACGGCAGATCATCAGGCCGTCGTTGCGCTCTTCGACGTCCCTGAATCCAGGACCATCGGCTCTAGATTGAAGGGCCCGTTGTTCCGCACTCTCGACGTCCCCGGAAGATCGTCTCGGCGGGGCAGAACAGTTCCGGGGGCGGGGATGATGCCTATCATCCGTCTCTTGGTGGAGACGAAGGTGTTGCGGGTTTTCCGATGTTGGGTTCCGAGGTGGCCGGGGGCCCGTTCCTTGTCATCCGCCGCGTGCCTACCACTAGTGTCTTCTTTCACGGGCGGTTCCCAGTGTTGCGGAAGTACTTCGCCAGTGCCCGCAGGCTCGCATCGACCCGGACCTGGTTAATCGTCTCGTCCGGTCTGCTGGACTCCATGGTGCGGGCCGGTGGAGGCGTTCTGCGTTGACCGCGACTCACCCTGGCTATGGCCCACGCCGTCGATGATGGTGAGGTCCCGCGCCCGGGCAAGGAGGTGCCAGGCTCGGGTGAGGCGATAGCGCGGCCGCCGATCACGACGGTGTGAGCCGGGGCACCTCTACGCTTTTGTTTGCGGGTTCTTCTGCGGGTGAATTAGGTGACCTGGTAGTGGAAACCGCTACGCGTCTTCCATTGCCCAGGCTTCGTAGAACTCTGCCTTTTCGTATAGGCGCCGGTTCTCTCCGGAGGGGTGCAGCCAGAGGACACTGCCGTCATCGGTTACGGCATCGACGCGCCCGTGGGAGATATGCCGGTCCTGATAGCGGATCTCAACGTCTGCACCGGTGAGCAGTGTCCAATCGGAAATGCGTCTCAGTGTCATGCCTTGTCGTCCTTAGTGAGGATTGTTCGATGGTGTCGATCAGCGCTATCAGTTGCCCGGCGCTGGGGAGTGTGCGCCGTGAATGCCGCCTCGGTGTCGGGCAGGCTGGCGGGTCGCGGACGACGCTGGTCGCAAGACTGTCGTGGTCCGCTTAGTTAGCCTTGACGTGGGCCATTCGTTTGCCGGTTGCGTAATCAGTGATCGCGGAGATGGCCAGTCTTCATTTCGTGTTTCTCTTTTTAAATGCGCAGAGGACGCTTGGGCGTCCGCGGCAGGGGCCGAATGGCTCCTGCCGCGGACGAGGCGTCCTAGGAAGCGGACTTCCAGGTGTCGACGGCAGCCTGGTTGTCCTTGATCCAGGCCTTGACGGCGTCCTGTTCCTTGCCCTGGCCTGCCTGGTTGATGACGATTTCCAGCGACTGCAGTTGCTCTGCGGTCATGTGGAACCTCGCGAGCCGCTTGGTTACGTCCTCGTTCTTGGCGAATTTCTTGCTGGTGATCACTTTGAAGGTGTCATTAGGGGGGTAGACACCTTCGGGATCGTCAAGGAGCCGCAGCTGGTACTTCTGGAAGGCCCAGTGGGGCTGCCAGAGCGTGACGGCGACCGGTTCCTTGTTCTTGATGGAGCGGTCAAGAGCGGCCAGCATCGCGGGGGTGCTTCCTTCGATGAGGTTGTAGCCGGAGAGATCGTACTTGGTGAGGGCGGCCTTGGTTTGGGCCATCAGACCGCTGCCGGACTCGATTCCAATGATTTTTCCGCCGAACTCCGAGGATTTGCTCTTCAGGTCGGCGACAGTCTTAGCGTCCGAGTATTCGGGCACGACGACGCCTTGGCGCAGGGTGTCGTACCACTGTCCTGTGACGTTGAAGTCCTTGCTGAAGCGGTCCCAGTAGTCCTTGTGGGTCAGCGGGACAGCTCCGAAGAAGAAGTCGAGCTGTCCGGTGGCGACGCCTGAGTACAGGGGTGCTACGTCGAGCTGCTCCAGTTTGACGGTGTAGCCCTCTTCCTCGAGGATGTCCTTCCACAAGTAGCTCGAGGCGAGGACTTCGTCGTAGGGATTGACGCCGATGGTCACGGTTTTGTCGGTCGTGGTTGCGCTTCCTGCGGCCTGGGTGCTGTTGCTGCACCCGGCGGTTGTTACTGCAAGTGCTGCTGCAACCAACGCGGCCTGCAGGACTTTGAGGGGCCTGATTGACGGAGACATGTGGAAATTAGTCCTTTTCATTAGTGGTTGTACGACGCTGCTCTTAGCTCGCGGTTGCGGTGCTAAGCGCTCCTGTCTTGTCTGCCTGCTCAAGCTTCTTTGCGTGTGCAGAGTTCTTTTTTGCGCTGGGTTTGCGTGCGCGGCGCGTCCGGGGGAAGGCTGCGGTCAGGCGGTCGAGGAAGATCGCCAGGAAGACGACGGCGAGGCCTCCTTCGAAGCCGACTCCGATGTCCAGTCGGCTGATGCCGGTGACGACGACGGCGCCAAGGCCGCCCGCCCCGACCATGCCTGCGATGACCACCATGGACAGCGACATCATGATGACCTGGTTCAGGCCGGCCATGATGGAAGGGATGGCCAGTGGCAGCTGGACTTGGCGCAGCATCTGGCGGGGGCTGGCACCGAAGGCTATCGCGGCTTCTACCATCTCTCCGTCGACCTGGCGCAGGCCAAGTTCGGTCAGCCTGACCGCGGGCGGGATAGCGAAGATGAAGGTCGCGACAACGGCTGGGACGACACCGATTCCGAAGAAGAAAACTGCCGGGATGAGGTAGACGAACACGGGAAGGGTCTGCATGAAGTCGAGGACCGGACGAAGGAGCTGGCTTCCGACCTTGCTCCGGGCGGCCCAAATGCCGGTAGGAACGCCGACGATAATGGCCAGGAAGCTTGCGACCAGGACGATGGCGAGTGAATCCATGGTTTGGGGCCACAATTGCATGCCTTGGACGAGCAGCATTCCCAGCACTGTGAAGGCTGCAAGACCAATTCCCCGGGCCCAAAAAGCCAACGCTCCGCTGATGGCAACGATGACCAGGGGATGTGGGGCGGTCACCACAACAAGGAGTGCGTTGATGAGGGCTTCCATGAGGGAGGCAATGGCTGCGAACAGCCATTCCATGTTGTCCTGCATCCAGGCCACTACTGCGGCGACGTACTTTCCAATGGTAATTTCAGGCATTTTCGAACCGCCGCTCGGTATCGGAGAGAGCGGCGAGTAGCGCCGCAACGGAGAGCACGCCGACCAATCGACCTGACGGGTCGGTGATCCCCAGCGGGACGCAATTGCGTCCCACCAGGGGGAACAATTCGCTCAACAGGGTGAGGGAGTCGACCGTTGAGTATTCGGCCGTAGGGATTTGTGCCAGGGATTGGGCGCCTTCCTGTACGCCCCGGCTCAGCGCCTCGGCACTGACCGCCCCGATCACGCACCCTCTCTGGTCCAGGACATAGATTCCATGTGCTTCAGCGTTCGCCAGTCGAGCGAGGACATCCCCGGCTGACTCGTCCCTGGCCGCGGTCAGGAGCGGCTCGCGCATGACCTCCTGCGCAGTCACGACACGGGAGCGGTCGACATCCGAGACGAATTTCGCCACGTACGGGTCGGCCGGGCGGGCGAGGATCTCGCCGGCCGTTCCGAGCTGTATTACCTTGCCATCGCGCATCACCATGATGCGATCGCCCAGCCGCATGGCCTCATTGAGATCGTGCGTGACGAAGACGATGGTTTTTTGCAGCTTGTCCTGCAGTTTCAGCAACAGATCCTGCATGTCACGCCTGATCAGGGGATCGAGTGCACTGAAGGGTTCGTCCATGAGGAGGATCTCGGCGTCAGTTGCCAGCCCGCGGGCCAGGCCCACGCGCTGCCGCATGCCTCCGGAGAGGGCACCGGGAAGTTCATGTGCCCACTCTTCGAGGCCGACTGTTTTCAGTGCCTCCATCGCACGGGCTTCACGCTCTGCGCGTTCCATACCGCGGACCTGAAGCCCGTAGGCGGCGTTTTCCAGAACGGTCCGGTGCGGAAAGATCGCAAAGTGCTGGAACACCATGTTGATGGTTTCGTTCCGAGTGGTTCGCAAGTCCTTCTGTTTCAGCCCGTTGATGGAGAGGCCGGCGATGACGGTTTCGCCCGATGTGGGTTCCACGAGGCGGTTCAGCATCCGCAGAAGGGTGGATTTGCCGGACCCGGAAAGCCCCATGATGACGAAAAGTTCGCCTTTTTTGATGGAGAAGGAAACTGAGTCGACTGCTGGTTTCCGCACCGGATCCAACTGCTGGCGCCAGGTCCGCTGCAGTTTTGGCAGCTCGTAGATCTTGGTGAGATTTCTTACTTCTATTGCGCTTGGTGCGCTCATGTCCCGTACTCCTGTTGTGCTTGGAATCTCTAGACGGCTTCGCACAGGCGCAGGGCGTCATAGATGGTGGCATGGATGTTCCGGCTTGTTACTGCGTCACTAATCCGGAAGGGCCGGGACGTGCCTTCGGGATTGCAGGGATTGGCCTCTTTCTCGACCTTGGCTAGAGCGGTTCCGAAGTCTCGTCCCGATCGAGATGGCCTCGATGAGGGATCAAGAGCCAGCAGACTCCGGCGTGTGCTGATTCTCATACAAGCAACTATGAGACAAGTCACACGAAGCGTCAATGAGTTTGATCAAGTTTTTTGATCAAGATTTGTGATCGCTCTTTCTGATCAAAAACTTCCGGCGTAAGCTTGTGGGATGAAGCTGGCGAAAATTGAACCGGGGGGCCTTGCGGGTGAGCAGGTCTTTGACGCGATCTACGCCGGCATCATGAACGGGGACTTCGAGGCCGGCCAGAAGCTGCGGATCGAGGAACTTTCCGCGCAGCTGGGCACAAGCCACATGCCGGTGCGTGAAGCCCTCCGGAGGCTCGAGGAGACCGGCCTGGTGGACAACCCTCCGCGCCGGACTGCAGTAGTCAAGGAATTCCATCATGAGGAACTTCTCCATGTTTATTCGGCCCGAAGAATCGTTGAGGTGGCGGCATCCAAGGACGGTGCCGAGCTGCTCACGCGTGAAGGTCTCAAGAAGATGCGTGCCGAATACAAAGCGATCCGCACGGCTGTGCGTGAAGGCCGCATCACCGACTACCTTGACCACGATGAACGGCTGCTCGGCATCCTCTACGGCTCAGCCGGCAACCCTGTGCTGCTGGAAATGATCCGGGGCCTGTGGACACGCTGCCGTTCCTACAAGATCCTGGGCGCACGTCAGGCCTTGGCTGGCGACGACACCTCCATACTTTGGAAGCCGCACGAGGAGCTGCTTGCAGCGGCCGCTGTCCACGACGGTCACGCTGTCAGTCAGGTGGTCGATGACTTCCTGCTCGACGCGATCGGACGCATCAAGGCAAGCCTGCCCCACAAGGCTGGAGAGTAACCACCCGGGATGTCACAACAGGCCGGCTTCCAGCCTCGGGTCCATGTGTGTTTCTCTTTCGGCCAACGCGGCGGTCTTTGCAGGCGTTGTGTGAAACGCACCGGGGATCGAATCTTCAGCATCGATAATCATGGAGAATTGTTTTGCAGCTCTTAACCATCTTTTCCCACCCCCATGCCGACACCTACCCGGCCGAGGTCATGCATGCCTTCCATGAGCCCTTCGAACAGGCAGGGTACTCAATCGACATTGCCGATCTTCACGATGAAGGGTTCGATCCGCGCTTCACCAAAGACGATCATTCCCACTATCGAAGCGGCGGCCCCATCCCTCCGGACGTCGTGGCCATGCAGCGCCGAGTAGAGGCCGCTGACAGGCTCGCCTTCATCTTCCCCGTCTACTGGTGGGGTATGCCGGCCATGATGAAGGGCTGGATTGAACGGGTTTTCACCGGCGGATGGGCGTACCCTGGCACCGACAACCCTGATGGCGGACCCCGGCGGCTGAGGAATATTCCAACGGCCCTCATAGGCATCGGCGCCTCCGGCCAGAAAACCTATGACAAGTACGGCTACGACCAGGCCATGCGGACACAACTCGAGGTCGGGATCTTCGCCTACTGCGGCATCACCGACATCGAACGGCACATGGTGTACGAGGTTGAAGGCGAGCACAACGCCCCGGCGCGACAAGAGGGTCTGTCGTACGCACGCAGCATCGGAGCGGCGTTCTCCGCCGCTGACCGCCAGCCCGCAACGTCAAAGAAGGGCTGATGACTAAGGCTGCGGTTACCCCCTGACCCAGGCCGTGGATCTGGTCTCAACGCAACGAGGCTGCGCCCGGACTGGTTCGTGCAGCCACCGGCGGACCGTCCAAGCCTCAGTGCTCTCCGTTCCGTTGCGGTTAGTGAACCACCGGCAGTGCCGGGAGCAGAACTGGACCTCGCATTAATCACCAGTGGAGCAGCCTGGGAACTTGGAGCCGCCCAGCTGCTTACACCCCAGGCTCACCCATGAGATCAGCAAGCGCGCCGGGACCAACTTGAGGCCGAGGGAAAACCTTAACGTCCGGCAGATTCGGATCATTGGCTTGGCCCGCATTCCTTGGCAATGACGGGAACCTAAGCCAAAGGCCAAGGGGAGCACTGGTGAAGCTTATGAGGGCGGGCGAAGGAGAACCTGTACGCCCTCGGCGCACCTCTGACAGACCGGTGGTATTCATCCACCGACCGCTTTGGCGAACCCAACCTAGGCGAACACACCGTCGACTCGATGAGCTCTGTCGTCATCGGCTTCGATCAGACTGTTGAGGCCCTTGGTGACTTCATAGTGGAATCCGGTACGCTCCTCCGATGCCCAGGCTTCGTAATACTCGGCCTTTTCATAGAGGCGGCGGCTCCCGCCAGGAGGCTGCAGCCAGAGGATTTTGCCGTCATCGGTAACCGCATCGACAAGCCCTTCGCAAATCCGGGCTCCTTGTTGCCGAATTTCGACGCTGGCACCGGCAAGAAGCGTCCAGTCGGTGATAGGTCTTAAGTCCATGAACAGGTTCTCCTTTAATGAGCTGCGCTACTTTGGGATAGCGGATGTTTGATTGGGTTTGAGGCGCCGGGCTATGACGTGATCATGTCTAGTCTCAGTCCCACGGCATCAGCGCAGCCGACGTCGCCAGATGTGGCCGCAAGCGTCGGCAGGCAACGGTGCGATCCCAGACCTCAGCGCTGCGGACGGGGGAGACGCCAGGATGCAGACCATGGGGGCACCTGCCGGCTCAGCCCGGGGGCCGGACAGCACTGCTGCCGGGTTTAGCAGCGACGACGGCGATGGGATCACCGACGAGGGAAACTGCGCCTGAAAGGCGTGCTCAGGTATGGGCAGACCGTTCCCTTGCCGAACCTTTAATCCCGGCAGGAATGACTTTTGATACGCCCCCGACGGCGCGTTGGAGCTTGATCGGTTGAAGCAACCGGGGAATCCTGTTTGGGGGAACAGACTTTCGGCGGAAGACAGATCACCCTTGAATCCGCTTCCGCCGAAGCTGTCGCCCCTGCGGGCTGTTTTTCCGGCGTTCAGTCCAGCGCTCCGGCCTTTAGTGGACACACACGTCCCGAAGACTTGCCGTGACGCTGAACCACGATCGGGACGGCTTCTACTGCGGTTAGTGCACCATGACCGAGGCTGTGGTTTCGGACAGCGACTTGCCCTTCGTCTCCGGCGCCCATATCTGCGAGACGATTGCACCGATAGCGACTACGCCGGCAAGTATCAGAAGAACTGGCCCGATCCCCAGCGTTTCGATGCCTACGGGAAGCATGAAGGTGCCGATTGCTGCACCGAGCCGGCTGAAAGCGGCTGCAAAGCCTGTCCCGACACCGCGCACCCCTGTAGGGAACAGTTCGCCTGGGTACACAGCGGTGAGGACGCCATTGACTGAGTTCAGGAACGAGAACGCAAAGAAGAGTATGAGCACTAGCCATGACGGGGCAGATGACCAGAAACCGAGCAGAAGGAAGATGCCGAGCATGATCCATTGAGGCGGCGCAGTGAAAACTCGACGGCCGGCCTTGTCGATCAGTGACATCGTGACTATTACGCCTATGACCGCCACCATCGACAGTCCCACGCCTCCGGCCAATCCATCGGCAAGCCCGTACTGACTGAGGACAGTACCTGCGAAGGTAGCGATGCCAAAGTAGGGGAGAACGTTACAGAACCAGAAAACGGAGATGAAGGCGGTGGACCGAATGTGTTCCCGTGAAAAGATTTCCGCGAAATGCGCCTTCTTCTCTTCTTGACCACCTCGCTTGAAGTCGGCAATATCCGAAGCGCCGTCCATGTATTTGTAAGCAATGGCGCGCGCTTCATCTTCCCGCCCCTTCGACCACAGCCACCGTGCAGACTCCGGGAGGCCGATCCGACCCAGTAGCAGAGCAACTGCGAGGACTGTGGACGACCCCAGGATGAGGTGCCAGGAGACTCCGATAGCGCTGAGGTAAAAGGCCAACGCGTAAGCGAACATAAATCCGCCATAGAACGCGATCTGATTGATCGACATGAGACGACCGCGTGTGCGTGCCGGTGCGAACTCGGCGAGCATCGGCCAGCTGACGGAGTACTCAGCACCGATGGCAAGCCCCATTGCAAGGCGGACGAACATCAGCAGCTCCGGCGAACCCACAAAGAACTGAAGAACCGACGCCACGACGAACAGCGAGATATCAATGATAAAGAGAGGCTTGCGGCCCCACTTGTCGGAAGCCCATCCGCCTAGCGGTGCACCGACAAGAATGCCCAGCATGGTCATGGCGGCGAGGAGACCGACCTGCAGTGCGGTGAAACTGAGCTCTTCATGCAGGACAGTGGTTACCGGTCCGATGATGCCGAGAATGTAGCCGTCCAGGAAGGTGCCGCCCGCCAGCACCCCGAAGAGACGGATGATGAACCGTCTTTTGAACTTCGTATCCTCGGCTGTTTGCTGTGTATGTGACATTATCTTTCCTTTGAAATCCGCAACCTGTGTTGAACGAGCGGGCGGATATTTGTTTCTTACCGTCTATTTGCTTGCGTGTCGAGGGAGTTACGATGACACGAAGAAGAGACGGCTGTTGGAGAACTCTCCGATCCCGGTCGGGCCCATTTCGCGCCCGAAACCGGAGCGCTTTACACCGCCGAATGGAAGTTCTGCCGCTTCTGCGGCGATGGTGTTGACGTGCGCCATGCCCACTTCGAGGCGGGCAGCGAGACGGGAGGCGCGGGCCTCATCGGTGGAGAACACTGAACCGCCAAGTCCAAGAGCGCAGTCGTTTGCCAGCTGGAGCGCCTCCTCGTCGCTGTGGACCTTGTACACGGTCGCAACCGGACCGAAGATCTCCTCCTGGTATGACTCCGAGTCCAGCGGGACGTTGGTCAGAACCGCGGGTGAGTAGTGAGCCGAAGGGCCCGGCGAGAGCATACCGCCGGCCTCCAGGGTCGCTCCTTCGGAGACGGCCTTTTGCACTTGTGCATGCACGGTCTCCGCGGCTGCACGGGAGGACAACGGTGCGTACTCATCAGCGCCGAGATTCAGCTGGTTACCGGGCTTCAGGCCCTGGGCCTGCTTCGTCAGCTGCGCGACGAACTCGTCGTAGATGTCGGCCATGACGATAATTCGCTTGTTGGAGTTGCAGACCTGTCCGCCGTTGTAGGTGCGGAAGTCCCAAGCCTGCTTGGCAATCACTGGTACATCCTCTGCGTCGAGCACCACCATCGGATCGATGCCGCCCAGTTCCAGCACGCACTTCTTCAGGTGCTTTCCCGCCTGCGCACTGATGTGCGCACCGGCACGTTCCGAACCAGTGAGCGATACACCCTGCACACGGGGATCGGCGATGATCGTGGCGATCTGGTCGTGCGACGAAAACAGGTTCTGGTACCCGCCGGCCGGGACGCCGGCGTCCTCCATGATCTGCTGCATGGTCAGTGCTGAGCGGGCGCAAATGTCTGCATGCTTGAGCAGGATCGTGTTACCCAAAAGCAGGTTCGGCGCCGCGAATCTGACTGCCTGGTAGTAAGGGAAGTTCCACGGCATAACGCCGAGCAGAACTCCGATGGGGAGCTGCTCGATGCGTGCCTTGCCTGGGACCGTGCTGGGGATCTCGTAGTCGGTGATCAGGCTTGGACCATGCACGGCGTAGTACTCGCAGATGGAGGCAGCGAACTCTACTTCCTCGGCCGCCTCAGAAAGTGACTTCCCCACCTCCAGGGAAATGAGCCGTGCAAGTTCCTCTGATCGCTGCCGGAACAGGTCGGCAACGCGTTGGATGGTGGCCGCCCGTTCCTGAATGCTGCGCTCTCTCCACTGGCGGTAGACGGAATCCGCCCGATCGAGTGCAGCCTCAATGTCTGCATCGGTTGCCGATTCAAAGGTCTCTAGAATTTCGCCCGTTGCGGGATTCTGAACACGGTACTTGGACATGATGGTCTCTTTCAAAGAATAAAAAACAGGTTGAGGATCGACGTGAGGTGAGCGAAACGGTCACGCACAATGCGCGGGGATGCCGGGATGTGCTGTGCGACGAGTGGCGGTCTTGAGGATCAGGCAGCGTTCCCGCGGCGTTTTTCGCGGGAACGCTGCCTGCATCTGGCTTAGCGGACGTAATCAGCGCCGGTGATGTCGATGGTTGTTCCTGTGGCGTGTTTTGCGCGGCCGCTGGCAAGAAAAGCGATCACTTCGGCGACATCCTGCGGGGGAGTAACCTCGCCTAGTGGCAGTGTCGCGGCGATCGCATCGGCTTCGCTGCCCGACGACAATTCCGTTGCCACCCAACCGGGTGAGAGGACGTATGCCAACACGCCGTCGGCAGCAAACCCCCGGGCGATGCCTTTGGTCATTGCCGCCAGGCCGCCCTTGGCGGCACCATAGGCCAGGTGTTCCGGATCATCTCCGCGGTGGGCGGAACGGCTGGCGACGCTGATGATGATCCCGCCGCCCCGCCCGCGGAAGTGTTTCACGGCCGAGCGACCCAGATCGGCTGCTGCCCACAGGTTAAGGGACAGGTTGGCGTCCCAGCCCTGTTTCCAGGCCTCATCCGTGTCGAGCATAGGGGAAGGGATCCATGCGCCGGCGTTGTTGACAAGAACGTCCACGGCTTCGACAGCATTGAGAGTCTTCGACCAAAGCTGTGACGGCCCGTCCACCTCGGACAAGTCGGCCTGCACGAGATGGAGGCGATCACCCAGGTCCTGTGCGATCGCCTCCGCCGGACCGGCGGCTGACCGGTAGTGCAGGACGACCGTGGCTCCGTCACGGTGCAGGGTGCGCGCCGTTGCCGCGCCGATGCCCCGGGATGCACCTGTTACGAGAACGGTCAACCCAGCCAGCGGTCCCGCTGCGTCTGTCGTTGTCATTGTTCCAGTTCCTTTTAATGTCATGGCAACACCGGCGCAGACCACCAGTTAGCCCGGTCACCGTTCGGAGACGCGCGTTCCGCTCGCTAAACTGCGACGGCCAGCAGCTCGTCAACGAAGGGCTTCAGCAGGGCCCGCTTCTCTGCGGACAGTGCACTGAACGGGCGGCGCGGCGAACCTGCCGGGTAGCCGGTCATTTCCGCGGCAGCGAAAACCGAAGGCACGTAGTCACCCTTTTCGAGGTGGCTCATCAGCGGCTCCAGGGGACGCCACAGCTGACGTGCGAGGTCCCACTCGCCACGCATGGCAGCATCGACGAAAGCGACGGCTGCCTTCGGGGCGATGTTCGCACCTCCCCAGATCATGCCTGCGGCACCGGAGTACAAGGCGGCCGCTGCGAGCGAGTCGGCACCGTTCAGCACCGGCAGGCCGGTGCGGATCAGGTCGGCTTCGGCGCTCAGGTCACCGCGGCTGTCCTTCACGGAGACGAAGTTCGGGATCTCGATCAACCGGCGGAAGAGATCGGGCGTGATCGCAGGGGCGACCCCGCCCGGAACGTTGTAGCCGATGATGGGCAAGCCCCCGGCGTTCACTGCCTCGTAGTAGGCGAAGAGGTTGTCATCGTCCGCCGGGCCCTCGAAGAATGGCGGCAGCACCATGACACCGTCCACCCCGTTATCGGCAGCGTGCTTGGTGCGGGACACCACATCATCGACGGTGAGCGCGGAGGTCTGGGCGATGGTCTTGGCGCGGCCATTGATGATTTTTGATCCGCGCTCGATGAGCTCGTCGGCTTCCTCACGGGTGAGGTAGACGTGCAGACCCGTGCCGGAGCTGAGCAGGAAGCTCGAGATCCCGGCATCAAGGTACCGCTCGATGTTCTCCTCCAGCTGGCCATAAGCGACCTTGCCGTTCGCGTCAAAGGGGGTTGCAAGGGCCAGGTTCAACCCGGCGAATTGGAAGTCAGACATTCTGTTCTCCTTGATGTGGTCAGGTAGGGGTCTTAGATGGATGAAAGCAGGGAGTTCTTCGGAGCCAGGCCTCGCTGGTTCTCCGTAGCGATCAGGCTCATGGCATCCTGTGCTGCCTGGAAGCCGGTGGCGACAGACGTTTCCGTGTACATCGTGCCGAGGTAGTCGCCAGCGAGCTTGATGCGCTCGGTGCCCCGCAGCAGAGTTGGCTGGAGCTTACCGCGTCCAGGGAAGCAGTACGGGGCACCTTCGGGCAGCCGCCAGGTTTCGGCTTCTACCACCGAGTTTCGGAAGCCCTCGCCCAGAACTTCGTTCATGTCGTTGAGGTGGATGTCGATGATCTCCTCATCGGTCTTGTTGATGAGGGCTGCGCCCTTTGCGCCGGGGGAGAACACCATGAACGTGGAGCCCGGCTGACGTTCCTTCTCAGATCCGCGGACGATGCTTGACTGGTTCGTCAGGATTGAGAACGAGCGCTTCGGGGCTGCGATGCAGTACACGTCGTCCCACTTCTTCGGGGTGGTCTCATTGGTCATCACGGAGGTGACCACATGGTTCCCGTACTTGATCTGGCCCAGGGCATCGCGCAGGTCCTGGGGGAGGTTCTTCGTAACACGGTTCGTTACCGTCGCGGTGGTCGCCATCACGACCGTGCGAGCCTCCACCTCGTGGTCCTCGCCGTTTTGCCGGTACCGGACGACGACGGAATCCTTCTTCGGCACAACCTCGACGACTTCGGCACCCAGCTGGACGCGATCGCCCAAACGGGCCGCGATGGTCTCAGTCAAGGTCGATGGTCCACCCATGACGCCGCGGTTCAAGCCGGCGCCGATGCCCAGTACCAGCGAGAAGTAGCCGATGCCGGTACCTGCGGAAATGTCATCAACCGAACCGGTGCACCGGGTTACGGTGACGTCGAAGATCTCTTCAGCGTCCCGCGGCATCTTCCGGCCGATCCACTCGCGGAACGAGATCTCGTTCTGGAAGTCGTAGACGCGCTGCTGCCGCTTGATTGCGGATTCGCCTGGACGGACTTTCACCACATCCATGTACTCCATAATGAGCGAACGCAGGATGCGCGCCCCCACGGTGAATGCCGCGACCCGCGAGTCCAGGGAGATGGGCAGACGCAACGGATAGGTCGCCAGTGTCCCCTTGTACAACGTCTTGCCGTTCATGTTGAATCCGGTCAGCGAGCCCGGGATTTCAACAGCCTCGATGCCAGTCTCGTTGAACAGGGTGTCGGTCGCCGAGCCGGGACCTGCGTACATGTGGCCACCCCAGTTGAGCCAGTACGAACCTCGTCGCTCCGAGCGGACTCGCCCCCCAATGCGGGGCTCGCTTTCAAGCAGCAGGGTGTCGAAAAAGCGCGAACGCCACGCAGCAGAAAGCCCCGCGAGACCTCCACCGACAATGACTACATCTTTCATTATTGCCTTCTCATCTTTTCTAAAACGGACTGGGTGCGTCTCGCTACGAGCAACATCGAAGCACTCACCCATTGATGTCGTGGCCACGAGCATCCATGCTCTAGGCCGGTTCGTTGCGAGGTGCTCACGAAGCGGGTGTGGAATATGAGGTTTCGGTCCCGATTCGTGCTGACGACATACAACACACTATGAAGCGCATCACAGCCGCATGTCAAGAAATTTGATCAAATTTTTTGATCAAAGTCTTCCTGTTAGGGTTGTGGCTGCCGAAAAGCCGAATGTTTCCGAGCAACGGTCCGGAGGCGCCAGCCAACTTGACCAGGGACCCGGTCAGCTGTGGGTGATCCGGAGGAAGCAAGCTGCCGCCAATTGCGCGAACGCATCGGTTTGGTGGCCGGTGAACATTCCCCCTACGAGATGGGCGAGTATCCAGCGTTGCCGTGTGCGAATCGTGATTGTTGGGGGGAGCAGGCAAGGCCCGGCGCGCCATTCACGAGCACAGGTTGACGCAGTGGTCAGCGTCGAGGTGCCCTACGCACCGGTTGGCGAGCTTCGCACCGAGGATTCCAGTCAGGCTTCAGTAAGAAAGTCTTGGCGCAGACCAACCTCGTTCGGACTGGACTAGCCCATGTCGCCGAGCGTGGATCGTTTACGTTGATCGGCCGGATTCCCGAGAGCCCGTGGTTGCGTCCGCCGCCGCAGCGCTGCCGGGGCCATCGAGGCTTTCGTCCGCGCCGAAGCGCTGGAAATCACGCCACAACGGATCAATGTGGTCAGCCCCTCGGTCTTCACCGAAAGCCTGGAAGACTATAGGGACTTCTTTCCCAGCTTTGCGCCCGTTTCCGTTGGCGGAGGTCGCCAGGGGATTCCACAAGGGAGCGCATGCTTTGCACAACACCCCGGTGGGAAACGAATGCCTCAGGCGACCCGCCGGCAAGCAATCCGCTTCAACCGACCGGCGCTTTTCCTCGGGTTTGCTCAACATCCGTATTCGCCGTCCTTGAGGAGTGGAGGAAAACCAGCCCTACACCTAAGGCAACTACTGCGAAGCCGATTACAGTAATCCCATTAAGGGTGTCCCCGAACATCAGCCATGCCCATACGGCAGCGGTCGGCGGCGTTAGGTAAATGAGTGCGCCCACTCTGGTCGCACTCGTTCGGCGCAGCACGACCCAGTACAAGGTGTAGCCACCGGTTATGGAGAACACCACGTACCACGCCACCGTCATCCAGAAGAGACTCTCCGACAAGTGCGGCCCCACAAATTGTCCTGTGAAAACTGCAACTGCACCGAACACGATTGCGCCGACAAGAACTTGGATGCTGAGCCGCTCTGCTATCGGACGTTGACTCGGCCTGCGTGCCTCGATCAGGGTGGCAGCGACAAGGGCGAGCATGCCGAAGAATGGCAGGAGATAGGCCCACCATGGCGCCATTCCTGCCCCGAGATCGCCGCTCACAGCGAGAGCAACACCGACCAAACCGACGCCCAGTCCAAGCCACTCCTGTTTCTTCACACTTTCCTTGAGAACCAGAGAGGCGAAGGCACCTGTAATCATTGGCTGGAGTGCAGCAATGACCGCTGCCGTGCCGACACCTACGCCGTATTCGATGGCGGCCACGGCGCCCCATGTGGAAATCACTTGGGTTAGTAGGCCAACGAGCACCTGCTGCTTCCAGCCGGCCGGCATCCGTCGCGAGGTGTTCGGCTTGGGCTTAGTGGTGACCGACAAGATGATCACCGCGACGGGGCACAACACCACCAGCCGCCAGGACAACAGGTTCAGCGTGGTGGATGTCTGGGTTCCGAGACGGGAACCGATGAACCCCGAGCTCCACGCAATTATGAAGGCAGCCGATAACCCGGCAACTACCCACGAGGTGGTGGTGGGGGAGCGTTGCTCAGTAGATGGCGGCGTGGTCATACTGTTCCGCCGGGTCCAGGCTCTGCAGGATGTCGCTCACGGCGGAGTCAACGAATGCAGCGCGGTCGGACACGTCGCCTTCGGACCCGTGCAGGATTCTTGATGACGTCACAGGGGCAGAGCAGTACTCGAAGGTCCCTTCGTTGATTGATGTGTGCATGGCATTGAGAAACCCGCGGCGTTCGTAGCGGTCGAGGCTGCTCGCGCCGAGTCCGACGAGGTGCATGCGCTTGCCGGCCAGGGCCTTTCCTTGGGGGCCGTCGTCGTTTCCCGCGCCCCACGCCCAACCGTTGCTGAAGACCCGCTCGATCCATCCTTTGAGGAGGGAAGGGATACCCCACCAGTAGATCGGGTAGACGAACACAATGGCGTCTGCCCGGTTGACGCGTTCCTGTTCCCGCTGCACGTCGGCGGGCAACGGCGCTTCGAGGCGGTATGCCCGGAGGTCCTCCATGGTGAAGGCGGGCGCGAAGCCTTCGGAGCTCAGGTCGGCCACTTCGACCGTGTGCGATGACGAGAGCCTATGGGCGATTTCCTGCGCGACAGAAGTTGTCAGCGAACCCGGATCCGGGTGAGTGAGGACGATGAGCACGTGCATTCTAGTTGCCTTTGCATAGGGGATCAGCTGCTTCGGTTGAAGCAGCTGAAAATGGTCTGGAGTTACGGACGCGGTGAAGGGCACAAGCCTGCGGAGGAGTCGGCGGCTGCGGGCCGGCCCTTCACCCCAAATCGCTACATCGGCGACCCGCAGCCCGGACGCGTTGGTCAGCCGGCGGCCCCGTCGGGCCAACAGGTCGACACGAGCAGCTTCCGTGTTGCATCCATGTGTTCAAGGACCTCATGGATGCGGGAGAGGCTGAAGCGGTAGCGGGGACCGCTGATCGTTAGTACCGCGACAAAGGTTCCTGCCTGGTCGTAAATGGGTCGGGCCACTGCGGCGAGTTCTTCCTCAAGCTCATTATCCGCAAGGGCATAGTCCTGCTCCTTGATCCTGGCCAGTTCCTGAAGCAGGACGTCCCGATCGGTGATGGTCCGAGAGGCATAGGAAGGCAGCTTCGAAGGCAGGAGAGACACTACTTTCTCCCGCGGCATATGCGCCAGCAGGACCTTGCCGGCTGCACCGGCGTGCAGGGGCCACTGGGCGATATCCCCTTCGGCAAGTTGACTGCGCATGTTCACCAAGTGCGATCCCATGGCCTCGGCGATCAAATCAAGCCCATCGCGCATATTAACGACCTCAAGCGTGGCCATCTCGTTGACGGCTCCCGCAAGTTCTTGAAGTATAGGCTGGGTCCGCTCAGCCAAACCTGAATATGGGTCCACCAGGCGAGCCATACGAGCGAGGTCCCAACCCAGGACGTAATCGTTGCCGAACCGATCCACCAGCCCGGCCTGTTCGAGAGTGGAGAGCAGGCGGATTGCGGTCGGACGGGAAAGGCCAGTAGCGCGGGCCAAAACGGAGGAATTGGCCCCCGTTCGCGGCTGGGTTGCGAGGGCTCGCAGCAGGCTCGCCGCCTTTAGCACCGACTTGTTGACGTCGGACTCGTTATTGCCCGTAGATGCTTCGTTCATGAGGCTGTCTTTGTGTCGCAGGTTATCTTCATGGCCGACAATATCAGCCAGGGGCAGTGGAGTGAACCCCTACTGTCCGAAAATTGGACAGACTGTCCGATTTATTCCTACCCGGCCACCCGTGCCGCATCCTAGGGAACCCCGGCGAACCCTGACTCTTTGCTCTTGACGACGGTTATACCTTCCGCCATAGTTATGGACACCTAGTCCACTTTCTGGACACCTAAGCTTTGGATCCATGGCCAAGGGGTGCGCGGAGAGCGCCACCCTCTTCGCGTGCCTCGCGTTTTCGGCGAGCGGGTGTATTCCGATCACCGCACGGGGCGGTCCACCCACAGAAGGAGATTTCATGAGCAAGAAGCTTCACGGCGTTCTAACGCCACTCGTTACGCCCTTTGGAGCCGAGGGCCAGATCGATGAAGGACAACTGCGGGCGGTAGTGGATCGCTCCATTGAAGGCGGCGTGCACGGAGTGGTTGCCAATGGCACCAGCGGCGAGTTCCAGACACTCACGAATGCAGAGCGCCGTTTCGTTGTCGAGACGGTCGTTGACCAAGCGGCCGGACGGGTGCCGGTTGTCGCGCAGACTGGTGCGCTCACGGCCCAAGAAGCGGTCGATCTAACAAGGCACGCCCAGGAAGCAGGCGCCGACGTGGCGATGGTCATCGCCCCGTACTACGACCCGGTGAGCTTGGATGCAGTCAAGGCCTACTACCGCACCGTTGCCGAGAGCGTGGACATCCCGATCATGCTTTACAACATGCCCTCGGTCACCGGCGTAAATCTGCAGTCTGACACGATCCGGGAACTTGCCCAACTGTGCCCGAACATCAAGTACGTAAAGAACACCAGTCCAGATATGGCCCAAGCCGTTCAGTTCGTTCGTGAACTTAGCGACGTCATTGACACCATCGTCGGGTGGGACACCCTGGCTCTGTCCTGCTTCGTTGAAGGCGCCGGGCTCATGGCGATCACCGCCAACGTGGCGCCCGGTCAGATTGTGGCCGTTTACGACGCTATCCAGAACAAAGACCTCGCACGGGCGCAGCAGTTGTGGAGCGACTTGTACCCCTTCGTGAGCGGGATCGATACCGAACCGTTCATCGCGGCCACAAAGTTCTGCCTCAAATCCGTGGGGGTCGCCGTTGGTGGCACCCGGGTTCCTACAACGCCGATCTCAGAAGCGGGCAAGGAAAACCTGGCGAAGCTTACTTCTCACGCGCTGACCCTGCCCTGCGCCTGACCGCAGCCATCCCTTGAATGCCTCTTCAGCAATGCATTGCTGAAGAATGAGGGCATGTGAGTTTGACGTCGCTGCCGGTATGGGAGTGCTGCAGGCAAAGCTACCCTGCAGCGCTCTCTGACTAAACCACGGGGGCAAGCCGGAATGATCGAAGGATCCAGGTGCTGAACCCGCTGCCTAGGTGACCTCGCATTACTACCTCTTGTGTTGTCCGGGTCACACGTATTTGCTTCTGCGGACTCCTTCCGACGACCCTTGCATCACATCTTTTTCAGCGCTTGTCGGCGCGTGCCCAACGAAGGAGCACCACCAATGACTGACGTTCTCTGGTTTTCAGACCTTGCCCTGTCCGATCTCGATCAAGTGGGCGGCAAGAATGCATCGCTCGGAGAAATGGTCCGGAGCCTCGCCTCGACCGGGGTAAAGGTCCCGGACGGGTTTGCCACGACGGCTGACGCCTACAGGCGTTTTCTGGGCGAGTCCGGCCTCGATATCCGGATTGACGGAATCCTTGAAGGCCTGGACAGCGGCGACGTGGCTGCCCTGGCCCTGGCCGGGACGAAGATCCGGGAGCTGATCCGTTCCACTCCATTCCTTCCCGGTTTCGAGGAAGAAATCCGGACCGCCTATGACCGCCTGACGGACGAGCACGGCACGGATGTGTCCTGGGCGGTGCGTTCCAGTGCCACAGCCGAGGACCTGCCGGATGCGTCTTTCGCCGGCCAGCAGGAAACTTTCCTGAACATCAGGGGCGTAGACAACGTTCTGCTCGCCGTCAAGGACGTCTTCGCCTCCCTCTACAACGACCGGGCCATCGCCTACCGGGTGCATCACGGTTTCACCCATTCCGACGTGGCACTTTCGGCGGGCGTCCAGCGGATGGTGCGTTCCGACGTCGGCGCTTCCGGCGTAATGTTCACCATGGACACCGAAACGGGCTTTACCGACGCCGTCTTCATCACCTCTTCCTACGGACTTGGCGAGGCAGTCGTTCAGGGCGCAGTCAACCCTGACGAGTTCTATGTGCACAAGCCCGCCCTGGCAGCAGGCCGACCGGCGGTACTCAAGCGCGGTCTGGGTGAGAAGGCCGTCCAGATGATCTACACGGAGTCTTCCGAAGTTGGCAAGACCGTGGACTTCGTTCCCGTGCCGCAGTCCCTTCGCCGCCGTTTCAGCCTGACCGATGCGGAAGTCGAGCAGCTCGCCCGCCACGCACTGGCGATCGAGGCGCACTACGGCCGTCCGATGGACATCGAGTGGGGCAAGGACGGGGTGGACGGGGAGCTCTACATCCTCCAGGCCCGCCCGGAGACCGTCGAATCCCGGAAGGCAACCGGCACCGTTTCCCGCTACACGCTCACCGAGCGCTCGGAGGTGCTGGCCGAGGGCCGGGCCATCGGCCAGCGTATCGGTGCCGGCCAGGTGCGGGTGCTGACCTCGATCGACCAGATGGCCTCGTTCCAGGCCGGCGACGTTCTCGTGGCAAACATGACCGACCCTGATTGGGAACCGATCATGAAGAAGGCCGCCGCTATCGTCACTGACCGCGGCGGGCGCACCTGCCACGCAGCGATCATCGCCCGTGAACTCGGCATCCCGGCCGTCGTCGGCACCGGCAACGCCTCGCAGGTCCTGCGCGACGGCGCTCCGGTCACCGTGTCCTGCGCCGAAGGCGAGGCCGGTTTCGTGTACGAGGGGCTGCTGGACTACACGCTGCAGGAGACCAGTCTGGAGACCATGCCGCCAGCGCCGGTGAAGATCATGATGAACGTGGGCACACCTGAGCAGGCCTTCAGCTTCGCCCGCCTTCCCAACCACGGCGTGGGGCTGGCCCGCCTGGAGTTCATCATCAACCGGCAGATCGGCATCCACCCCAACGCCCTGCTGGCCGTGGCGGGCGAGATCGTACGGCCGGCTTCGCTGTCGGATTATGACGTGCGGCAGATCCGGGATATGACCGCAGCCTACAACGGGCCGCGGGACTTCTACGTCAAGCGCCTGGCCGAGGGCATTTCCACCATCGCCGCGGCCTTCGCGCCGGAACCGGTGATCATCCGGCTTTCAGACTTCAAATCCAACGAGTACGCCAACCTGGTGGGCGGTCCGGCGTTCGAGCCGGCCGAGGAGAACCCGATGATCGGGTACCGGGGCGCTTCCCGGTACCTCTCGGACTCGTTCCGCCAGGCGTTCGAGCTGGAGTGCGAGGCCTTGAAATTCGTCCGGAACGAGATGGGCCTGTCTAACATCAAGCTCATGGTTCCGTTCGTGCGCACTCTGGAGGAGGCCCGCGGCGTCACCGAGCTGCTCGCCGCCAACGGGCTGCGCCGCGGCGAAAACGGGCTGGAGGTCGTGATGATGTGCGAGCTTCCGGCCAACGCGCTGCTCGCCGACGAGTTCCTGGGCTACTTCGACGGCTTCTCCATCGGCTCCAACGACCTGACCCAGCTCACCCTGGGCCTGGACCGGGACTCGGCCCTGGTGGCCGAGGGCTTCGACGAAAGGAACCCTGCTGTCACCCGGCTCCTCGAGGTGGCCATTGCCGCCTGCCGGGCCAACGGCAAATACGTCGGGATCTGCGGTCAGGGCCCCAGCGATCACCCGGACTTTGCCGAGTGGCTCCTGAAGCAGGGCATCAGCTCCATCTCGCTGAACCCGGACGCGGTGACCGAAACCTGGCTGCGCCTGGCCAAGTCCGGCCTCCGCTCAAAGGTCTAAGTGGCAGACCAGCGCCAGACTGGCTTCGTGGGGGCGGGCGGTCCGTCCGCCCCCACAGTGTTCTTTCTCTCTGACAGCACCGGCATCACTGCCGAAACTCTTGGCAACACGCTGCTGACCCAGTTCCCCGGGCAACCGCTGGAGCGACGGACAATTCCGTTCATCACCACCGTGGAGCAGGCGCTGGAGGTGGTGGGGGTCATCGACCAGCTCGCTGCCACCGGGCCGCGGCCGATCGTCTTTTCGACCGCTGTCGGGCAGGACATTCGCGCCGTCCTTGCCCGCAGCCGCGGGCACTTTTTCGACCTATTCGGCTCGCACATCGGCCAACTCGAACAGGCCCTCCACACCTCCGCCAGTGGCCAACCGGGGCAGGCCCATGGAGTGGGCGACGCCGTGCGCTATCAGTCGCGCATGGCCGCCGTCGAGTACGCCATCGAGCACGACGACGGCCAGTCGCTGCGGGCGCTGGAACGGGCCGAACTGATCCTGATCGCGCCGTCACGCTGCGGCAAAACCCCTACCAGCATGTACCTGGCGCTGCAGCATGGCATTCTCGCCGCCAACTTTCCCCTGGTAGAAGAAGACTTCGCCAACCTGTCCTTGCCGGAACCATTGCTGCCTTTCAGGGGTAAGTGTTTCGGACTCACCTCCTTGCCAGTACGGCTGAGTCAGATTCGCCAAGAGCGCAGGCCGGGCAGCGTTTATGCATCCCTCGCCCAATGCACATATGAATTGCGCAACGCGGAGGACATGTACAGGACCAATCATGTGCCGTACGTGAACTCCGCATCAATGTCCGTGGAGGAAATATCAGCGACCGTGCTTCAGCGGATGCAGTTGCACCATTGATCAGCAGTCCGCGGCCGACTTGCGGCAGAAACCTCAGCAGTAGAGCTACCGCTTCTGTTCAACTCATGCCTGTCCAAGCGGCCGATATCTAGTCATCGTTCTTATACGAAGTGCTATAACGCGGCGACCAATTTAGCCAATTGCATGTGGTTAGTGTCCCCGGGTTGGCTGAATACTCGATACAAAAGGGAACTCACCCGCCGCCTTGCTGTGGGCCGTCTAGTCAGAAAGTAGTGGTGCATGCCCCAATCTGTAGGAGCCTCCGAAAAGTGATGCCTACAACCACTCGTGGAGTCCTTGCTTCTGTCTCGGCTTCAATTCTTTTCGGTATCTTGTTCTTCTTGCCCAGCCTGCTGGAAGGTCTGACCGCTAACCAGGTTCTGGCATGGCGCACTGTTGTAACTATTCCCGCTATGGCATTGCTGCTTACTCTTACCCGAAGTTGGGCCGATGTACGCAGTGTCGTTCGGCGCATCCGCGAGAGCCCATCCAAGGGATTTGTTCTAGTCGCGTGTGGTGCGCTGATCGGTGTCCAAACGTGGCTCTTCGGGTGGGGTCCCCAAAGTGGGCAGGGACTCGACATCGCACTGGGCTACCTGATGCTCCCCCTCGTAGCTGTCGTCGTCGGCTCTTTACTTTATGGCGAGCGGCTCTCTGTCTGGAGGGCATCCGCCGTGGTGACAGCAGCGGTGGGCGTCATAGCCGCCGTTGTACTGGCAGGGGGGATCCGCTGGCCCACCTTGGTTGTCTCGCTGGGCTTCCCTGTCTATTTCGTGCTCCGAAAGCGCACGGGCCTCAATGGCGCTGGAGCTCTGTTTTTCGAAACTATCGCGCTACTCCCGTTTGTCATTTGGGTGCTCGCGCAACCAGATGCATCCCGGTCCTTCGGCGGCGCACCGCCGACACTGTTCGTCGCGGTCCTCTTGCTTGGAGTCCTCGGCGCGGCGGGTCTCAGCTCTTACCTGGCCGCAAGTCGGCTCCTCGACTTCGCTCTCTTCGGCCTTCTCGGCTACCTTGAGCCTGTACTCCTAATAATTGTCGCCGTCATGTTCCTCGGCGAAAGACTGACGCCGTCGGATTTCTCCATCTACGTTCCGATCACGCTGGCACTCGTCCTGCTTGCCATAGAGGCAGTCCATGGTCTCCACCGGCGGGCCAGCGCAAGGTCCTGACCGTTGGACGCCGTCGGACGCGCTTCGGTGCAAACTGTTGCTGCTGTGCGCATGCAGCGCCAATAGTTGTGATTCCGTCAGCCCTGACTGGCACTTGGTGCGGCAGACCGGCAAATGTGCCACAGCCCGCGGCACATTTTGTCGAACAGGCTTCCTAAGGAAGGGCACCTCGTCGTAGCCCTCGAACGGGCCGGATCCGACACCGAGTAAAGCCGCTCAAAAAGTCGGGATAGAAAGCTGTGCCTGTCGCAGGTACTGGTACACCGTTTCCCGGCTGATACCGTACTCGCCGGCGAGGACTGACTTCGGAATCCCCTCAGCTGCCCGCTGGACCAATTCCGCCTCCCGTTCCGGGGTAAGTGTCTTTTTCCGCCCTTTGTAGGCGCCGCGCTGCTTCGCTAAGGCGATACCTTCCCGCTGTCGCTCTCTGATCAGGGAACGTTCAATTCCGCGAACGCGCCCATGATGGAGAGCACGAGGTTGGCCATGGGGGAGTCCTCCCCGGTGAAGGCCAGCTGTTCCTTGACGAACTCCACCCGGACGCCCTTCCGGGTCAGGCGTTGGACCAGAGCGCGGAGGTCATCCAGGTTTCTCGCGAGCCGGTCCATACTGTGTACGACGACGGTGTCCCCATCGTGGGCGAAGCCCAGCACCACTTTGATAATGCGGAATATTGCCATTCCGGCGAAATGGTTGAAACCAACGGCACGAACAGCCGGTCAATACGTAGGCGACCGTGCGTTTCGGCGGGCACATGCTAATAGCAGAAAGTCGCCTCCAGTACCGGGGAGCTCATTGTGGACGCTGAAACCGCCGTCGTCACCGGTCATGATGTCACCACCATCACCTGCGTGTGTGGCAATACCGGCAGCCAGGACGGACTGATCCAGGCGAACTCAGATGGCGTCCCCGTTCACGCCGGAGCAAACACCGCCGTCCCCGCTGGCCTGGCGGAATGGCCGCGGATGAGGACCTCCACACCCTCTGTCCCGCCTGCGGCCGCTTGTACCGCGACGCGATAGTCGAAGAGACAGGCACCGCGCCAGTTGCTTTGCGCGTGGACGTCATCACCGGCCCAATTGCAGAGGCAATCCGGGTCCACTGGAACCTCGCCGCATAGGGTGGCGCAGAGTCCGGGGCCGGTTTCCGTACGCCTGCCCCTCAGACGCCCCAGTAGGTGTTGCCCGTCCCGCCCACGGGGGAGAGCCATGATGTCAAATAGTCGCTATTCCTGTGGCACTCGACATACGGTGGGCTAAGCCGACAAATGAATACTCTCAAGGCGCCGGGGTACGGGAAGACTGAAGAACACCTCGGGTAGGTGCCACTCAGGAACCACCGATAAAGGAGCAATCTGTGCGGGAAGCAAGCTTCAACAAGAGCGTTTCAGCAGACGACGATTTGGGCGTGGAGCCCGACGGATTCGATCCGGCCCCGGCCGGACTGAGCGGCTCCTCCGCCGTCGAAGCAACCGGCTCAGCGGACGAAGCGCCCGAAGCGCCGGTGGACGGTGCGCCCGCGGCGGAAGCACCGGAAGTCAGCGAAGTGCCGGAAGCTGCCGAAGCAGGCGACATCACCTATGATGAGCAGTTCTATCCGGCCCGTCCCAAGGCGCTGAGGCCGATCGCCCGCCGTCGCCAGTTCTTTGCTGACCGCCCGTCGCTCGAGTTTGACGGGCGGAACGCGGCCTACGTGGAGTGGTTGCGGAACCAGGCCATGCTGGGGGACGCGAACGTGATGGCACGCCAGCTCTCCGGCCAGGCCAGCATGTGGCAGAACTCGTACGCCCATCCCAACCCGCGGGCTGCCGTGGAACGCGCACCCGTCTGGTTTACCGCCTACCCGCTGTCCTTCATCACCCGCCCGGGCCAGTCCTTCCTTTCGGCCCTGGGGGATCCTGAACTCTGGGACGCGTTCCGGGAGATCGGGATCAGGGGCCTGCACACCGGGCCTGTCAAGCTTGCCGGCGGCATCAGCGGCTGGTCCCAGACGCCGAGCGTGGACGGGCACTTCGACCGCATCAGCATGGCGATCGACCCCGTGTTCGGCACCGAGGATGAATTCCGCCGGATGTGCGAGGTCGCGGCCGATCACGAGGGCACGGTGATCGACGACATCGTTCCGGGCCACACCGGCAAGGGAGCTGACTTCCGCCTCGCCGAGATGAACTTCCGGGACTATCCCGGCATCTATCACATGATTGATATCCCCGAAGAGGACTGGCACCTGCTGCCCGACGTCCCTGCGGGCGAAGACTCGGTGAACATCAGCCCCGACGCGGAACAGGCGCTGCAAAAGGCGGGGTACATCATCGGCCGGCTGCAGCGCGTGATCTTCTATGAGCCGGGGGTCAAGGAGACCAACTGGAGCGCCACCCGGCCCATCGTGGACACGGCCGGGAAGACCCGCCGTTGGGTCTACCTGCACTACTTCAAGGCCGGCCAGCCGTCCATCAACTGGCTGGATCCCACCTTTGCCGGAATGCGCCTGGTGGTGGGGGACGCGCTGCACTCGCTCCTCGACCTGGGCACGGGTGCGCTCCGGCTGGACGCCAACGGGTTCCTGGGGGTGGAAAAGAGTGCCGAGGAACAGCCGGGATGGTCCGAAGGCCACCCGCTGTCCGAGGCGGCGAATCAGCTGATCGGCTCCATGATCCGTAAGGTCGGCGGGTTCTCCTTCCAGGAACTCAACCTGACCATCGACGACATCAAGGCAACGTCGGAGGCAGGCCCGGACCTCTCCTACGACTTTGTCACCAGGCCCGCCTACCACTACGCACTGGTGACCGCGGACACCGAATTCCTCCGCCTGACACTGCGGCTCGCCATGGAGATCGGCGTGGACCAGGCGTCCCTGGTGCACGCCCTCCAGAACCACGATGAACTGACCTACGAACTGGTCCACTTCGCCGCCGGCCACAAGGACGACGTGTTCGAACTCAACGGCCAGGAACTCACCGGGGCCGAGGTTGCCGAGCATGTCCAGCAAACCCTGCGGGAACGGCTGACGGGCCCGGAGACCCCGTACAACGCCCTGTTCACCACGAACGGCATCGCCTGCACCACGGCGAGCTTCATTATGGCGGCACTGGGCATCCAGGACCCGGAGAACATCACCGACGAACAGCGGGCGCAGGTCCTGGACGTCCACATCCTGCTGTCCATGTACAACGCCCTGCAGCCCGGTGTCTTTGCCCTGTCCGGCTGGGACCTGACCGGTGTTACCGCCCTTGACCGGCAGAAAGTGCGGGAGCTCACCGCGCAGGGGGATACCCGCTGGATCAACCGCGGCGCGCACGACATCATGGGCACCAGCCCCGAGGCGACGGCGTCATCCGCCGGCATGCCGCGGGCCCGCAGCCTCTACGGCCCGCTGCCGGACCAGCTCAAGGACCCGGCCTCCTTCGCCCGGCGGCTGCAGAAAATCCTTGCGGTGCGGGAACAGAGCGGAATCGCCACCAGCACCCTGCTGGACGTGCCGGAAGTTTCCCAGCGCGGGCTGCTCGTCCTGGTCAACCGGCTGGGGGACGGGAACCTGCAGGCAACGGTGCTCAACTTTTCCGGCCAGGACATCGCAGGCAGCATCCAGTCCACCCACCTGGTTCCCGGCAGCAGCGTCCACGACCTCTTCACCGGCGACGCCGTGGGACAGGTCGATGACCTGCACAGCTTCTTCCTCGAGCTGGGTGCCTATCAGGGGACGGCACTGCTCCTGAAGGAAGGCGAGAAGGAGTCCGACGGCGACGCCGAGTGAGGGTTCCCGCCACCTAAATGCCGGTCACCTAAGGTGCCGGCACCCTCGCGGGCGCCGCACCCACCGACCCCCGCCGGACCAGGGTGGCATTGAACTCGGGGGCCGGCACCAGTGGCGGGCGGCCCTCGATCTGCCGGATCAGGGCTGCAGCCGCCGCGACCCCCATCTCGTAAACAGGCTGCGCCACCACGGTCAGCGGTGGCGTGGTCAGGCGGGTCCAGGCGAAATCGTCGTACATCAGGAAGGACACCTCGTCCGGGATCCGGAGGCCCAGTTCCTGGATGGCTTCCACGACGCTGAGGGCAATCAGGCCGTCGGAAGCCACGACGGCGGTGGCCGGGTCAGCGCCCAGCAGCACCTCGCGCGTGAGGGTCCGGATGGAGCCGGCATCGCCGGCGTTGAGCCGGACAAGGTCCGCCGGGAACTCGCATCCCGCGTCTGCGAAAGCCCGCCGCATCCCTTCCAGGCGCTCTGAAATCTGCGATGAATCCAGCCGCGTTCCGGCGGCGTACCCGGGGTCAGCGCGCAGTGTCGAGATGAAGGCGACCCTGCGGTGCCCGGCCTCGAGCAGATACCGGGTGGATTCGTACGAGATCACGGCCATGTCGACCGCGACAGTCTCCACGTCGAGGCCGTCGGCCGAGCGGTCCAGCAGCACCAGCGGCCGGCCGGATTCGCGGACGCGCCGCAGGTGCTGCGTCTCCACCGACGACGCCGGGGCGACGATCAACCCGTCGACCCGCTTGTCGAGCAGCACGCGGACAGCGTCCACCTCGGCCGCGGTGTTCTCATCCGTGTTGACCAGGATGACGTTGAAACCGCTCTTCTTGGCGGTGTCCGTGATACCCCGGGTAGCCAGGCCGAAATGCGGGTTCTCGATGTCGCCCACCACAACGCCGATGGTGTGCGACTTTCCGGTGTTCATGCTGCGTGCCAGTTCGTTGGGCCTGTAGTCCAGCTCCTCGGCAGCCGCGAGCACCCGCTCACGGACGTCGTCGCTGACGGCCCCGTAGTTGCCCAGTGCGCGTGCGGCCTGGGCCTTCGATACCTGGGCAGCTTTTGCGACGTCGGCGACTGTTACGTCCCGCCGTCGTGCTCCGTCACTGCTCATGTTCACCTTTCAGAGGGGCTGTTGACGCGGAGTATGAGTTCCGCTACATTTCTAGCAATCGATGTGAGTCCGGTCTCAATCGTAGGGACTGAGACCGGACTCAGCAAGACCCCCATCGACCAAAATCATTCGGCGGCCCTGACAGCACCGCCTTCCCTCCCACGATTGGACAACGCTGTGATGAAACTGAACTTCCGCCCGGCAGCGGTGGCTGCGGCAGCCCTGGCGGCTATCCTCGCGCTTTCCGGCTGCGGCGGCTCCTCGCCGGCCAGTTCGGCCCCCGCCGAGAACCCGTACGGCCTGATTGAACCGGGGACCATCCGGGTGGCAAGCCTGGGCGACGCCAAGCCGTACACCTTCACCGACGCGCAGGGTAACTTCACCGGGTTCGACGTAGAACTCTTCAAGGACGTGGCCCACCGCGCCGGCGTGGACAAAGTGGTCTTCACCGGTCAGGACTTCTCCGCGATCCTTCCGGCGGTGGCCAACGGCCAGTTCGACGTCGGTGTGGCCGCCATTGGCATCACGGACAAGCGCAAGGAAACGGTCGACTTCTCCGAGGGTTACCTGGCCGGCTACCTGACGCTCATCACCACCAAGACCTCGGGCATCAAGGACGCCGACGGTGTGGCGGGCAAGCGCCTGGGCGTAGTCCAGGGGACGCTTCAGGAAGCGTACGCGGTCAAGAACTTCAGCTCGGCCAACCTGGTCCGCTTCCCGGACAACAACTCGGCCATCTCCGCCGTGAACAGCGGGTCCGTGGACGCCCACTTCCTTGACTACGAGGCTGCCAAGGCCTACGAGAAGCAGTACGGCCTTGTCAGCGCCGCGGACATCCCGTCCTTCGACGCCCCCGCAGGCTTTGCCCTGGCCAAGAGCAAGACGGCCTTCAAGGAGGCCCTCAACAAGGGCCTGGCGGAGGCCATGGAGGACGGCACGTGGAAGAAGCTCTACCAGAAGTGGTTCCCGGGCTCCCCGATGCCCGAGCAGTACCTGCCCAAGGCAGAGCAGACCGCCACCCCGGCCCCGACTGCAAGCAAGTAGGCGGACCACCGGATCCAGACGGGCGGGCCGCACTCCGGCCCGCCCGGCACGCGAACAAAACAACTAACGTCTGAGAGCACTCAATGGACTGGCTCAACATCATCAGCCGCACCTTCTTCGACTTTCGAGCGATGGCCGAGGTGCTGCCCCAACTCCTCGGGGTTGGCCTTCTCAACACCCTGATCATCTCCGTCGCCGCCACCGTCCTTGGTGTGGTGCTGGGCATGGTGGTGGCGGTCATGGGCATCTCCCGGTCCCGCTGGCTGCGCGTTCCGGCCCGGATCTACACCGACCTTTTCCGCGGCCTGCCCGCCATCCTCACCATCCTGCTGATCGGCCAGGGCTTCGCCCGGCTCAGCCAATCAATCTTCGGGCCCTCGCCGTACCCGCTGGGAATCATCGCGCTGAGCCTCATCGCCAGCGCCTACATCGGCGAAATCTTCCGCGCCGGCATCCTCAGTGTGGACAAGGGCCAGGGCGAGGCCTGCCGTGCCCTGGGCATGAGCTACGCCAAATCCATGGCCCTGGTGGTGGTCCCGCAGGGCGTCCGCCGGGTCCTGCCGGCCCTGGTCAACCAGTTCATCGCCATCGTCAAGGACTCCTCCCTGGTGTACTTCCTGGGCCTGCTGGTCAGCGAACGCGAACTCTTCCGCGTAGGCCAGGACGCCGCCGTGCTCTCCGGAAACCTCTCACCCCTGGTCATGGCCGGCATCTTCTACCTGGTGATCACGGTGCCCCTGACCCACCTGGTCAACTACTTCGACAACAGGTTCCGCACAGGCCGCCGCCGTCCGGCCCCGCCCATGTCCGGGCTGAAGGAAGTCACCGAACTCGACGCGGCCTCGCCGCTGATCACCGGGAGCAACACATGAACATCGCAAGCACCAGCACGAACAAGGCGGCCCCGGAAAGCCACACCTTCCACGGCTCCAGCCTGGAACTGAAGAACCTGACCATGGCCTACGGCGACATCGAGGTCCTCCGCAACGTCAGCCTCGCGGTCGCACCCGGCACCACCACCTGCATCATCGGCCCCTCGGGCTCAGGCAAGTCCACGCTGCTGCGCGGCGTCAACCGGCTGCACGAACCCAAGAGCGGTGACGTGCTCCTGGCCGGTGAAAGCGCCCTGCAGGTCAAACCTGACATTCTGCGCGCCCGCATCGGCATGGTCTTCCAGCACTTCAACCTCTTCCCGGACCACACCGCACTGGAAAACGTGGCACTGGCCCTGTGGAGCGTCAAGGGCATGCCCAAGGCCGAAGCCAGGGAACGCGCCCGCCGCGGCCTCGCCGAGGTAGGCCTCGCGGAACGCGCCGACCACCGCCCCCGGGACCTGTCCGGCGGCCAGCAGCAGCGCGTCGCCATCGCCCGTGCGCTGGCCATGGAGCCCGAGGTGATGCTCTTCGACGAAGCCACCAGTGCCCTGGACCCGGAACTGGTCAAAGGCGTCCTGAACCTCATGGCGGGCCTGGGCAAACGCGGCATGACCATGCTGGTGGTCACGCACGAGATGGGCTTCGCCCGCAAGGTCGCGGACCAAGTGGTCTTCATGGATGAAGGCGAAGTGGTGGAGGCCGGCACCCCGGCCGAACTCTTCGACAACCCGCGCAGCGAACGCCTCCAGCGCTTCCTCTCCGAGGTGCTCTGATGGGAAACGTTACAGCGGCACCCATCCGGACCGCCGTCGTCGGCTTTGGGATTTCCGGCAAGGTTTTCCACACGCCGTTGATCGCCGCGGATCCGCAGTACTCGCTGGACGTCATCGTGACGGCGGATCCGGCACGGGCCGCCGAGGCGGCCCGGCTCTACCCGCAGGCGCGGATCCTTCCGACGCCGGAGGAGATGTTTGCGCTGTCCGCGGACCTGGACCTTGTCATCCTGGGCACCCCGCCGCACACCCACTTCGACCTCGCGGCCGCCGCCATTGCGCACGGCCTCCATGTGGTGGTGGACAAGCCCTTCGTGCCCACCTCCACGCAGGGGGCAGAACTGATCGCTCTGGCGTCCGACGGCGGGGTGCAGCTCACGGTGTTCCAGAACCGCCGGTGGGACGCCGACTTCCTGACGCTGCAGAAGCTGCTTCGGCAGCAGGCCCTGGGTGAAGTGCGCACTTTCGAATCACGGTTCGAATGGTGGCGGCCGGAGGGATTCGGGAACTGGCGCGACAGTGCCTCCGTCGAGCAGGGCGGCGGCATCCTCCACGACCTCGGTGCCCACCTGATCGACCAGGCCATCCATTTGTTCGGCCCCGTCGAAAAGAGCTACGGGGAGACAGCAAACCACGGCCTCGCCCCGGAGGGCGCCGACACCGAAGCCTTCGTGTCCCTGCTCCACGAGTCCGGCGTCCGCACCAGGCTGTGGATGAACGGCATCGCAGCCCAGGTGGGGCCGCGTTTCCACGTCCTCGGCTCCGGAGCCGGCTACACGAAGTGGGGCCTGGACGGCCAGGAGCCCGCGCTGGCGGCCGGCATGACGCCGTCGGACCCGGCCTACGGCACCGACTCCCAGGAGACTTGGGGGCTGCTGGGAGTCGGTGGCGCCGCAACGCCCGTCCCCGCAGAACGGGGCGCCTACCCAGAGTTTTACGTGCAGCTCGCCGCCGCGCTGCGCGGGGAGGGGCCGCTGCCCGTCGACCCGGCGGAACCGCTGGAGGTCCTCAGGATCATCGAGGGCATCCACGCTCTGACCTGAGCCCCACCACCTGCCACCACCCTTGCGGCGATTTGCCGCCCATCCTTCCCAAGCGCGCCTTTGTCCGGGTATCAGGGCCGCGCCCCATGCACCGTGTCCAATTTCCACCGAAAGGGAGAACCATGTCCTCCACCGCCACCAAGCACGTCGCCATCATCGGCGGCGGCATCCTCGGCGTCTCCACCGCTGTCCACCTGCTTCGCGAGGGCGCATCCGTGACTCTGTTGACCGAACGCGGCCTGGCCAGTGAAGCCACCGGCCGTTCGCTCTCGTGGCTCAACTCCGCTGGTGAACGGTCCACGCCCTACCACCAGCTCCGGCTCGCGGGCGTGGACCGGTACCGCACGCTTTTCGCAGCCGACCCCAGCCGGGAATGGCTGCAGTTCGGCGGCGGACTGATGTGGAACGCCCAAGGCCAGCGGGAGGTCACCGAGACGCGGCATGCGTACGAGAAGTCCATCGGCTACGACTCAAAGCTGCTGGCACCGGAAGGCATTGCGGCGTTCACGCCCGGCATTGACGCGGGCGCTGTTCCGGAAAACGCCATCTTTAACCCGGGTGAGGGCTGGGTCAGCCTGCCGGATCTCGTGGACTTCCTGATGGAGGAGTTCCATGGGCGAGGCGGCCGGCTAGTGCTGAACACCGGCAAGTCTTCCGTGGTGGTCGACGGCGGCCGGGCCGTAGGCGTCACCACGGCGGCGGGGGAGACGTACGACGCCGATGTGGTGCTGGTGGCGTGCGGGGCGGCGACACCCGCCGTCGTTGCTCCTTTGGGCGTGGAAATCCCCAACGGTTCCCCGGTGTCCATGCTGGTGCTGACCAAGCCCGTGGAACACGACGTCAAAGCCGTGCTGAACACGCCGCGGGCAGCCATTCGCCCCAACCCCGGCAGGACCTTCGCCCTGGACCATGACTGGTACGAGGAGCACATCACGGAACATGCAGACGGTTCGTTCAGCATCCCGGACGACGTGGTCCACGAACTTGCCGGCGAAGCCAGCAAGCTCATTGCCGGCAACCCGGAGCTGAAGCCCGCGGACTGGAAGATCGGCTACAAGCCGATTCCGGGCGACGGGGAGCCGGTGCTCGGCGAACTGGATCAGGTTCCCGGCTGCTTCGTGGCCTTCACACACTCCGGCGCCACGCTGGGGCTCGTCGTCGGCGAACTCCTCGCCGGCGAGATCCTGACCGGTGACAGGCACCCCATGCTGGCCACCTTCCGTCCGGCGCGGTTCTCCTGAGGCAGCGGTTCTCCTGATACAAGGAAGCGGAAGCCCCGCACCGCCCTCATGGGCAGGGTGATGCGGGGCTTCTTTGGCGAATCCTCCGGTCTGGGGTCCCGGAGTGCTTTCCTAAAGCTACCGGTCAGTAACTAAAAGTCAAGAGGCGGTCACAATCACGAGGCGGCTATCGGATGGCGGGGGCATGTGACATACGATACGAGTCACATGTCGTTGCCGTACCCCTGCAGGGAAGGCAATGCCGAATACTGCAGTCACGCCGTCTTTATCCCCGGGGTTAAAGGAGTTGCTGGGCGCATCTGATGCTGGGGGGCGGATGAAAACGGGCGTGAACCGAGGAATGCTTCGGCCGGGCGGGCGGCCGGGACCACGGTCGTGGCTGCTGTGGAGCATGTGGGTGTTCCTCGGCCTGTATCTGGCGGGTCTGATGCTGCACGGCGAGGGCTTCAACCCGGTCGTGGACCTCTGGCTGGGGATGCCGGCGTCGTGGGCGCCGGCAGCCGTAGCATGGCTGGCTGCCTACCGCGCCAAGAATCACCTGGCCCTTGGCTTGGTGGCGATGGCCCTGTCCGCGTTTGCTGCGGGGAGCACCGTCTACGTCTCCTCGCTGGCGGGGGCCAGTTCGCTGCCGTTCCCGTCACCCGCGGATATCGGCTACCTGATGTTTTATCCGCTGGTTCTCAGTGGATTGTTCGTCTATTTGCTCCCGCTGCGACAGCGGCTTGCGCGCTCCGTCATGCTGGACGCCGTCGTCGGCTCACTCGGTGCCGCTTCTGTCCTTGTGGTCCTGCTCAGCCCGCTCCTGTCTGCCGCAGGCGGGTTCCCCTCGTTCGCCACGTCCGTTGCGGTCGCCTATCCACTGCTGGATCTGGCGGTACTCGCCGTGACCGCCGGCATGGCGGCGGTGCCTGGCCTGGCCACCGGACGCAGCGGGATGATCCTGATGCTGGGGCTGATGGTGTTCGCCGCGGCCGATGTGGCCTACGCCTTCAGGCTCGAAAATGACACGTACTCCCTGGGCACACCCCTGGATGCCGGCTGGACAGCGGGCATGGGCCTCATCGCGACGTGGGCTAACGGTTTCACCCGGCAGGACGGAACAACCGAAGGTGCCAGTGAAGGCGCGTGGACGCCGGCGGTTCCGATGGCTGCCACCGCCGCCGGGCTCGGGGTCCTGATTGTGGGCACCGGGACACCGGTGCCGGAACTCGCCGTCGGACTGGCCGCGGCCACCCTGGTGTCTGCAGGCATCCGGACCCAGCTGGCCTTCCGCCAGCTGGTCACCCTTGCCGAGGTGCGCAGGCAGTCCAGGACGGATGAACTGACGGGCCTGCCGAACCGACGGGCCCTGTATGCCGACGCTCCCGGGCTGCTCGAGGCAACGCCGGGCGTCCCATGCGCCTTCCTGCTGCTGGATGCGGACCGGTTCAAGGAAATCAACGACAGTCTTGGCCATGACGTGGGGGACAGGCTGCTGATCCAGGTGAGTGAACGCCTCCGCCGCTGCCTGCGTCCGGGGGACCTGATAGCCCGGCTGGGCGGGGACGAGTTTGCCATTCTCCTGATCGACGCCGGCCTGGATGAGTCCGTCCAGACCGCCGAGCGGCTGCGGGCTGCCCTGAGCGAGCCGCTGACCCTCAAGGGCATTGCCGTGCAGGTCGGCATCAGCGTCGGCATCGCCTTGTTTCCGGAACAGGGGGAGGACCTGAAGACGCTGCTGCGCAAGGCGGACACAGCCATGTACCGTGCGAAGACGTCCCGCAGCGGGCACCACGTGTACGCCAGCGAGGACCAGAACCCGGGGGAGGAGAGGCTGCGGATGCTGCAGGAGCTGCGCACCGCCCTGGCTGAGGACCAGTTGGTGCTGCACTACCAGCCGAAGGTGGACGCGGTGAAAGGCGACGTGAAGGGCGTGGAAGCCCTGGTCCGCTGGAACCACCCCCGGCGTGGCCTGCTCGCACCCGACTCATTCCTTCTGCTCACGGAGGAAGCGGGGCTCATGACCGACCTGAACAGCAGGGTCCTCAGCCTGGCCCTCGACCAGGCTGCATGCTGGGAGGCGCGGGGACGTCCGCTGACAGTGGCGGTCAACCTTTCGGCCAGCAGCCTGATAGACGCGGAACTGCCCGAACGGATCGCCGCGATGCTCACGGAACGGGGCCTGGCCGAGTCCGCCCTGATGGTCGAAATCACCGAGGATTTCATGATGCCGGACCGCAGCCGCGCCAGGGACATCCTTTCCAGGCTGCAGGACAGCGGAATACAGATTGCCATCGACGATTTCGGCACGGGCTACAGCTCACTGGCCTACCTTCGGGACCTGCCCATCAACGAGCTGAAGCTTGACCGCTCCTTCATTGTGCCGATGACCCACTGTCCGCGGGCGGCAGCGCTGGTGGCTTCCACCATCAATCTCGCACACAGCCTGGGCCTGACCGTAGTTGCCGAAGGAGTGGAGGACGGGCCGGCACTGGAGCAGCTGGGCGGCTACGGATGCGACCAGGCGCAGGGCTTCCACATCCTTCGTCCCGTGCCGGCGGCCGAACTGGACGAATGGCTCACGGCGTCACGCCTGGACAGCGAGCTTCCCTCAGCGTGACCTGCTCAGCCGCCGGTTGCGCTTCCGGTGGCTGCAGGTCCGCCGGTCGGGGCCGGTGTGGTGGCCGGGGCGGACGACGGCGGGGTGTTCAGTGTGACGGTGACCGTTCCGTCGGGGGCAACGGCAGTCAGCCCGTACTCGTATTTCTGGGCTGTGCCCCCTGCCGTGCCCGGAAGCGGGTCGGTGGTGGGGAAACCGAGCGTGCGGGAAACCTTGAACTTGGCACCGATGGCACCTGCGACGATCCGGGGCCCCGCCTGGGCAGTCCACGTGATGGCGCCGCCCTGGAAGTTCTGCACCGCGCCCCCGCTGAAGGCGTACTCGTCGCCCGTGGGGTAGCCGAGCAGCCCCCGTTCGTAGCCCGACGCCGCCCAGGCGGACAGGATTCCGCCGCGGGTGATGTGCGCTCCCGTTGCCGGAGACCAGTGGATCCGGCCGCCCTGGAAGCTTTGATAGGCGCCGCCGTCCCTGAGGCCGCGGCCCTCATCCGACGTCGGATAGCCGAGCCGTCCGTTCTGCGCGCCGGCGGCGGCCCATTTGCTGCGGATGCCACCTCCGATAGTTCGCGCACCGCTTCCGCCGGACCAGAAGATCGACCCGCCGCCGAACACCTGGTATGCCCCGCCGCTGCGCAGTCCTGTCACCTCACGGGACGCGGGGCTGCCAAGCCAACTGGCCGGCCCGCCGGTCCGGGCATACTTGGCGGTGATGGCCCCGAACGGGTTGCTCGAGTATGGGGTGAAGACGTCGTCCACCGCACCCATGATGATGCGGTCTCCCGGCCGGTTGGTCCTGAGCAGGCGCGTCACCGTGGCCAGGCTTGTGGAGATGCAGCCGGCACTCGGGGCGCGGCCTGCGTGGAAGAAGATGGCGTACGACGCACCGAGAACGGTCTTTGAGTCCGGCGGCCGGTTGTAGTTGATGACAGCGGCCTGCTCGTAATAGCCCTGGTTCATGAAGGTCCAAAGATTCTCGTCGGCTTCGCCCCCGGCGCCTTCAAAGTACTGGTTGTAGTTCCCGTTCCACTCGCCGCCCCAGCGGGACCAGTAATTGATCTTGCGGTACCTCAGGGCGGTGCCGGGGTTGCTGCGTCCCAGCGCCTCCGTGAAACTGAACGAGCCGGTGGGTGACCGGTAGGTGTCCTCCCATTCACGGTTCTGCGCCGCGAACCCATACTGTCCGCCGTAGCCCCAGTCCTGCCATTCCTGGACGTAGCGGCTGCCGGAACGGACGCAGCCGGTGATGGTGAGCGGGCTGGTGTTGCGCGTGGTGGCCGTGGCAAAAGTGACCCGGTTCGCCCCGAAACCGGAAAACTTGGTCTGCCCGGCGCTGAGCCTTGCGCAGGGGTTGTAGACCTGCGCTGACGCATTCGCCGGCGGGGCCAGGGCCACGGTTCCGGCCGGAACGGCCAGCGCGAGAAGGGCAGCGACAAGGACTTTCAGAACAGACACGGCGGAGACCTTTGCCTATGGCGGCACCCGCATCCCCCGCGCGAACGCCATCCGGACACGAGCATATAGCCAGCGGTTCGTCAGGCCAGGATCTTCTTGTGGAAGAACACGAGGTAGTCGCGCGTGGCCTCCTCGAACCCGAAGTCCTGCCAGTACGCCCGCAATGCGGACTTCGCCTCCTCGTACTCCGGCGAGTCTGGCGCCGGGGACCCCTCACCGTCCGGTGCGGCGTGGACCACCACCAGGTTCACGGACCGGCCCACGGTTTCGACGATGGCGTTGAGCACCGAGTAGCCCGTCCTGCCGCCGCGGTATTCCGGGGAAATCTCGAGCGAGGAGACGATCATCAGGTCCCCGCCGTCCTGAAGGTACTCCCTGATCAGGTCGGGGCGGTCCGTGGTGAGCATCTCGACGGCCTTCCCCATCTCCGGGTCTGACTTGCCGGTGGTGAGGAAGAGGTTGATCATGCCGGCTTTGGGAACAACCTGGACGACGGCGCTGCCCAGCTGCCGTTCCGCGTCGCCGCCGGGCGTGGGAAGAGGGCAGCTCACCGCAACGTCCCAGCGCAGCGGATAGTCCACAGGGTCATGCTCCAGCCCGGGGGTGCCGCGGTACCGGAGCTTGTACTCAAAGAACAGCGATTCCGGGTCGATTACGGTCATGGCGCCGTCCTTGGGCTCGCAACGTTGCGTGTTAAGGAATTTTAGTCGCCCAGGCCTGCGTGAGGAACGGCATCAGCCCCGCAGCGCGCCCAGCCCGCTGATCAGCGCCTCAAGGCCAAGGGTGAAGGCGACGTCGGCCGGCCGTTCGTGCCCCTGCTCGGCCAGGCTCCGGACGGCGCCCGTGAAACTGGGCGTTGCCTCCGCCATGGTTCCGGGATCGAAAATGTCCGCCGGCGCGGTGACGTCGTAGGCCGAGCCGAAAATGAAGGACTCCAGCGCGACGATCGAAGAGACGATCCGCTCATCGGGAAAGCCGGCGTCGCGGAAGCCTGCGCTGACCGTTTCATACATGGCCAGGGTCTGCGGCGCGTCGGTCACCGGGAGCACGGCAATGACCGGAATCAGCGGCGTGTGCCGGGAGAATACGTCGCGGTAGCTCCACGCCCACGTCCGCACGGCGTCCTCCCACGGGCCGGCGCCGAAGGCCGAGACGTCCACCAGTGAGGCAAGGTGGTCCTCCACCAGCAGGAGCACGTCCCCCTTGGATTTCACGTGGTTGTAGAGGGCCGACGGCGCCACGTTCAGTGAGCGGGCCAGTGCGGCCATGGTCAGGCCGTCGTAGCCCTTCTTCTCGATAAGCCGCAGCGCGGCCTCCGTAATGCCGCCCTTGTCCAGCACGCCGCCCACGGGGCGTCCGGCGCGGCGCCGGTTGCCCTGGCGATCTGTTGCTGAGCCAGCCGTCGCTGAACCGGCTGTCGCTACGGCTGGTGATGCCGGCATGGCTGACCTTTCTGCGGATGAACGTCCTTTCGCATTATTCCATCAGCCTCTTCCGCTCCTGCGCCAAAGGCTCTATAGTTCTTATAAATGAATGGCATTCATTTAGTGGTTCGCATCACTTACGCGGCCACAGAGAAAGGACATCATGCTGAATCTTGACCGCGACGTAGTGATTGTCGGCGCCGGCCCCTCCGGCCTCACCGCTGCCCGCGAACTGAAAAAGGCGGGCCTGACCGTCACAGTACTGGAAGCCCGGGACCGCGTGGGCGGCCGGACGTGGACCGACACCGTGGACGGTGCCATGCTCGAGATCGGCGGCCAGTGGGTATCGCCGGACCAGACCGCGCTGCTGGCCCTGCTGGACGAGCTCGGGCTGGAAACCTACTCCCGCTACCGTGACGGGGAATCCGTGTACATCGGGGCGGGCGGCGCGCCGGTCCGCTACACGGGAGACATGTTCCCGGTCAGCGCCACCACGGCCGCCGAGATGGACAAACTCACCGACCTGCTGGACGAACTGGCGGCCGAGATCGGGCCCACCGAACCGTGGGCGCACCCCAAGGCGCGGGAGCTGGACACCATCTCCTTCCACCATTGGCTGCGCCAGAACTCCCCGGACGAGGAAGCCTGCAACAACATCGGGCTGTTCATCGCCGGCGGCATGCTCACCAAGCCGGCCCACGCCTTCTCCGCCCTGCAGGCCGTCCTGATGGCCGCGTCCGCCGGTTCCTTCAGCCACCTGACCGATGAGGACTTCATCCTGGACAAGCGGGTTATCGGAGGGATGCAGCAGGTCTCCCTGCTGCAGGCAGCGGAACTGGGTTCCGACGTCGTGCTTAACAGCCCCGTGCGCACCATCCACTGGGAGGCCGACGACGGAAGCGGCCACCGCGTCACCGCCGTCTCCGACCAGGCCACCGTCAACGCGCGCTTCGTGATCATGGCCGTCCCGCCCAACCTGTACTCCCGCGTTTCCTTCAACCCGCCGCTGCCGCGCCGCCAGCACCAGATGCACCAGCACCAGTCCCTCGGCCTGGTCATCAAGGTGCATGCCGTCTACAGCACGCCGTTCTGGCGCGAGGACGGGCTCTCCGGCACCGGGTTCGGCGCCGGATCACTGGTCCAGGAGGTCTACGACAACACCAACCACGGCGATACCCGCGGAACGCTCGTGGGCTTCATTTCCGACGAAAAGGCCGACGCCGTCTTCGAGCTTAGTGCTGACGAACGCCGGCGCGCCATCCTGGAATCGATCGCCGGCTTCCTCGGGGACAAGGCGCTGGAGCCCGAGGTGTACTACGAATCGGACTGGGGTTCTGAGGAGTGGACCCGCGGCGCGTACGCTGCCAGCTACGACCTCGGCGGCCTGCACCGGTACGGCAAGGACCAGCACGCGGCCGTCGGTCCCATCTACTGGTGCTCCTCCGACCTCGCGGCCGAGGGCTACCAGCACGTGGACGGAGCCGTCCGCATGGGCCAGTCCACCGCCGCCCGCATCGCCGAGGCTGCCGCAGCTGCGGCGCCCGAACTGGCGGACGCAACGGCCGCCGTCGTCTAACAGCGCCTCCAAACAGCAACGCGGGGTCACATAACGCCCAATCCGGCCCTCCGGATGGGCGCCAAGTGACCCCGCGTTGCTTTGGCTGTGGCTAGGCCTCTTTGACCTTCAGGGGTTCGATCTTGCCCATGATGAACAGGTAGTTCGCGGCGCCGACCAGCGACACCGCGCCGATGACTGCCAGCGGCGCGACGAACGAGCCCGTCTGGTCCACCAGCACGCCAATCAGGATTGGAGTGAAGATGCCGGCAAGGTTGGAGGCGAAGTTCTGCAGGCCGCCGATGGAACCCACGTGCCGGGAGCTCGGTGCCACGTCCGCAGGCAGCGACCAGATTCCGGTGGCGGCGACGGTCAGGCTGGAGTAGGCCACGGACAGCAGGGCGAGGGCCATCCACGCCTCGGGAACCATGGCGGCGAACATGATGACGGAGCCGCCGGCGAGGCCACCGGCAATGGCGGTCTTGCGGACCTTCGTCACGGAGGCTCCTGCACGGACAGCGCGGTCGGCGAGGTATCCGCCGAGCCAGCCGAACAGCACGGCGCAGATGCCGGGGATGGCGCCGAAGAAGCCCAGCTTCAGGAGGTCGAAGCCGCGTTCCTTCACCAGGTAGCTGGGGAAGAACGTGATGAAGAAATAGATGGCGCTGTTCAGGCAGAAGAAGCCGAACATCATGCTGAGCACCGTGCGGTACCTGAACAGGGACCGCCACGGCAGCTTCGCTGCGCCGGCATCATCACTTGCCTCGTCACGGGCGCCGCCTTCGCGGATGTACTCCACCTCGGCCGCATTGGCACCCCGGTGCTCGCCGGGGCTGCGGTAGTACTTCCACCACACGGTGGCCCAGATGATGCCTGCGATGCCGATGATGATGAACACCGCATGCCAGGAGGTGAGGGCAACGATCAGGGTGACAATCGGCAGTGCGATCACGGCGCCGACGCGGGATCCGGAGTCCCAGATGCTCGTGGCGAAGGCGCGTTCCCGGACCGGGAACCAGGTGGCCACCACCTTGGCGGCGGTGCTGGGGGCCGGGCTCTCGCCGACGCCCAGCAGGAACCTGGCCGCGAACAGCGTCCAAAAACTGGACGCGGCGGCAGTCACCATGGTGAAGGCGGACCACCACACCGCCGCCAGCGAGAATGAGCGGCGGGGGCCCACCTTGTCCACATACCAGCCGGCTGCGAGCTGGCAGAAGTCGTAGGCCCAGAAGAATGCGGCGAAAATAAGCCCCTGCTGGGTGGCGGTGAGTTCAAAGTCCTTGCCCATGAACGGCAGGGCGACGCTGAGGCTCGAGCGGTCGAGGTAGTTGATGCTGAGGCCGATGAAGGCGAGCCAGATGATGACCCAGCGCTTTCGGGTCATCAGGCGGGGTGCTGTTGCGGATGATGTGGCGGCGGTCTTGCTTCCGAGCGTAGTCATGCGGTCTCCTTCGACGTGAACATGGCTTCGGGTGCTGTGGGCACCGGCGGGAGGGGAAGACGCCGAAGAGGTCGGCGCCAAAATCATATAGGAATCTGGTTAATCATATAGATCAAGCGCCGCGGATCAAGTGTCCGTCCAAAAAACTTTGAGCGGGGGTGCCCGGGTGGGTGGCTTATGATTCCCCCAGCGAGTCCGGTCAGTCCAGAATCAAGAGGTAACCGCGTGCCACCACGTCAATCGTCCGAAACTTCCCGCGGAAAGGCTGCTGTCAGCGATGTGTATGCGTCGATGCGCGCAGCCATTCTCGAGGGTGACATGGCCCCGGGCGCGCGCATCAACATCGACGCGGTCGCACGCAGCCTCGGGGTTTCGCAAACGCCCGTGCGCGAGGTGCTCCAGCGTCTGGAAGGCGACAACCTGGTGGTCTACAGCCCCGGCCGCGGATACAGCACCACGCCGCTGCTCGATATCGCCGAGCTGCGCTCGCTGTTTGAGTTCCGGCTGCTCGTGGAGCCCTGGGCTGCCCGGGCCGCCGCCGTCGACCGGCTGGCCAATCCGGCGTCCGCCCTGGAGAAGGAGCTCGCCGGTTTCAGGAAGACCATGAAGGTCACCAAGGATCTCCGCCAGGACCTCGTGGCGCACGATACCCGCTTTCACGACACCATCCTGGCTGCGTCCGGCAATCCGGTAGTCAGGCACGCCTTCGCGCAGACCCACTGCCATCTCCACACCTTCCGGCTCTACCCTGCCGACGTGGATGGCGCCATCACCGTGGCGGAGCATTCCGCCGTCACGGACGCCATCGAGGCGTGTGATCCGGAGGGTGCCGAGGCGGCCATGACGCGGCACATCCGCAACTCCTTCGACAGGTTCGCCCAGGCCTTCGAGGGCGAGCTGGCCCCGCTGCAGGAAGTCGGTCCGCCGGGCAAGCGGATCATCAAATAGCGTCACCGGCAGCGGCGCCGGCAAGCCCCGACCCTTGTGGCCGGGGCTTTTTTGCGCCCGGAGGCCGCGAAGGTTTGGGTTTTGGTGCAGGGCAGGCTTGATCTGCATCACAGTTCCTATATGATTATCAGAATTCATATAGGAAATCGCCCCAATCCCCGGACCGACCCTGACCGGCCGGTCACACGACCCGAAAGAAGCGCCCATGCCTTCCATCACCTCCATCAACACCCAGGACGTCCGGTTTCCCACTTCGCTGGAACTGGACGGCTCGGACGCGGTCAACGTTGACCCCGACTACTCCGCCGCCTACCTGGTCATCCGCACCGACGCGGGCGACGAAGGCCACGGCTTCGTCTTCAGCTGCGGCCGCGGCAACGAGATCCTCACCGCGGCCATCGACGCCTACGCCCGCCTCCTCATGGGCCGCGACATCGACGAACTGATCTACGACCTGGGCGGCGCGTCCCGCCGGCTCATCCACGACTCGCAGCTGCGCTGGCTCGGCCCCGAGAAGGGCGTGACGCAGATGGCCTGCGGTGCGCTGGTCAGTGCCCTGTGGGACATCCGGGCCCGCCGCGAGAACAAGCCACTGTGGCTCCTGCTGAGCGAAATGACCCCCGAAGAGCTGGTCAGCGTCGTCGACTTCACCCACATCCGCGACGCCCTCAGCCCCGAGGAAGCACTGGAGATCCTGCGGGCCGGCCAGGACGGCAAGGCCGCCCGGATTGCCGCGCTCAAGGCCGACGGGTTCCCGGCATACACCACTTCGCCCGGCTGGCTGGGATACAGCGATGAGAAGCTGGTGCGGCTGAGCAAGGAGGCAGCCACCGAGGGCTTCTCGATGATCAAGCTCAAGGTGGGCGGCGACCTCGACGACGACCGCCGCCGCATGGCCCTTGCCCGCGAGGCCGTGGGCGACCTGCCGATCGCGATTGATGCGAACCAGCGCTGGGAAGTATCCGAGGCGATCAACTGGGTCAACGAGCTTGCCGGCTTCGATCCGTACTGGATCGAGGAGCCCACCAGTACGGACGACATCCTGGGCCACGCCGACATCCGGAAGGGCGTCGCTCCGGTCCGGGTGGCCACCGGGGAAGCCGTCGCCAGCCGCATTGTGTTCAAGCAGCTGCTGCAGGCTGGCGCCATCGACGTCCTGCAGCTCGATTCCACCCGCGTGGGCGGCGTCAACGAGAACATCGCCAACCTCCTGCTCGCGGCCAAGTTCGGCGTTCCGGTCTGCCCGCACGCCGGCGGTGTGGGCCTGTGCGAACTGGTCCAGCACTTCTCCTTCTTCGACTACGCCGCCGTCAGCGGCAGCCAGGAGGGCCGCATGATCGAATACGTCGACCACCTGCACGAGCACTTCGCCGAGCCGGTGCGGATCACCAACGGGCGGTACGCCGCTCCGGTTCTGCCCGGAACAGGGGCGGAGATGCTGAGCGCCTCCCGTGCCCGCTGGGAGTTCCCGGCCGGCGCCGGCTGGCAGGAAGTGGGCAGCCGCGCCGCCGTCACGGGCGCAAACCTTGCTCCCGCGGGGGCCGCCCAGTGACCGGCGGGGCCGCCGCGGCTGTCATCGCTGAATCCACCACCGCCGGGGAACTCAATGCGGCCGTCGAGGCGGCGCAGTCGGCCTTCGGCAAGGGCAGGACCGCAGCCCCGGCCACCCGTGCGGCCTGGCTTGAGGCCGTGGCCGCCGGCCTGGAGCAGGATGCCGAGACGCTGGTGGACATCGCCGCCCGGGAAACCCACCTAGGCGTTCCGCGGCTGGAGGGTGAGCTCAAGCGCACGGTCTTCCAGCTCCGGCTGTTCGCGGCCGAGATCCTGCAGGGTGAGCACTTCGATGCCACCATCGACCACGCGGACCCCGCGTGGGGCATGGGTCCCCGCCCTGACCTGCGGCGCTGCAACGTTCCGCTCGGCGTGGTGGGCATCTTTGGAGCGTCCAACTTTCCTTTTGCGTTCAGCGTAATGGGCGGGGACAGTGCCTCGGCGCTCGCCGCCGGCTGCGCCGTCGTGCACAAGGCGCACGATGGCCACCGCGGGCTTGCGGCCCGCACCGCGGAAACGGTGACCGCCGCGCTGGAAGAGGCCGGGGCGCCGTCGGGCCTGTTCGCCCTTGTTACCGGACGGCGTGCCGCCGAGGCACTCGTGGACCACCCGCTGGTGAAGGCCATCGGCTTCACGGGTTCGACGGCGGGTGGCCGGGCGCTGCTGGACCGCGCCGCCGCGCGGCCCGAGCCCATCCCGTTCTTTGGTGAACTGGGCGGCATCAACGCCGTTTTTGCCACGCCGAACGCCTGGGCGGCCCGCCGCGACGAAATCCTCGCAGGATACGCAGGCTCCTTCACCCTGGGCATGGGCCAGTTCTGCACCAAGCCCGGGCTGCTGTTCGTCCCCGCCGCAGCGTCCGCGGGGGAAGCGGACGAGCTCCGGCGTGTCCTGGCCGGCGGGCTCGCCGATTTCACGCCGGCGCAGCTGCTGAGCGAACGGCTGCACGGCGGCTACAGCGACGCCGTCCGCAGCCTCAGCGGCACCGACGGCGTGGACGTGCTGCTCGAGGGGGACTTCGCCGCAGCGCCGGCACCCACCGTCCTGCGCACCACTGCGGAAGCGGTGCGCAGCAACCCGGGCCTCCTGCGGCAGGAGATGTTCGGCCCGGCCAGCCTGGTGGTCGAATACACGGACGGGGCTGAGCTTCCGGGCCTCGCCGAACTGCTCGAGGGGCAGCTCACCACCACGCTCCAGGCTCTGGAGGACGACGACGTCACGGAGCTTGCTGCCCGGCTGACCGACATCAGTGGCCGGGTGCTGTGGAACGGCTGGCCCACCGGGGTCACCGTCAGTTACGCGCAGAACCATGGGGGCCCGTACCCGGCCACGACGTCGGCCACGACGTCCGTGGGGACGGCCGCCATCCGCCGCTTCCTGCGGCCGGTGGCCTACCAGTCGTTCCCTGCCGCCCGGCTGCCGGAACCACTGCGGGACAGCAACCCGTGGAGCGTGCCGCAGCGCGTGGACGGTGTCTGGCGCAGGCCATCGGATACCGGCATTGATGGCCAGGCCGGGGGCCAGCCGTGAGCGCCCCTTCAATTTCCGGGCGTTCAGTCCTTCCGGGGGGTTCAGTCCTTCCGGAGGACGCTGACCAGGCGCTGCTGATCGGCCGCGTGTGGGATCCTGAAACCGGAGGCCCGCGCGTGGCCGCGGTCAGCGGAGGCTCCGTCTTTGACCTGACCCGGGTAGCCGGCACAGTATCCGAACTGCTGGAGCTGCCCAACCCGGCGGCGGCCGTCCGCGCGGCGCTCACCGATCCGGTGCTGGCGGAACAGCGGTGGGTGACGGCCGACGTCGTCGGCTCTTCCCTGGCGGGGGACACCGCCCGCCCGTACCTGCTCGCCCCGGTGGACCTGCAGGTCATCAAGGCCTGCGGCGTAACGTTCGTGGACAGCATGATCGAGCGTGTCATCGAGGAACGGTGTGCCGGCGATGCCGGGCGTGCGGCCGGGATGCGCGAACTGGTGGGGAAAGCACTCGGCGGCAGCATCGCCATGGTCCGGCCCGGCTCCCCGGAGGCGGCCGAGGCCAAGCGGGTCCTGGTCGCCGAGGGGCTCTGGTCCCAGTACCTCGAGGTGGGAATCGGGCCGGACCCGGAGGTGTTCACTAAGGCCCCGGTGCTCTCCTCCGTGGGTCTGGGCGCCGGCATCGGAATTCCGTCGTTCTCCTCCTGGAACAACCCTGAGCCGGAACTGGTGCTGATCGCCACGTCCCGCGGCGAGGTGGTGGGAGCCACGCTCGGCAACGACGTCAACCTGCGCGACGTCGAAGGCCGCAGCGCCCTGCTGCTCGGCAAGGCCAAGGACAACAACGCGTCCAGCGCCCTGGGACCGCTGATCAGGCTTTTCGAGGGCGGTTTCACGCTCGATACCCTGCGCGGGGAGGAGATCCTGCTGCGCGTCGACGGGCCGGACGGCTACCTGCTCGAGGGGCGGAACACGCTCGCGAGGATCAGCAGGCCGTTCGAGGAGCTCGTGGCTGCGACCCGCGGCCGGCACCACCAGTACCCGGACGGCTTCGCCCTGTTCACCGGCACGCTGTTCGCGCCCACCCAGGACCGCGACGAGGCCGGACAGGGGTTCACGCACAAACACGGGGATGTTGTGACGATCCGCAGCCGCCACCTCGGCGCCCTCATCAACCGGGTGGGCGCGGCCGAGGACCTGCCGGAGTGGACCTTCGGCCTGCGCCAGCTGTTTGGCTACCTCGCGGGGCAACGGCAGTCCGAGGGTGCGGCCACCGGCCGTCAGATGCAGGAGTAGTCGTAGTCGAAGCCGCCGGAGATGTACTGGGTGAGGAAGACCGCGCCGCCGCCGGTCAGCGGGGCACTGGAACAGTTGCGGCTGGCCGCGGTCAGCGTCCTGGCCCCGGCCAGCCAGCTGGGGAGCGTGTACAGCGGGCTGGTTGCCGGGACGGTGCCGGCGATCTGCGCCCACTGCGTGGCGGTGGAGTAGATCCCGGTCTTGGCATTGATGCTGCCGAAGAAGGCGACCATTCCCTCCAGGTCAGCCCGGTTGGCCGCCTTGTCGGCGGACCAGGAGTTGCCGGTTTCCACGTCCAGCCACCAGGTGTAGCTGGACGGGCTGCTGATGCCGCGGATGTACGCGTCGTCGTAGGCCTTGGCCCAGCCGTACATGTAGGAGCAGGCCGGGCCAACCTCGTTCGCTTTGCACTGGCCGTACGGGTTAAAAACCGCCGTTCCGGCATAGGTGTTGCTGGTGGGCCACCAGCTGCCGGCCAATCCGGGGTTTGCGGTGTTGACGTACAGTGCCACCTTGGGCTGTCCCGTGCTGCCAGACGAGGACCCAGCCCACGTCAGCTGGGTTGCCAGGCACGGGTTCGTGGTGTTTGCCAGGCCGTTGTTGACCCCCACAATCCCGAACGCCTGCCCCTTCGGCAGGGCCTTGCCGCATTGGGGCCAGGAAACATCATTGCCGACTCCCGAAGCGGCTGCCTCTGCCGGGACGGCCGGAAGCAGCATCAGCAGGACGGCGGCGGCCAGTGCCGGGAGCCACCGGAAACGGGACAGAACGGTTCGAGTAGCGGACATGGCCGGCCTTCCTTTGACGGCAACACAACGAAGCACAAGCATCGGTGCCGAAGGAGGCCGGGTCAAGAGGCCCCGCAACCGGGCCTGCGTTCAGCGGCCGCCCTTCCGGGTGTAGTCCGCGCCGTCGTAATGGATTCTCAGTGCGGTGATCTTGCCGTCGCTGAGGCTGAAGAATTCCGCGAAGCGCACGGTCAAAGCCTTGCGCCCCTCTACGTTTGCCGGCCAGCGGGCCTTCGAACTCCAGGTCATCAGCGAGGAGCGTTCCAAGCTCTCCGGCCGGATCGTAGGCTTCGATTTCCCGCGCTGAGGATCCGGTAGTACGCCTGGAGGACTTCCGGTGCTGCGGCGATTAGCGCGGTCATCTGCCGGCCCCCTGCCAGCTGACGGGCAACTCCTTGACCCCGTAAACGATGGTGCTGTCCATCCGTTCCAGGTGCGCTCCGGGGGTGAGGGCAAGTCCGGGGAGCCGCTGCAGAATGCCCTGCAGGGCGGTCCTGGCTTCAAGCCTGGCCAGCGGTGCGCCGAGACAGAAGTGGATGCCGTGGCCGAAGGCCAGGTGCCGGTTGGGTGTCCGGCCGACGTCGAACACTTCAGGGTGCTCGAACTGGCGTTCGTCGCGGTTGGCCGAACCGATCCAGGCCACCAGCGGGGCGCCGGGCGGAACCTGGAGTCCGGCCAAGGTGGTGCCGGCGGATGTCACCCGGTACATCGACTGGACGGGAGAGCGGTAACGAAGCACTTCCTCTATGGCCTGCGGGAGCAGCGCCGGTTCGGCGCGGAGCCGTTCCAGAGTCTCCGGCGCTTCGGTGAAACAGAGGACCGCGTTGCCGATCAGGTTGGTGGTGGTTTCATTGCCGGCCACCAGCAGCAGGGCGCAGAATCCCAGCAGCTCAGGCACGCTGAGCTTCTGACCGTCGATCTCGGCCACGAGCAGGTTGCTGATCAGGTCGTTTCCGGGGCTGCGCCTGCGGTGTTCGATGAGGGCCAGGAAGTATTCGGTCATTTCCCGGTTAGTGGAGCTGTGGTCGGCGGTCCGGGCTCCGGCCTGGGTCTGGCTGACGATGACGTCCGACCAGGTTTTGAAGCGGTCGCGGTCCTCGGCGGGGATGCCCATGAGCTCCGCGATCACGATCACCGGCAGAGGGTAGGCCAGCTCGTCGATGAGGTCGGCCGAGCCCTTGGGGGCAATCGCATCCAGCAGCTCTTCCGTCAGCGCCGAGATGCGGGGAGCAAGCGCTTCGACTGCCCGGGGCGTGAACGCCTGGGTCACCAGGGAACGCAGCTGCCGGTGCCGGGGCGGGTCGGCCGTGATCAGGCTCGCAGCGAAGAGCTGGCCTGTTTCGGACGGCTCGTCCCCTCCCATCCTCGACGAGAAGGTGCCGTGTTCGGACAGAACCCGCTCGACGTCGTCGTACCGGAACACGTGCCAGCTTCCGGACTGCTCGTCGTGGAAGACGGGAGCGGATTCACGCATCCTCCCGTAGTGCGGGAAGGGGTTCAGTGGTGACTCGTCATCGCGTCGCGCGTCCATGGCTGGCCTCCCTGGGACAACTGGCCGGTAGGAGCCGAGTCTATGCCGCGAGGGCGCCAGCCGTCAGTAGCGCGGGCCGGACATCGCCAGGCGGGGGTCAACCAAAGAGCCAGGCCGCCCCCAGCAGCAGCGGGACAGCCAGTGCCGATGTGACCACCGCCGTGGACTGGGCAAGGTTCTGGCCCACGCCGTAACGGACCGCGTAGAGGACCACGTTCTGGCCCGTGGGCAGGATCGCGCAGGCCGTGACCACGAAGGTGCTGAAGGTGTCGAGATGGAACACCAGCACGGCCAGCAGCCAGGCGAGCAGAGGCTGGACGCCTGACTTAAGGACGACGGCGAACAGGGTGGGAACGCGGTCCACCGTGCCTTGGCGGGCTGAGAGGCCGTGGAGCGACATGCCGAAGATGATCAGCATCAGGGGGACGGTCAGCTGGGCAACCAGCTTCAGGGGATCCAGCACCAGGGCAGGAAGCTCAATGCCGGACGCGCTGACGATGACGCCGAGAATGGCAGCCACCGTGACGGGGTTGCGCAGGGGAGTGGACAGGATGCTCCACACAGACGCCCTTTTTCCTTCAGGATCCGTCAGGTCCAGGATGGTCAGCGCCACCGGGGTCAACAGGGCCAGCTGGAACAGCATGATGGGGGTGACGAAGGTGGCACTGCCGAGGATGTACAGCGACAGTGGGACGCCGAGGTTGGTGGAATTGACGATGCCCGTGGACAGCGCGCCGATGGTGGTCCGCCGGACGCCCCATCTGCCGATGAGCCCGCTGAGTGTGAACAGTGCCATGACGCACAGTGCGGTGACGACGGAGATGAGGCCCGTCTGGCTGAGGATCTCGGAAATGTGCCGGGACGCGATCGTGGAGAACATCAGGCTGGGCAGCCCCACCATGAAGGTCAGGGTGGAAAGCACCTTCGTCCCGTGCGGACCGAGGGCGTTCGTCCTCGCCAGGATGTAGCCGACGAGCAGAACCACGCCCACCACAAAGAATCCCTTTAAGACGCCATCCAAGCCGCTGTCCTCAACCGTCTGTTCCGCCATTACGACGCCGGGTGGCGCGCTTATCTAAGACTACAGTGTTATTTAGTGTCGGCTGGCGTTCGGAAGGGCTTGGCGCCCAAGCACAGGCCGGTCAGTCGCCGGGGTTTCGCAGGCCCTGAAGGGCGCTCCAGTAGAGGCGGCTGCACCGCTGCACAAGCTGTTCGTCCGGCATGCTGGACACCGCCCGGAAGTCCATGATTTCCCGTGAATTGAACATGGCATTGAACAGGGACAGCGCGTATGGAAGCTGCTCCGCGTCAATGTTGGCCTCATCGAGCAGCTGGCGGACGGGCGGTCCCCACACCCGCTCCAGGGCCTGGGCGTGGGGTTCGCCCGCCTGCAGCCGCGTCAGGAATCCTTCGCGGGAACGGACCAGAACCATGGCCGGGCCATATTCGGCCACCACCCTAAGCCACTGCGCCATGGTGTCCTGGAAAAGGTCCATGCCCGTACTCGCAAGGCTCTTCGTTGATTCGTGGAGCTCGTCGATGACGCTCAGCATGAACTTGCGGTGCAGCTCATCGAGCGTCGGGAAGTACCGGTATGCGGTTGCCAGCGAGAGGCCGGCGCGTTCAGCCACGGCGGGCATGGTGGCCGAGTCCGGGTCCTCGCGGAGAAGTTCGCCGACGGCCACCACGAGCTCCTGCTGGTTGCGGATGGAATCCTGCCGCAGGCGCCGCTGCCGTGGCGCCGCTGCTGGCTTCATGCGTCCTGCCCCTCCGTTGGTCGGTGCCCTGAGCGGGTCGGTTCCCTGTTTAGACGATAAGCCACCGCCGGCGCCCACAAAAAAGGCGGGTTCCGTGCGGAACCCGCCTTTTCAGCGCTGCAGCCTGCTACAGCCCGAGGCCGCCGAGCTTGTCCCCCAGCCCTCCGGGCAGCTTGCCCAGCAGTTCTGCGGGGTTGATGCCGAGCTGCGAGAGCAGGCCGGCGTGTTGGTCGGTGTCCACCTGGTCGGGCAGCTCGGTGTCGCCGGCAAAGCACCCGGACCCGCTGAGGTGCGGACTAGGCCTTGCCGCTGGCAACGACGGACGCCAGCGCGGCCAGGCCCTTCTCGTAGTCACCGCCCACCATCTTGTCCAGGTTCATGAACAGGCCGAACAGCTTGCCGATGCCTTTGTGTTCGCCTGCCATGCTCCAGGTGACGCGGGTGCCGCCGCCCTCCGGTTCGAAGGTGAAGGTGGTGGGGTTCACGCCGGGGAACGGCTTGGTGAACTCCAGCCGGATCCGGATGACTTCCGGTTCCCGCGATTCGGTGATCTCCATGTTCCCGGCGCCGGCTTTACGGTTGCCGCTCCAGGCATACTTGGCGCCGACACCGGATTCCGCACCGGAGTAGGTCCGCTTCATGTCCGGGTCCAGGGTCTCCCACGGCGACCACTTGGGCCATTCACGGAAGTCGTTGACCAGCGGAAACACGTCCTTGGCGGGCGCGGGGATGACTGTGCTGCGCGTGACTGAGTACGTTGACATGGCCCCATCCTAGGGCCGGTGACAGACAGTCCGAATGCGTCTGATCAGGCGTTTTGCCCCGCCGGCGGTGCCGGCGGCAGACCCGCCGGGACTCCCGCTGCCGTTTCCGCACGGTGCAGGGCCTCGCCCAGACGTGCAACGGCGTGCGGATATCCGGGATCAGCGAGGGCTTTCAGGGTCTCGGCCTCCCGCAGCACTTTCACAAAAGCGGCGGTTTCCGGCCTCCGGACGTCGGCCAAATCCGGGTAGCTGATAGCCAGCGCGGGGTCCAGTTCGTACTGCGCCCAGCGGCCCACGATCTCTCCATGCACGACGGCGGCCGCCCGGCTCAGCGGGACCTCCGCCCGCCGGCGCCGCCGGCTCTCGTACCAGGAGAGCACAGCGGGGCTGCTGCGGTAGGCGGCTATGCCGCTCACCCCTGCCACGGCGGCCAGGGCCAGGCCCGCCGGCGGTGAGGCCACCGCGGGGATGAGCAGGGCCGGGGCAATCACCACGGCGCCGCCGAAAAGGTCCCAGAACAGCAGGTCCGGGCTGGCGCCGTCGGACGTCTTTAGATGGTGCCGCACCACAAAAACAGTGCAGGCGACGGCGGACACCAGCACCGCGCTCCAGAGGACCAGCTGCAGCAGCCCCAAGGGGGCGGCTTCGGAAACTGCGGGCACCACTGCACCTCCCAAGGACGGGCGCTGCCCGGCAATTCGGGCTGCACTTAAATTGCAGCCCCTGCGGGCTCCCCGGTCAATGGGCGGAGCTGCTCTATGGATGAACCTGCCCAGTGGGCGGACGGGCGGTTTGCACCGGCGGCCGTGCGGCGTAGCGTAGGCGCCATGCGACTCAAAATGTGCAGCATCCACGTCCAGGACCCGGCCGCGGCGCACTCCTTTTACACGGAGACCCTCGGCTTCGACACGCTCATGGCCATGCCCGAGCACAACCTTTTCATCGTCAAGGACCCGGGAGCGGCCGGCAGCGTGGGACTGCTGCTGGAGCCCAGCGACAACCCGATCGCGTCTGCGTACAGCAAGGGACTGTACGACGCCGGTATCCCCGCCATCGTCTTTGGCTCGCCGGACGTGCAGGGTGAGTACGAGCGGCTGTCCGCCGCCGGCGTCCAGTTCCGGGGCGAGCCCGCCGAGGACCCGTCCGGGGTCTCCGCTGTGTTCGACGACGGCTGCGGCAACTTCATCCAGCTGCATCAGGACTAGCACTGCATGGACGCCGCTGATGCCCTGAATGAGATTGCGTTCTGGCTTGAGCGCAGCGCCGCGCCCACCTTCAAGGTCCAGGCGTTCCGGAAGGCGGCCGGGGTCATCGGCGGACTGGCGCCGGACGATGTGGCGGAGCGGGCCCGCGACGGCCGGCTCAAGCGGACGAAGGGAATCGGGGACACCACCTTCAACGTCATCCGGCAGGCCGTGGACGGCGCCGTGCCTGACTATCTGGAAAAGCTGCGCGAGGGCGGCGCCAAGCCACTTGCCGCCGGGGGAGACGGGCTGCGCCCGCTGCTCCGCGGCGACCTGCACAGCCACAGCGACTGGTCCGACGGCGGCTCCCCTCCGGAGCTGATGGCCGATGCCGCCCGCTCGCTGGGCCGCGAATACCTCGCCCTGACGGACCATTCGCCGAACCTCAAGATCGCCAACGGGCTCAGTGCCGGGCGGCTCAGCGAACAGCTGGACGTGGTGGCCGGGCTGAACGGCGGCGCGGGCGGGAACTTCCGGCTGCTGTCCGGCATCGAAGTGGACATCCTGGAAAACGGCGAGCTGGACCAGACACCGGAGATGCTGAACCGGCTGGACGTGGTGGTGGCCAGCGTGCACTCCAAGCTCCGCTCGGACCGGCGCACCATGACGGAGAGGATGCTCGGCGGCATCAGCGACCCGCACACCAATGTACTGGGCCACTGCACCGGCCGCCTGATGCAGGGATCCCGCGGGACCCGGCCCGAGTCCGAATTCGACGCCGAGCGGGTCTTTGCCGCCTGCGCGGAGGCCAATGTCGCCGTCGAAATCAACTCCCGGCCGGAGCGGCAGGACCCGCCGGACAACCTGATACAGCTGGCGCTCGAGTCCGGCTGCCTGTTCAGCATCGACAGCGACGCCCACGCCCCGGGGCAGCTTGACTTCCTGCAGTACGGTGCCGAGCGGGCCGAACGCAACGGCGTTCCGGCCGAGCGGATCATCACCACGTGGCCGCTGGACCGTCTCCTCGAGTGGCTGAACAGCAGAAACTGACGTTCCTCAAGAATTTGGTAAGCATAATGACTATCAATTGATGGAGTGGTACACCTTAATTGTTCCGTCGCGGAACCCGGGCGGATACGTTTCTCCTTGCGAGGTGCACCATGAGCGCTACGAATCCAGCGAACCATCTCGACGAACTGGGCCACCGGACCCTTAGAAAAGTGCGCGGCCGCCTCATGCCCCTCATCGTGCTGCTGTACTTCGTCGCCTACCTGGACCGCAACAACGTGGGCTTCGCCAAGCTGACCATGAGCGAGGACATCGGCCTGAGTGCCGCAGCCTACGGCCTCGGTGCGGGCATGTTCTTCATCGGCTACGCGCTGCTGGAAATCCCAAGCAACGCCGGCATGTACAGGTTCGGTGCCCGGAAATGGATCGCCCGCATCCTGATCTCCTGGGGCATCTTCGCCACGGCCATGGCGCTCGTGAACGGCGAAACCACCTTCTACGTGATCCGCTTCCTGCTCGGCGCGGCCGAGGCAGGCTTCTTCCCGGCCATCCTCTTCTACCTGACCCTGTGGTTCCCCGCCCCGCAGCGCGTGCTGGTGCTGGGCATCTTCATCCTCGCCCAGCCCGTCTCCAACGCACTCGGCGCTCCGGTTTCCGGCCTCCTGCTCCAAATGGAAGGCATCGCCGGCCTGCACGGGTGGCAGTGGCTGTACATCATCGAAGGCGTGCCGGCCATCCTCCTTGGCCTGCTCACTCCGCTCCTCATGACGGACAAGCCAAGCCACGCGCACTGGCTCGCCGCGGACGAGCGGGACTGGCTCACCCGGACCATGGACGAGGAACTCGCCCACAAGCAGAAGGGCCAGCCGCACCACTTCCTCGCCGGCCTCAAGGACCCCCGCACCATCGCCTACTCGGCGCTCTACTTCGGGCTGGTCTGCGGAATCTACGGCTTGGGCCTGTGGATGCCCACCATCGTCGCCGCGCTGGGCAAGTTCAGCACCACCCAGGTGGGCTTCATCGTCGCCATCCCGTACACCATCGCCGCGGTGTTCGTTTACTACTGGGGCAGGCGCTCCGACCGCACCGGCAACCGCGTGCTGCACGCCAGCATCAGCATGGTGATGGCCGCCGTCGGGCTGGTGGCTGCCGGCAGCCTGGTGCAGGTCAACGCCATCCTTGCCATGATCGCCCTGACGCTGGCGGCCATGGGCATCTACTCCGCCATCGCTCCGTTCCTGGCCATGCCGTCCACGGCACTGGTGGGAGCCGCGGCCGCGGCCGGCCTGGCCATGGTGAATTCACTGGGCAACCTCGGCGGCTTCGTGGCGCCGTACATCGTGGGCGTGCTCAACGATGCGACCGGCGACAACCGGTCCGGCCTGGTCTTCCTTGCCGCCTGCCTGGCTGTCACCGCCGTCGCCACCTACCTCTACGCCCGCAGGCGTCCGGAAGGCCACGTGAAGCCGGGCACGCACGCTGCGGTGGGTGAAGAAGCGGTGGCAGCCGACGAGTTCGGCGACAGCAAGTACTAGACGCACCACGCACCAGAGGGGATCACAGATATGACGCACCACGACACGTTCCCGGCCGAACGCACCGCGGTGCTGACCGGGGCCGCTTCCGCGCGGGGCATTGGCCGGGCGACGGCGGAAATGCTCGCCAGCGAGGGCTGGTCGGTGGCCATCCTCGACATCGACGGCGACGCGGCCAGGCGCGCGGCGGAGGACATTTCGTCCGTGTACGGCGTGCTGGCCAGGGGCGTGGGCGCCGACGTCTCGGACCAAGCCACCGTGAACGCCGCCATCGACGAGGTGGAGGCCAACATGCCCCCCATCGTGGCGCTCGCGAACCTCGCCGGCATCAGCTCGCCCACGGAGTTCATGGACGAGACCCTTGAGGCCTGGGAGCGGGTCTTCCGGATCAACATGACCGGCACGTTCCTGGTCACCCAGCGCGTGCTCCGCGGTATGATCGAACGCAGGCTCGGCCGCGTGGTCAGCGTGTCCTCCATCTCCGCGCAGCGCGGCGGCGGCACCTACTCCAAGGTGGCGTACAGCTCCTCGAAGGCAGCCATTATCGGTTTCACCCGGGCGCTCGCGCGGGAGATGGGCCAGCACAACATCACCGTCAACTGCATCGCCCCCGGTCCCGTGGACACCGACATCATGGGCGGCACCCTGACCGAGGAACGCAAGGCGGACATGTCCAGGGACATCCTCGTGGGCCGCGTGGGCACGGTCCGCGACATCGCCGCCCTGATGGCGTTCCTGATGGGGGAGGACGCCGGCTACATCACGGCCGCGACGTACGACATCAACGGCGGCCTGCAGATTTCCTGACTGGCACCGCTGCCGCGGTAGTGCTCAGGCTGCCGCGGGACTGGGCGACATCTCCGCCGCCTGGCGCAGCGCCTCGATCATGCTGCGCACGTCCACGATGCCCTTGCCCGCGATGTCGAACGCTGTGCCGTGGTCCACTGATGTGCGGATGACGGGCAGGCCCACCGTGATGTTGACGCCGGCCTCGATGCCGAGGACCTTGACCGGTCCGTGGCCCTGGTCGTGGTACATGGCCACGATCAGGTCGTAGTCGCCACGGCCCGCCAGGAAGAACGCGGTGTCGGCCGGGAGCGGGCCGACCGCGTCGATGCCGTCGGCCTGCAACTTCTCGATGGCCGGGGTGATTTTCTCCGCTTCCTCGCCGTAGCCGAACAGGCCGTTCTCGCCGGCGTGCGGGTTGATGGCGCACACGCCGATCTTCGGGTTGGCAATGCCGGCGCGCTGCATGGCGCTGTGGCCGCGGCGCACCGTCCGCTCCACCAGGCCCGGCTCGATCCTGTTGATGGCGTCGATGAGGCCGATGTGCGTGGTGACGTGGATGACCTTGACCTTGGGCGTGGACAGCATCATGGACACTTCCTCGATGCCCATGAAGTGCGCGAGCAGCTCGGTGTGGCCGGGGTAGATGTGCCCGGCCTTGTGCAGCGCCGCCTTGTTCAGCGGTGCCGTGCAGATGCCCTGGACCTGGCCGCTCATGCCCAGCTCGCAGGCGATGCGGATGTAGTGGTAGGCCGCATTGCCGGCCTCGGCGGACTCCTGGCCCCAGGCCAGGTCGGCGGACAACAGCTTGGGATCGATCACGTTGATCCGGCCGGCCTCGAAGACCGCCTCGCCCACCGTCGCCACCTCCACGATGTTGGCTTCCACGCCCAGCGCTTTGGCGCCGAGCTGCAGCCGGTGGACGTCGCCGACCACCACGGGGCGGCAGGCGCGGTAGGCGTTTCCGTCGAGAAGGGCGCCCACGGTCACCTCGGGGCCGACGCCGGCGCCGTCACCCATGGTCACGGCGATGAAGGGCCGGGTGTCCTGTTCGGTTGCGTTCACTGCTGATGTCATTGGAGCTCCAGATGTGTGGGAGGGATGGGAAACGCTGTTGGATGACCGGAGGTCTTTGATGGCGGAGTAAAGCTGGACGAGCGCGTCGTTGTCGCCGAAGCTGCCGGGCTTAGTGCCCACCAGCCGTCCGTCGTCGGAAAGGCTGACCACGGCGCCGTGCTGCACGGACGCCAGCGGGGTCAGCGATCGGATGCCGAGGGCGTCTATTACCTCGCGGGCGGTTTCGCCCCCGGTGAGGATCAGGTCCGCTGCCTCGGGACCGGACGCCGCCGGACCCGCTGCCGCGCCGGCAGCCAGTTGCGCCAGGTTCCGCACGATCCTGCCGGACTCCTGCGGATTGACGACGTCGGCGCTGACCGTCAGGGCTGTTGGCTCGCCGGCCGCCAGGAGCTGCCGCGCTTCCGCGAGCCTCGGGCGGAAATCTTCGGGACGCTGCAGTTCGGCGGGTGCGATGCCCAGGGTGGTGAAGCCGGCGGCCTCCAGGTTCCGCAGCTGCGCCGCGGCCTTTACCGAGGCGGAGCCGACGGCGGCCAGCACCGGCCGGGGTGCGCCCGCCGCGGGCGCCAGGCCCTGAGGCGCCGAGGGTTGCGCGTTTCGCGCAGCAGTAAAGACCAGTTTCGCCGCCAGCAGCAGGGCCATGCCGCCGGTCCCGGCAAGCACGATGCGCCGTCCGCCGGCCCTGAAGTCCAGGTCCAGCAGCGCGTCGGCGGCCTTCTCCAGATCAGCCGGAGTCTCGCCGTCGACGATCACGGTGGCGGGAGCGGCGCTGGATGGCGTTCCGGAAAAGGCGGCGCCGAGGACGGCCGGCAGGCCGCCGGCCCGTACCGTGGCCAGGTCCACAAGCTGCACCGGGGCGGAGCCCAGCAGCTGCGCAATTTCCGCGGGCGGCGCTTCCGCCTCTGCCCGCCACAGGTCCGTGCTGTCCAGCCGGACGCCGCCGGCAAAGGGCCGGCCGCCCACGACGGCCCGGTTCAGCTGGGGGAGTGCGCCGGCCACCACAACGTGGTGCCCCAGGGCCGAAAGTGCTGCGAGTTCCGGGCCAATATTGCCCCGCCACAGCGAATCGATTTTCTTGAACAGGACGGTCGCGCCGTGTGCGGCGGGGCTGCCGAAGACGGCTGCCGCAGCCGCTGCGGCGGACTCCGGAGCCACGGCCCGCGAATGCGTATCGACCACCACGACTTCGGCGCCGCTGCCAGTGGCAGTGCCTTCCTCGGGGGCGGACAGGAGGAGGCATGTGTCCAGCCCCTGGGTTGCAAAGCATTGCCCCACTTCTGCTGCGCCGGAAAAGTCATCGGCCTGGATAAGGACTGCAGCCACGTTGTCCTCCCTTCGTCTATGGATCAGGTGGCTCCATTCTGGCATGACTGCGCGGAATGCGCTAGATCAGTTGCGCATTTCGCGCAGAGGTGGCAGAGTGATCCATGTAACACGGCGCAGGCCATCCGGCCGCCAGCCGTCCCAATCAACCGAGAGGTCAACGATGACCGTTCTTCCTCAAGGAAGTGAGATCTCACGGCGCCGCCTCCTGCAGTTCGGCGCAGCCGCCGGATTTCTCCTGGGCACAGGCTCCCTGGCCGGGTGTGCCGGCCCCACAGGCCTGCCGGGACCCAGCACCCTGACGCTGGCCCTCAACAGGTCCCTCGTGAGCCTGGACAACAAGCTCAACCAGTTCGACGCCGCCGTCACCGTCCAGCGCTCCGTGCGCCAGGGACTGACGGCCATCGGCCCCGAAACCAAGCCGGTCCTGGTCCTCGCGGACCGTTTTGAAATGACCTCCCCCACGGTATGGACCGTGCGGCTGCGCGAAGGCGTCAAGTACTCCGACGGCACGCCGCTGCAGATCGAGGACGTGGCTACGGCGCTGAAGATGTACCAGCAGGTGGAGGGTTCCTTCGTTGCCGGGTTCTTCCCCGAATTCCCCACCGTTGTCCCGGTGGATGACCGGACGTTCCGGATGGAATCCAAGAACCCCATCCCCATCCTCGACTCCCTCATGAGCATGATCCTGATCAGCCCGGCAGCCAAGAACAAGCCGGAGGAGCTGCAGGAAGGTGTGGGCACCGGGCCGTACGTCGTGACCAAGTTCAACCGCGGTGCCGGCACCTACAGCCTCAAGCGCAACGAGAACTACTGGGGCCCCGCCCCCAAGGTGGACAACGTCGAGGTCCGCTTCCTGCCGGAGGAATCCAGCCGCGTCATTGCCCTGCGCAGCGGCGAGGTGGACGTCATTGACTCCATCACGCCCGACTCCCGCGAACAGCTGGCCGGACTTCCCGGCGTCGTCCTGGCTGAGGCGTCCAGCCTCCGCCTGAACCAGATCTTCTACAACTTCCGCAAGCCCGCCAGCCACCCGCTGTCCGACGTCCGGGTCCGCCAGGCCCTCAGCTGGGCGGTCGACGGCGAGTCCCTGGTCAAGGATGTCCTGGTCGATTCGGTCAGCGAGGCCGAAGGCGTGGTGCCTTCCAGCCTCACCGGCTTCGCCAAGGCCGGCAACTACACCTTTGACCCGGACAAGGCCAAGGCCACTCTGAAGAGCCTGGGTGTCACCGACCTGAACCTCAAGATCATTTGGGAAACCGGCGAGTTCGCCTCCGACACCTCCGTGATGGAGGCGCTCGTGGAGATGTTCGGCAACATCGGGGTGAAAACCCAGCTGCAGCAGTTCGAGCCCGGCGGCAACATCCTGGCCTGGCGCCAGGGCAAGCAGGGCGACTGGGACCTGCTGGGCAACGGCTTCAGCAGCCCCACCGGCCTGGCCATCACCATGATGCAGGGCATGTACGCCGGAACCGCGGAGAAGGAAAAGACCCGCGACACCTACCAGGGCTACGTGGTCCCGGACGTGCAGGCCAAGATCCAGGCCGCCTCCTCCGAGGTGGACCCGGTCCGCCGGGAGCAGCTGCTCGCCACCGCGCAGAAGGCCATCTGGGATACCTGGCCGTGTGCCTGGGCCTTCGTGCCGAAGTCCGTGCTGGCCCACCAGAAGCGCGTGGCAGGCCTGGCGCTGGCGCCCACCAACTCCTACCCCCTTGTTGACGTCCGGCTGGAGGCCTGAGTCATGACCACGTACATCCTCAAGCGGCTGGGCCAAGGCCTGCTGACCGTGTTCCTGACGGTCTCCACGGTCTTCGTCCTGATCCGTTTGGCACCCGGTGATCCGGCCGTGTCCTACGCCGGCCCGCTGGCCACCACGGAGCAGCTGGCCAAGGTCCGCGAACAGTTCGGCCTGGACCGGCCGGTGCTGGAGCAGTACTGGATCTTCCTGCAGCAGCTGTTCACCGGCAACCTCGGCACGTCCTACTCGTTCCAGGCGCCGGCCATGCAGGTGGTGGCCGAACGGATGCCGTACACGCTCACCCTTGCCACCGCTGCCATCCTCCTCACCGCCGTGATCGCCATCCCGCTGGGCGTGTGGATGGCCCGCCGCCCGGACACCAACCGGGAACTCGGCGTCAACGTCCTCACCATTGCCGGGCAGTCCATGCCGGACTTCTGGACGGGCATCATGCTCCTCACCGGCTTCGCCGTCCTGATCCCGCTGTTCCCGGCCTCGGGCTTCGCCACCTGGGGCGGGCTGGTCCTCCCCACCGTCACCATCGCCATCCTGCAGATCGCGCTGATCTCCCGTATGGTGCGGCGTGAGATGACCGCCAACTTCGCGGCCCCGTACCTGACCGTGGCGCGGTCCAGGGGAGTGGGCAGCCCGGCGCTGACCTGGCGCTATGCCATGGGCAACTCCGCCATTCCGGTGTTCACCGCCCTGGGCACCCGCTTCGCGGCCATGCTGAACGGCGTGGTGGTGGTGGAAGTCGTGTTCGCCTGGCCCGGCGTCGGCTCCCTCATTGTCCGGGCCCTCGAGACCCGCGACTATCCCCTCATCCAGGCAACCGTCCTGCTGACCTCCCTGCTGGCGGTGGCCGTCCAGCTCGTCATCGACCTCGCCTACCCGCTTCTTGATCCCCGCGTTCGTCTTGGAAAGGCGGCAGCAGCATGAGCCTCAGCGACACCGCAACACGAACCCCGTCCCCGAGCGCCGTCACCAAGGAACTCGTCGCGAAGGCCGGCGCCACCCGCCGCCGCAACGCCGCCAAGTGGAAACTGCGCATCGGCGCCGTCTGCACGCTGCTAGTCATCATCCCCATCCTGCTGGCCCAGGTGCTTCCGCTGCCGGACGCCAACCACCAGGACCTCTCCGCCCGCCGGCTCGCCCCGCTGGTGGACGGCCACCTGTTCGGCACCGACCAGCTGGGCCGCGACCTGCTCTCCCGGGTCCTCCACGGCGGCCAGGTCTCGCTGACCATCGGCATCCTGGCCGTGGTGGTCTCCGGCGCCATCGGCATCATCCTCGGTGCCGCCGCCGGCTACTTCGGCGGCTGGGTGGACACGGTGGTCTCCCGCCTCCTCGAAGCCCAGATGTCCCTGCCGCTGCTCATGATGCTGCTCCTGGTGGTGGCGCTCTTCGGCCCGTCCATCCCCGTGATCACGTTCGTCATCGCCATTGCCCAATGGCCGGAAGTGGCCAGGCTGACCAGGTCCATGGTGCTGGTGGAACGCGAAAAACCGTATGTTTCCGCGGCGCGCATCCTGGGCCTGCACCGCATCCAGATCCTGATCCAGCACATCATCCCGAACGTCATCAAGCAGGCAACCCTCGTGGTGCTGCTGCTCCTGGCCCAGGCCGTCCTGCTCGAAAGCGCGCTCAGCTTCCTCGGCGCCGGCCCCCAGCGGCCGTTCGCCACCTGGGGACGCATCATCTCCGACGGCCAGGACTACATCACCACCTCCTGGTGGATGGTCACCCTGCCCGGCCTGGTGATCGTGCTGATGGTGGTGGGCGTGAACCTGCTGGGCGACGGCCTCCGCGACCGTCCCCGCCGCAAGAAGAAGGGTGCCTGACATGAATGCACGAACCGCCACCACCGGCCACAGCGCCGCGGACCACAAGGAGCAGGCCCTGCTCGAGGTCCGCGACTTCCAGGTGGAGCTGATCACTGACGCCGGCATCATCCGGGCCGTGGATTCGGTGAACTTCAGCATCCACCGCGGCGAAACGGTCACCATTATCGGTGAGTCCGGTTCCGGCAAATCGACGACGGCGATGGGCATCCTCCGCCTGCTCCCGGACGACCTGGCGGTGCTTTCCGGCACGGTGCTCATCGACGGCGTGGACGTGGTGGCCGAGCCCAAGGCCATCGACAAGGTCCGCGGACGTACCCTCGCGCTCATCCCGCAGGACCCGATGACCGCGCTGAGCCCCGTGCACTCCATCGGAAGCCAGCTGTCGGAGGCCATCCGGATCGCCGGCGCCGCTTCCAAGGACAAGGACGCCGTCCGGGCCCGCGCCATCCGGCTGCTGGAGCAGGTCCACATCCCGACGCCGGAGGTGCAGCTGAAGAAGTACCCGCACCAGCTCTCCGGCGGCATGCTCCAGCGCGTGCTGATCGCCATCGCCCTGGCGAGCGAACCACAGCTCCTGGTGGCCGACGAACCCACCTCGGCGCTGGACGTCACGGTGCAGGCCGGCATCCTGGACCTCCTGCTGGAGCTTCAGGAGCAGCGCGGCATCGGCATCCTGATGATCACGCACGACCTCGGCGTGGCCCGCCTCATCTCGGACCGCATCCACGTAATGAAGGACGGCTCCTTTGTTGAGTCCGGCGAGGTTCAGCAGATCGTGGAGCACCCGGCCACCGAGTACACCCGCAGCCTGCTGGCCGCGGTGCCGGTCCTGGGTGCCTGGGACGAAACCCCCGCCGTCGACCCTTCACAGTCCACAGCCGCCCTGACCAACACCGGAGCCAGCCATGAGTAAGCCGTTCCTCTCCGTCGAGAACCTTGTGGTGGACTACCACGTGCCGGGCGGAACGTTCCGTGCCGTGGATGACGTCTCCTTCTCGGTGGACAAAGGCAAGACGATCGCCGTCGTCGGCGAATCCGGCTGCGGCAAGTCCACGATCGCCAAGGCGCTGATGCGGCTGGTGACGCCGGCCAGCGGCCGGATCGAACTGGACGGCACAGACCTGGCCGCGCTCAGCGAAGCCAAGCTGCGGCCGCTGCGCTCCAAGTTCCAGATGGTCTTCCAGGATCCGTACGGCTCCCTGGACCCGCACCTCACCGCCCAGGAGATCGTGGCCGAGCCGCTGAAGCTGCAGGGCGTCCGGTCCAAGGCCGAGCGGCACAAGGTAGCTGCGAAGCTGATCGACCAGGTGGGCCTGCCGGCCAAGTCGCTGGACCGCCACCCTGCCGAGTTCTCCGGCGGGCAGCGGCAGCGCATCGGCATTGCCCGCGCGCTCGCCTCCAAGCCGGAACTGTTGGTCTGCGACGAAGCAACGAGCGCGCTGGACGTGTCCGTCCAGGCGCAGGTGCTGCGGCTGCTGAAGTCCATCCAGGATGAAACGGGCATCACCTACGTGTTCATCTCGCACAACCTTGGCGTGGTGCAGGAGATCAGCGATAGCGTCATGGTCATGCAGCGCGGCAAGCTCGTCGAGTGCGGCAGCACTGCATCCGTGCTGACCGCGCCGAAGGAGGACTACACCCGCAGGCTCCGCCGCGCCGCGCTGGACCCGTCCACCATGCGCGGCCTGAAACCGCGGCACGTTGTCCGGTCGCTGGCGCTGAAAGGCGCCTGATCCGGCTCCCTCAACCCGCCCCGAATCCAACCGATACTGCAACCCACGGAGAATCAACGCATGAGCAAGCAGCCAGAAGGAAACCCGGTGGAAGGACTGAAGCTCCCCATCTCGCGGCTGGTCCTGGGCACCATGACGTTCGGCGACACCGCTCACGAGGCCACCGCCGCGCGCATGGTGGACGAGGCGCTCGATGCCGGCATCACCACCATCGACACCGCCAACGCCTACGTGGGCGGAGTGACGGAGGAAATACTCGCCCGACTCCTCAAGGGACGCCGGGACGAGGTCATCCTCGCCACCAAGGCCGGCATGCCGCACCCGAACCACGGCCAGCATTCGCCGCTGTCCCCGCAAGGGCTGCGCAACAGCGTGGAGGGCAGCCTGCGCCGGCTCGAAGTGGACAGCATCGACCTGTTCTACCTGCACCAGCCCGACCGCGCGACCCCGCTGCAGGACACCCTGCGCACGGTGGCCGAGCTGGCTGAAGAGGGGAAGATCGGGGCGCTCGGTGTCTCCAACTTCGCCGCCTGGCAGATCGCCGACGTGATCCACGTGGCCCGCGAGGTGGGCGCACCCCGCCCCGTGGTGGCGCAGCAGCTCTACAACCTCGTGGCCCGGCGGGTGGAGGAGGAATACCTCGAATTCGCCGCCACCCACAACGTCCACACCATGGTCTACAACCCGCTGGGCGGCGGCCTGCTCACCGGCAAGCACAGCTTCGGGTCAAAGCCGTCGGAGGGGCGCTTCGGCGATTCCAAGCTGGCCGCCATGTACACCCAGCGCTACTGGGACAAACAGCTGTTTGAAGCCGTCACCGCTCTGGCCGGCATCGCCAAGGGGGCGGGCCTTACCCTCGCCGAACTCTCGCTGCGCTGGCTCGCCTACCGGGAGGGCGTCGGCTCGATGCTGCTGGGCGGCTCCAAGGTGGAGCAGCTGCGCGCCAACATTGCGGCAGTGGCCGAGGGACCGCTGCCCGAAGACGTCACCGCCGCCTGTGACGCCGTCGGCTCCGGGCTCCGCGGACCCATGCCGGCCTACAACCGCTGACGCCTGCAAACGCCAAGACCACCCACGAACTGAAGGTAGAAGATAAAGATGACATCGGACCTGGCCATTGAATTCGCCCGCAAGATCCGCGCCCGCGAGCAGGCCGTCGGCTACTGGGCGGTGCTGGACGCGCCCGTTGCAACGGAACGCATCAGCCGGCTCGGCTACGACTACGTGGCCCTCGACGCGCAGCACGGGCTGCTCGGCTACTCGGGCGTGCTGAACGGTCTGATGGCCATCGACGCCGGGCACACCGCCGTGGGCATGGTCCGGGTGGAGGCCAATGACTTCACCGCGATCGGCAAGGCGCTTGACGCCGGCGCCGTCGGCGTTATTGTGCCGCTGATCAACAACGCCGCGGACGCCGCCGCGGCCGTGGCGGCGGCTAAGTACCCGCCTATGGGCGGCCGGTCCTACGGGCCCATGCGGTCGGCCCTGCGGATCGGCCCCGTCCCGGCCGAATCCAACGCGGCCACCCTCGTCTTCGCCATGATCGAGACGCCCGAGGGGCTGGCCAACGTCAAGGAGATCTGCGCGACGCCGGGCCTGGACGGCATCTACGTGGGCCCGTCGGACCTTGCCATCGCTGTCGGCGGCGCCTTCCCGGGCGACCCCGCCGTCGAGTCCGAATTCAACGCGGCACTGGAAACCGTCGCCGAGGCGGCCGCGTCCGCGGGCATCGCCGCCGGCATCCACACCGCAGCGGGGGAGATCGCCGCCCAGCGGCTGAACCAGGGCTACACGTTCACCACCGTCGCGTCGGACCTGACCCACCTGGAGCTGGCCGCCAAGGCGCACCTGGCTGCGGCAAAGGCGGAGGGGTAAGGCCATGCAGACCACCAATGCCGGCTACAGCACCATCACCCCCGACGGCGCCCTGAAGCGCGCGGACGGCGCCGACTTCGCGTACCTCCCTGCACCCACTGTGCAAAGCCATGCCGCCAACCTCCTGACCCTCCCGGACGGCCGCCTCGGCTGCGTGTGGTTCGGCGGCACCCAGGAAGGCGTGCCGGACATCTCCATCTGGTTCTCCACCCTGGAGCCGGGCAGCAGCCAGTGGTCGCCGGCGCAGCAGCTGTCGGATGACTCCACGCGCTCGGAGCAGAACCCGATCCTTTTCACGGCGCCCGGCATTGCCGGAGAGGGCAGTTCCCTCTGGCTCCTGTACACCGCGCAGAAGGCGGGCAACCAGGACACAGCCGAGGTCCGCCGTCGTACTTCCACGGACGGCGGCCGCACGTGGGGACCGGTGGAAACGCTCTTCCCCGCCAACGAGACGGGCGGTGTGTTCGTCCGCCAGCTGCCGGTGCTGCTGCCGTCCGGCCGCCTGATCATCCCAATCTTCCGCTGCATCACCACTCCAGGGGAGAAGTGGGTGGGCAACAGCGACGACAGCGCCGTCATGATTTCCGACGACGGCGGGGCCACCTGGAGCGAGCAGATCCTGCCCGGCAGCCTGGGTTGCGTCCACATGAACATCCAGCCCGTTGCCGACGGCTCGCTGCTGGCGCTGTTCCGCAGCCGCTGGGCCGATTCGATCTACGAATCCCGGTCCGCCGACGACGGCACCACCTGGAGCGAGCCCGTCCCCACCGAGCTGCCGAACAACAACTCCTCCATCCAGTTCACGGCGCTCGCCGACGGCCGCCTGGCCCTCGTCTACAACCACAGCCGGGCGGAGGCGAACACCGAGCGGCGGCTCTCGCTCTACGACGAAATCGACGACGACGGCCTGGCCGCCGAACAGGGCCAGGTCACCGAACCCGACCTCTCTGCCGGCGTCGGCATTGACAACGGCGGCCGGCGCGCCTTCTGGGGGACGCCGCGCTCGCCCATGACGCTGGCCATCTCCGAGGATTCCGGGCGCAGCTGGCCCATCCGGCGCAACCTGGACGTGGGGGACGGCTACTGCCTCTCCAACAACTCCCGCGACGGCCTGAACAGGGAGTACTCCTACCCGTCCATCCACCAGGGCCCGGACGGCGCGCTGAACATCGCCTACACCTACTTCCGGCAGGCCATCAAGTTCGTCCGCGTGGACCCGCAGTGGGCCTACGAGGGAAGCACCACGCCCGGAGGGGACGAAGCCGGCGGCACTGAAGGCGGCGGCGGGCAGTGACTGGTTCCCGCCACGCGGTTGTCACGGGCTGCAGCTCCGGGATCGGCAAGGCGATCGCTGAAAGGCTGCTGGCTGACAGCTGGACAGTCACCGGGCTGAGCCGCAGCGAGACCTCGCTTGGCCCCGGGTTCCGGTGGCTGCAGGCTGACCTGTCCGATCCGGCGTCGCTGGCGGAAACTGTTGCGGCAGTGGAACCGGCGGACGCGCTGGTGCACGCCGCCGGGTACCAGCGCACCGCGCTGCTGGGCGAGCTGGATCCGGAGGCGCTCGCCGGCATGTTCGCCGTGCACGTGGGGGCAGCCAGCGCGCTGGCCAATGAAGTGGTCCCGCGGATGCCGGACGGCGGCCGGGTGCTGCTGATTGGCAGCCGGACCTCCACGGGCGCGGCGGGCAAGAGCCAGTACGCGGCCACGAAGGCGGCGTTGATGGGCATGGGCCGGACCTGGGCGCAGGAGCTTGCTCCGCGCGGCATCACGGTGAACGTGCTCTCGCCGGGGCCCACGGACACCCCCATGCTGGCCGATCCGGGGCGGGCGGCCACGCCGCCGAAGCTGCCGGCGCTGGGCCGGCTGGTGGATCCCGAGGACGTCGCCGCGCTCGCCGGCTTCCTGCTGGGGCCGCACGGAAAGTCCATTACCGGGCAGAACTACGTGATCTGCGGCGGCGCCTCGTTGTGAGGCGCCTCCCTGTGAGGCGCGCAGCCGCACGCCCCCTACGATGGTGACAGCAAAAGGAGAGCCACAGATGACCACCGCCAAAGCCAGGCGCGAAGAGATCTACCACCTCGCCGTCACCACGGGGCTGGCGTCTGTCGAGGAGCTGTCGCGGCATTTTCGGGTCACCGCCTCCACCATCCGGCGGGATCTGGCCCACCTGAACGAAGAAGGGAAGCTGGCGCGGACCTATGGCGGCGCGGTGGCGCTGGGCGCGCACCCCGAACCGTCCCTGCGGCAGCGGACCGGCGAGGCGTACGAGCAGAAGCACGCCATCGCGGCCTGGGCTGCTGCCGAGGTGAAGGACGGCGAAAACATCCTGCTCGACGGCGGCTCCACGGTCGGTGCCCTGGCACACGCCCTGCGCGGCCGGGAAAGCCTGTCGGTAACCACCCCCGGGATCAACACGCTGCAGGAGCTGGCCGATTCACCAGGGATCCAGGTGGACTGCCTTGGCGGCCGGCTCCGGGGCGTGAGCCAGACCTTCGTCGGTCCCCTGGCCGAGGCGGCCCTGGAACGCATGAGCTTCGACCGCGTGTTCCTGGGCGCCGACGCCGTCACGGCCGACGACGGGCTCTGCGAGGCGGACCACGCGCAGACCAGGCTCAAGGAACTCATGGCCCGGCGCGGCGCCGCAGTCTATGTTCTGGCCGATTCGAGCAAGCTTGGGAAGAGGCCGTTCCACGCCTGGGCGAAACTCGGCCTGCCGTGGACCCTGGTGACGGACTCCGGCGCAGATCCGGCCCAGGTTGCGCTGTTCAGGGGGACCGGCGTCCAGGTGCAGCTGGTCCAGGCAGCGGAGCAGGCGTCGGCATAGGGCCTTGCCAAGGCATGGGGAACACCGTTATGCCTGAATTTGTTATTAACAATGACCCAAAATGAACGCTACCTATATTGCCCTCATTGTCCCGGCCCGCCTGGGCGAGCCTCTCCGCACCGTTCCCGTCGAAGGGGCAGACGGCCTGAAGGACCTGCTCGGCGGCGACCTCGAGTCCGTCGCCCGGGGCGACTGGCACCTTTATCTCAACGCCGAGGGAACCTCGGGGAATCTGCCGCCGAACCTCCGCGCCGCCCAGCTCATGCATGACTGCGGCCTCGATCTGGCAGGCGCCGCCCGCGGCCCGGCAGTCATCCTCGGCCGCGACGCGCAGGGCAAAGACACCAGCATCCCGGAGCGCCTGCTGCGCCTTGCCGCCGAACTCTTTGGAGCCCCGCAGGCAGCCTGAAATGGCCTGCCGGCGTCTAGCATTGTGGAATGACTGAAGCGAACGAAGGTTCGGCCGTCCTGCAGCTGCAGGACATCCTGATCGGGGCGGAAAGTGTTGACGCCTTCCTTGACGGGCTGGCCCGATTCTCAGCAGCCACCCTCACCGGACTGGCAGGAACCGGCATTGAATGCGCCGTGACACTGAAGCGGCAGCGGCACACCGCCACCGTGGCCGGCAGCAGCCCCCGGGCAGTGGAGCTGGACCTCATCGAACAGCGCGTCGGGGACGGCCCCTGCATCCGGGCACTGTTCACCATGGCCCCTGAACTGCTCGCCGACGTCGACACGGACGATCGGTGGCCGGAGTACCAGAAGCGGCTCGCCGAACACGGTGTGTACTCCACCCTGGGCATCCCCCTGGACATCGGGGAGGGGGCCAGTGCAGCGTTGAACTTCTTCGCCCCGTCGCCGGGCATTTTCTCGGCCGAACTCTTCGACAGGGCAGTCGGATTCGGAGAGCTGGCCAGCCGCACCCTGCACCTGTCCGTCCGGCTCGGAGCAGCCCAGTCCCGGGCGCAGAACCTTGAGGCCGCCATGCAGAGCCGGACGGCGATAGACGTCGCCTGCGGGGTGATCATGGCGCAGAACAGGTGTTCGCAGAAGGAAGCGATGGACATCCTGGCCAAAGTCTCCAGTAACCGGAACCAGAAGCTGCGCGACGTGGCCGTGGAACTCCTGGGCAGGCTTTCGGCATCAGACGTCGAGACGCATTTCCAATAGGGCTTCCAACCACACCAACCCCTTCAACAGGTCGCCGCGCGCTACCTGGGCGGTCCGTTGCCGATCATGGACGCCGGAGGCTTGGGGAACGGCTTGGCCGGATACAGTGGGGCCACCTTGAGCATGTACTTGGCCCACTGCGGTCCGGCGATCATGTAGCCGTCGATGCGGTCGTAGTGCGTGCCGTTGATGGTGATGTTCCGGCCCGGCCGTTTCTGGCCGTTCAGGGCGTCCCCGAAGAAGGATGCGGTGGCGATGCCGCTGGTGTAGCCCAGCACCCAGGTGGCACCGTTGCTGTTGTTGGTGCCGGTCTTGGCCGCCACGGGGACCTTGCTCTGGACCTTGGGATTGATGTAAACGCCTGAACCCTTCTTGAGCACGTCCTGCAGCACGGAGTTCACACCGCGGGCAATATTCGGCTCCACGGCGGTCCGGCAGGCCGGCTGCTGGCTGGACAGCGCCCGTCCGGTGGAGTCGGTAACGCGCTGGATGGCAAACGGTGCGCAGTAGCGGCCGTCGGCGGCGAAGGTGGCGAAGGCGGTCGCCATGACCAGCGGCGAGACGGCAGTTCCGCCAAGCACGTTGCCCAGCTGGTGCATGTTGATCCCGGCCCCGTCCAGCCCGCTGTGCAGGCCCAGGGTGTCCACCATTTTTTGGATGCCGCAGATGTCCAGCTGGGCAACCTCGGCGAAGGTGGCCGTGTTGATGGAGTTGTACAGCCCATAGTTGGCGGGCATCCTGCGGTAGTAGCCGTCCGAGGCGTTCTGCAGATCGTCGGCAGCTTCAAGGCCGGCAGCCCGCTGCCTGCTGCTGTAGCCGCCCACCACCTTGGCGCACGAGTCCCGCCAACGGAAGCCCAGCGGGTACTCCCTCCGCGTGGCGTCCACGACCTCGGTGATTTTCCGTCCCTGGTGCAGCCATTCGGCGAAGGTGAACGGCTTCATGGTGGATCCCGGCTGGAATCCGCCCGCACCGTTAAGGTCGCTGCCATTGCCGTCCTTGGCGTCCACGTTGAAGTTCAGTTGGGTGTCGAACTTCCCGGGTTGCGGGAGGAACACCGTGTTTTGCGCCATCGACAGGATTTTGCCGGTGCCGGGCTGCAGGGTCACCAGCGACGCTCCCCACTTGCCGGGGTTGGCGCCGGCGGTGGAGTCAACCTGGGCCTGGGCCGCCGCCTGCAGCCGGCTGTCCAGGGTGGTGGTGATGGTGAGGCCGCCCCGGAACAGCCTCTGTTCCCGGGCTTGGGTGTTTGCGCCGTAAGCCGGGTTGTTGAGGATCAGGTGGGACACGTAGTCGCAGAAGTACGGGGCGATGGCTGCGGCGGCGCAGCCCTGTTTCGAGGCACGGACTTTCAGGCCGACGCCGGTGGCGGCGGCGGTGTCATGCTGCTTCTGGGTGATCTTTTCCTGCGCCAGCATGGCGTCGAGGACCAGGTTGCGCCGCTTGAGCGAGTTTTCAGGGTTCGTTACGGGGTCGTAGAGGCTGGGGCTGTTGACGAGCCCCGCCAGCAATGCGGCTTGGGGGAGGGTGAGCCTGCTCGCCGGAACGCTGTAGAAGTGCTGCGCCGCGGCTTCGATGCCGTAGGCACTGCGGTTGAAGAAGACGATGTTGAGGTAGCCCTCGAGGATCTGGTCCTTGGTGAATTTCTTCTCGAGCTCGATGGCGAGCTTCATTTCCCGCACCTTGTCGCCAACGGTCTTCTCCCCGCTGAGGACCACCTCATCCTCGCGCCCGGAGGTGATTTTGGCTTCATTGGCCACGTTGGTGACGTACTGCTGGGTCAGCGTGGAGGCCCCTTGCCGGTTACCGCCGGAGACGTTGCTCACCAGCGCCCGGAGAACACTCAGGGGGTCGACGCCGCTGTGTTCGTAGAAGCGGCTGTCCTCGATCGCCACCACGGCGTCCTTGATGTACCGGGACATCCTGTTCAGCGGAACCCTGACCCGGTTCTCTTCGTAGAACGAGGCGATCAGCTTTCCGTCCGAGGTCAGGATCCTGGTGGTTTGTGCCGGGGGCCGCACCGCCAGGTCGGACGGGAGGCCGTTGTAAAAGTTCATCGAGCCGCTCACGGCAGCGCCGGCGGCGGCAAGCTGCGGAACAAAATAGGCGGCAACCAGGGCGCCGCAGACGCAGCTGAGGACCACGAACCCGAGCAACCTTGCCAGGGCCGTGTGCGATCGCGATACCAGGCTTTTGCGTACCATCCCTGCGGTTCACACCCCAAAAAAGCGTGTTTCCAGAATACCCTTCGCGCAACGGCCGGGCCAGAGCTGCGTCTCCGGTGAAAGCAGCTCAGGGCATGTTGATGTTCGTGAGCTCGGACCGCGCCCCGCTTGGTTCCTCAACAAGGACCAGCGAGCTCACCTCGGGGCAGTAGTACTTGTGCTCCCGCGAGTTGAACTCCAGCGGCGTCCAGTCGTCCACCTTGACGCAGTCCGTGTAGGTGCCCATCTTCGTTGTGACGGTTTGTCCGGTGGCGATGGTGTCCCGCATGTCCTCCGCGTGGCCCAGGTAATACTCCTGCCGGTACGTGTCCCCCACGCGCTGTTCGGCCTTCATCCAAATGCCGGCCTTCGCCCCGTCCTGGCCGTGGATGAAGCTGCCGGAATGATCCTGCAGCTGCCCGTCCTTGAAGTTGTTCACGTCCTCGCCGAAGTACCACACATCGCCGTTCTTGTGCTGCGCCAGGTAGTCCCTGGTCTCCTCGACCAGCTGCCCGTTCTTGAATTCCTTGTCCAGATAGATGACTGTTTCGACGCCCCCGATGACCCGCGTCTCGGCTAGGATCTCAATCTCGATCCTGTTGTCCCCGGCCCCGTACGTCATCTTCTTGCCGACCGGAAGCGCGAAGTACTTGTTCGTGATTTTCGTCGTGAACTCCGCCGGCTTGATCTGCGGGTTGTAGTCAGCAGCCCTGCTTCTCAAGTTGTTGAAGTAAAAAAATGCCGCCCCGCCAGCCACCAGCACCAGGATAACGATCCCCAAAACTATGGTTCTTGCCTTCATCGCCCGTCCCACTCCTCGTTGAGTAGAAACCCTTATGCTTCCCGGAGCACCTGTTGCCTGCCCGGTTGATAGGAAAAAGGTAGTCCTGTCAGGCCGCCGGGGACAGGGGCGGCACCAACTTTCGTTAGCTGTGGACGGCCTCCACCACCCGTTCGCCGTTGAAGTATTCGAGCTGCCAGCCGTCGACGGCGTGGTGGTGGGCCAGGTTGAGCACGGCATTGTCGATGCTGTCCAGGGTGCTGCCGATCGCACGGCCGAGGGCCAGGCGGAGGAGCGTGCCGTGCGCCACGACCAACACCCGGCGCCCGCGGAACTCCTCGGCCAGCGACTCCAGGGCGGCCAGGCCCCGGGAGCCCGCTTCGTCGTCGCTCTCCGCGCCCCGAAAGCCGCCGGGAATGCGCAGTGCCTCCAGTTCAGGGCCTGCCTGCAGGCCCTCGGCGGGTCCGAACCCGCGCTCGGTGAGCTCCGGCACGTGGCGGGCCACCGTGAGCCCGAGCCCTGCGGCGATCAGTTCGGCGGTTTCCGCCGCGCGGCTCAGCGGTGAGGAGACAACCGTGTCCCATTCCTGCCCGGACAGGACGGCGACGGCGTCACGCGCCTGGCCGCGGCCGACGTCGTTCAGCGGGATGTCGCTGGATCCCTGCAGCCGGCGCTGCGCATTCCAGTCTGTCTGGCCGTGGCGGATGAGGGCGAAAGTCGTGAGGGTCATGCCTTCCATTGTGAAGCATCCGGTCCCGATGGAGTTTTTGTACAGATAATGGGCGTTCGCGGCCGTTTTGCGCCCATTATCTGTACAAAAACTCGGGAGTGGGGGAGGGAGTCACCCGAAGAGGACCGCGGCTTCGTCATAGCGTTTCTGCGGGACCGTCTTCAGCTTGCCCAGGGCCTCCTGGAAACCGACGTGTTCAATGTCGGTTCCCTTCTGGGCAACCATGGTGCCCCAGAGGCCCTCCACCACCAAGTGGATCGCGGCCATGCCCAGGCGGGTGGCCAGGACGCGGTCGAAGGCGGACGGGACGCCGCCGCGCTGGATGTGGCCCAGGATGGTGGCGCGGGTTTCGATGCCGGTGCGGGCCTCAATTTCCGGGGCCAGCTGGTCGGCGATCCCGCCGAGGCGGGGCCGGCCGAAGGTGTCCAGACCGCGCTCGGAGTGCGGGGTCTCCATGTGCTCCGGCATGAAGCCTTCGGCAACCACCACCAGCGGCGCGCGCCCGCGGGCATGGGCTTCCTTCACCCACTGGGCGATCTGCACGACACTGACCTTCTGCTCCGGAATCAGGATGGCGTGGGCGCCTGCAGCCATGCCGGCGTGCAGTGCGATCCAGCCGACGTGCCGGCCCATCACTTCGGCGATCATGCAGCGGCGGTGGGACTCGCCGGTGGTGCGCAGCCGGTCGATGGCTTCCGTGGCGATCTGCACGGCCGTGTCGAATCCGAAGGTGTAGTCGGTGGCGTCGAGATCATTGTCCACGGTCTTGGGAACACCGACGATCTTCAGCCCGGCATCCGTCAGCCGCTGGGCGGCCGCGAGCGTTCCTTCGCCGCCGATGGCGATGATCGCGTCGATCCCGAGCCGGTCCATGTGGGCCTTGATGACGTCCGGGCCGCCGCCGTTCTCGAACGGGTTGGTCCGCGACGTTCCAAGGATGGTGCCGCCCTGCTTGGCAATACCGCGGACCATTGTCCGAGGGAGGTCGACGACGTCACCCTCCACCACACCGCGCCAACCGTCACGGAACCCCACGAATTCGTGGCCGTGGATGGCAATGCCCTTGAGGACGGCCCCGCGGATAACCGCATTCAGGCCGGGGCAGTCGCCACCGCTGGTGAGGATTCCAATTTTCATGTTCCGGCTCAAATCGTGGGTGCGGCGGATTCCACGGCGGCAAGCACCGACATGGCCTCCTCAACAACATCCGCCGCGGGGAACGACGGCCGGTTCACACCGGCCATTTCCTCCATGACGCGGACCACCTGGCAGCTGTAGCCGAACTCGTTGTCGTACCAGACGTAGAGCACCAGGTTCTTGTCATTGGAGATGGTGGCGAGGCCGTCAACGATGCCCGCGTGGCGGGAGCCCACGAAGTCGGTGGAGACCACCTCGGGGGAATCGATGTAGTCGATCTGCTGGCGCAGGTCCGAGTGCAGCGCCATCTCCCGGAGATAGTTGTTGACCTCGTCCTTGGTGGTGCCGCGTTCCAGGTTCAGGTTCAGGATGGCCATGGACACGTCTGGGGTGGGGACGCGGATCGAGCTGCCGGTGAGCTTGCCCTGCAGTTCCGGCAGTGCCTTGGCCACGGCCTTGGCGGCGCCGGTCTCGGTGATCACCATGTTCAGCGCGGCGGAGCGTCCGCGGCGGTCGCCCTTGTGGAAGTTGTCGATCAGGTTCTGGTCGTTGGTGAACGAGTGGACGGTTTCCACGTGGCCGTGGATCACACCGTACTTGTCGTTCAGCGCCTGCAGCACCGGGGTGATGGCGTTGGTGGTGCAGGATGCGGCCGTCACGATCTTGTCCGAATCGGTGATGTCGCGGTGGTTGATGCCGTGCACGATGTTCTTCAGGTCGCCCTTGCCCGGCGCGGTCAGCAGGACCTTGGCCACGCCCTTGCTCAGCAGGTGCTGGGACAGGCCGTCGGCGTCGCGCCAGCGGCCGGTGTTGTCCACCACCAGGGCATTGTTGATGCCGTAGGCGGTGTAGTCGATGGTGGCGGGGTTGTCCGAGTAGATGACCTGGATCCGGACGCCGTTGGCCGTGATGGTGTTGGCCTCGGTGTCCACCCGGATGGTTCCCTCGAAGGAGCCGTGCACCGAGTCGCGGCGCAGCAGGCTGGCGCGCTTGGTCAGGTCGTTGTCCGAGCCGCGCCGGACCACGATGGCGCGCAGGCGCAGGCCGTGGCCGCCCCCGGCCTTTTCGATCAGGAGCCGCGCCACCAGCCGTCCGATCCGGCCGAAGCCGTAGAGCACGACGTCGGTGCTGGCGCGGCCGTCCGCGCCCCGCTTGCCCACCACCTCAGCCAGCTCGGCGCGGAGGAATTCCTCCAATGTCCGGTCGCCGCCGTCGGACTTGAACTTCTGGTTCAGGCGGGCAATGTCGATGGCAGCGGCACCAAGGTCCAGCTGTGCCAGCGTGTTCAGCAGCGGCGCCGTCTCCTCAAGGAGCAGCTCGTCCTTGCTGATCCGGCGCGCAAAGCGGTGCGCCTTCAGGATGCTCATGGTGGATTTGTTGACCAAGGCCCGGCCGTGGATGCTGGTCACCACGTTGTTTTCACGGTACAGCCGGCCGATCACCGGAATCATAGCCTCGGCGAGGGCCTCCCGGCCCATCCACGCATCGAGGTAAGAATCTGAGGTATGTAGCATCGGACTGCCTTTCCAAAAGGGTGTGGTCTGGTTGAGCTCTAGCTCCTGAGATGGTCCGGAGAGGGGCTTGACTTCCATGGTCCCGTCATTTGCGGGTAGCGGAAACGCTAATTCAGGATGGTTTTAAACGACCCTTTTGGGTAGGTGATGAGGCCAGGCAGTCAGGCGGTCATGGTGGCGAACATGAGGGCCATGGTGGCGGCGCCGAGGGCTTCGAGGCCGTGTTCGGTGCGGGTGGAGTGTTTGCTGGTGGCCTGGTGGTGGGTGGTGGTGGTGCGGCGGCGGAGCAGGAGGATGAGGAAGGTTGCTGCTGCGGCGGCGAAGAAGAGGGTGAGCAGGATGGCCGGGGCGTTGCCGAGGCCGGTTGCTGCTGTGGGTGCGGTGGTGTGGGTTGTGTTGTGGGCGGCTGTCATGGTGTGGTGCGGCATGGGCATTGCCATGTCCTGGGTTGCCGCGGTGGGTGTTGCGTTGGTGGGTGTGTGGGTGGTCATGAGGGCGATCATGGTGGCGGCGCCGGTCATGGTGAGGCTGTGGTAGGCGCATTTGAGTCTGCCTTGGCTGCCGGCGCAGAGGAGTTTGAATTGCGGGCGGGCGACGGCCTGGATGGTGAACCAGAGGGCGGCGCCGGCGAGGATGCCGATTTGGGCGAGCATGGTGGAGGGTCCCAGGTTCCAGAGCATGGCGGTCATGAGTGCGTTCATGAGGGCGTGGAGGCTGTTGTTGACCCGGTCGGTGAGGTGCCGGGACCGGGCCGCCTGCAGGAGGTTGTAGCTTCCGCCAAGCAGCAGGACGGCGGTGAGGGTCCAGGTAAGTGCGGGGATATTGAACACGTTCGATCACGCCCTACTGTTTGGTCTGGATTGGGGTTGTTTGGCTCGGGCCCCGGTGCGGGTGCCGTCAGCACCGGGGCCCGAAGTTTGGGAAGTTCGGGGTGGAAAAGCTGCGGTCCCCGACGCCGCCGTGCCGGCAGCATCGGGGACCGCTTATTCAGGGCTGGCCTTGCTTAGTGTCCGTTGCTGGTGGAGCAGTGGCCGCTGTTGGTGGTGCGGGTTTCGGTGGGGAGGTTGAGGGTGGGGTTTTGGTTGAAGAAGCCGTGGGGTTCGAGCATGAAGCCGATGT
>NZ_JBHTZA010000006.1:5564-233377 GCF_042790555.1 Arthrobacter sp. NPDC056727 | reverse complement strand
GAGTACGTCCCCGACACACCGACAGTTCCTGTCTTAGACATATTCAGCCGTGGGACTTTGCGACGTCCGCGACAGCATTATTGGACCCAACAAAAGAGATATTTTCCAGAACTCGTGGCCGCCGCCGACGAGATGATTCCTGCCGGTTGCATCGTGGACGGCGAGGCCGTCGTGTGGACGGGCGGAAGGCTCAGCTTTGAGTCTCTGCAGCAACGACTCTCCGCCGGAAAGAATCGGCTGGTAGCCGTGGCCAACGAGCTCCCAGCGAATTTCGTAGCGTTCGACGTCCTCTGCGTAGCGGGCCACGATGCTAGGAGCTTACGGCTGCGGGAGCGGCGGGCGCTGTTGCAGGAGCTCGCCGACGGATGGACTCCCCCATTCTCCCTATCTCCGTTGACCACGGATCTAGACCTCGCCCTGCAGTGGTTTGAAGACTTGGCCACCGCAGGTCTGGAGGGACTCATCATCAAGGGCGACTCGCAACCATACTTGGGTGGCCAGCGGGTTTGGTTGAAATATAAGCGACGGTCCGAGATGGACATCATCTGCGGCGCTGTAGTCGGGCCAATCGACCGGCCGACTGAAATCGTGGCAGGTCTTCCGATTGACGGGGCATTGCGGATCGTAGGCCGGTCTTCAGTCCTGCGCTCTTCCGATAGCCAGGTGCTAGCACAATGGCTTAAACCCCCCGAAGGTCCCCACCCCTGGCCGGAGATGGTGAAGGGCAGCACACTTGACCGATTCAACCGCGATGCATCGCCTGTAGCTTTGACACTCGTGGAGCCGGTCGTCGTCGAGGTATCCGCAGACAGCGCCTGGTCGGGACAAGCCTTCAGGCATGCTCTGCGCTTCATCAGGGTCCGCCCGGAGCTGCCGCCCGAGGAGGTTTCGCTCCCGCGCTAACTCCTGTGACTTCATCTCAATAGATCGAAGTATGCCGTATCCGAATTCCAGGCGATCGGGTGCAGCAAGGTGCCGACCGCGGGATTGAGGGCGCTGTACATCTTGCCGTCGCCGGCGAAAATGCCCACGTGCCCCCAGTTGTTCGGGCCCTGGGCGTTCTGAACAACCAGGTCCCCCGGCTGTGGGGTGCGAGTCCTCACGCCCACCCTCCACTGCTCGACGCGCGGTAAATTGATTCCTGCCTGCCGGTAGATCCATTGCACGTAGCCGGAGCAGTCCCATGCTTTGAACGCCGTTCCGCCCCAAACGTACTTGCCCCCGAGACCTTCCTGAGTGAACCGCAATATGTCCTTTCGGATCTGACTAAGATGCGCGTGCTGTAGGGCCGGCATGGAGGCATCGGGCGCCTCGATGCAGCTACTTGTGGCCACACCGTCGCCGAGCGAGTCGACAATGGCGGAGGCCTGACGCTCCCACCGGGCATACAGCTCAGGAAATGCTGAAACCTGGACCGCCTGTGCAGCCTGACCTTTACTCATAAAGTGCCAGCCCGGAATGTCCAGCAACCCTTGAGGGCTGCCGTGATTCGGCCCATTCGGACCGCCATAGAACGCTCGCACGTTGTATGTCGGGTCCATTAGCTGCTCGACACTCCCCCAGCCCGCCGCCGGACGTTGCTGGGCGGTGCCGAGGGAATCGTGGTCGCCGCCGACGCCGTCATGGGGAAAGCGAAGGGACGCAGGAACGTTCGAGTTGGCCAGGACCCTAAGGCTGGACTCCTGCAGTGCCATCATGATCGCAACGATTTGGCCATCTCGGGACACCCCCAACTGTTTGCCGACGGATATGTACTTCCGTGCAACGGCGGCTTGGCGGGCGGACAGCCCGGCTGGCGCCTCACTGCCAGGAACGATGTTCACAGGGACTGGATCTTCGGTGGCCAAGCCGCCGCTCAGGCCTTCTGGCCTGCAAGCTGACGCCGCACTCACACCGTCTATGCCAAATACCGCCACGCACGCGGAAAACGCAAAAGCACCCACCGTGACAAGGGCTGTAGCTGCGGCCACCAACGCCCGTAGAATCACACGGCGCTTGGCCAAGGACGCAAGCAAGGCTGGCGCCGGCATCAGTAGACGATCCTGCTCGCAGCAGCGTAGAAGCCCACCACAACGCAGTGATCAGCGGGTGCTGTATCAGCCGGCGGACAGTTCATCATGACGCTGACCGGCGCTGTGTACACGTTGCGGGAAGAACTCGTTTGGTCCAGGACCCGCAGGGATACGGTGCACACGTGCAGTCCTGCCCACGGAGCCGGCCGCTCCCGCACCTTGGCCAGCTCGACGTCGCAGCGAAGATACTGCACGACCGCGCTCCGGCGCGCGTGCTGCCCAGCCAAAGAGGCGTAGCTTCCAGCATTGATCCCGGTCGCTTCGAACTCCTGCACAAAGACCGCAAGGGGGTTAGATCCGTCCGGCAGCACGTTCCACCAACTGCGGAGCCTGGAGTAGACCTCAGAGTAGGGTGCCGCGCGCGTATCCCATGTATAGATCGCCTTCGCGGTCGCCGAGGCTAGCTTGCGATAGTCGACAGTTCGGGGTTTTGCCGGCACTGCGCTGCTCGTGATGGAAGGCTCCGTCGCCGGCGCTTCTGCCTGCAGGGGTTTCGTCGGCGCTAGGGATGCCGGCACCGTCGGCGACGACGAGGCAGGCTGGGTTGCAGGCACTTCCACAGGACGTGAAAGAACGAATACGACTGCGGCCAGCGTCAGGAGGGCGATGACGATGAACCACCATCGACGCCTGCCGGATCCGGGGAGCGAGCTTATCCGCGATAACCACATTCCTGCCTCCTCACCTACTCATGGCAGGACGACTAACCAGGGACATGATCAGTCAACGCCTTGCATCCCAGCCCGGATAATTCTCCAGGCGGCCTGATACAGCCGGCGTGCGAAACCGATCTGAACTGCCACATAGCGCTCAGTCACGCCAAGCTCCGCGGCCACTGCTGCCAAAGCCGTGGTTCGTGCTGGTCCACGCACCCCCGGGCGGACAATCGCGGCAGCGGTTCGGCGGAGCACCACTGTGGGCAGGCACGCTGCCGCCTGCTCGCACAGCTGGCCGATGTTGCAGACCGCCTCCGGCTCAACCTCGAGGGCCTTTTCAACGGTCCGGGCCGTCTGGCGCACGACTGTGGCCGCATGCCACCGTCGGCGATCTTGCGGCGACGGCGGACCGTATCGGCGTGGTCCACCAATGCTGCCGAGGGCGAGTTCCCAATCTCTCGCTGACACGCTAGTCCGGGTCAGTTCAATAATCGTTCGTGCCCACTCTTGGTCGACGATTTTCTCGCAACTCCGGCCCCCAGCCCGGTCCATTCCAAGGAGCACGGCGGCGTCCAGAGACGCCGTTCCCTCGCAGGCCGCAGGATCACCGAGTAGTGGGTAGGTCTTATGGCTCATCTCCCAGCGGATGTGAGCGGCGCACACGTTCGTGCAGATCCCCTGGACCCATGCGCCGAACGGAACGCCGGGGAGTTGGCGATAGCGGCCCCGAGCTACTCCGTCCCACACGGCGACTCTAATGTCTTGCAGTACGTCGTCCGCATCGGAGGCCCGGCCTATGCGGCCTAGGTGCGAAACGACATATCCGCGCACGCTTTCAACGGCGACCATTATCTGATCCACCGGGACCGCAGCTGCAGCGGCTTCTGGGGCCCTGCGCAGGGAAACATCGACGTCAATCTTGATTTCGTGATCTTGCCAGGCTTGATCTGCCCTGGTTTCGACTCGCATGGTCTTCACCGCTTTGCGTGGACGATCCAATAAGTTCCGGCGCCCGGCGAGTCCGGCGCCTGCGCTGTGGTGGCAAAAGATCAGGGCCAACCACGACTACAACGAGACTACGGAAACTATTGTCAAAGATAACTAAAGTATCGTCAAGACTGCGAGACTTACTTTTCTAGCGACCTTCGATAAGAATGGTCCTATGCCTAGGATTACGCAGCCTCACGACGACGCCTGGTCCGCCGACGTCGAGGCTGCCGTGGCCACATTCGGCAACAGAGCACGGAATGAGATCCTGCGCTATCTTTCAGCGCATGGCCCGGCAACCAGGGGGGATATCGTGGCGGCGGTCAGCGCCGGCGAGCCAAGCGTCGCGAAGCACCTGCTTGCGCTTGAGGACGCTGGCGCCGTTGTAGTTGACGTAGAACCCGGAAGACGACACGGCAGGTCACCCCGATATTCAGCAAACCCGGCACGGATCAGGGAACTTCTGGCTGCCCACCTTGAGTATCTTCTGGAGGACTAGCGGCAGCTTGCTCGACCTCGGGATGCCGCCCAATGTCCTTGTTCAGATATTCAGAGATAGCCCTCAACGTCTCAGGCGACACGTCCCCCAGGGTCCTGGCGGCGAAGGACTTCACTCGGGCCGCCCTCAGGGACTTAACGAATTCAAGCTGCGAATCAATGCGCTCGGGCAGCTCCGTGTCGTTCCCGAGCAGATACGAGGGATCGACCTTGAAGATGCTGCACAACCCCGCGAGCAAAGCCGGGTCCCTGACCAGGCGGCCTGTTCCCTCTTTCATATAAAACCAGCGTGCACGGGACAACTTGATGCCCCTATCCGCGAGCTCGGCCTGGACTTCCCTGAACGTCAAGGGCTTGCCCCGTTCGGCCACCGCAGCATCCAGCAGCAGATTCAGCCGACGTGCCAGCTGGGCCTGCGGGGACAGCGCATTACCACGCCCAGACTCGGCACCCCACATTGGCCCCTCCTCGATCGGCATCCGGGACCGGCGGTGCCTGTCATGTCCCGCGGCTCCCCTCCGCCCCAGTATTCCCTGAGTCGTTCGAGTCGGCAATCAACTGCTCGATCCGCGCATCCAGGTAAGACACCAGCACGAAGCCGGCCGACGGCGCGGCTGGTACGTCGCGGAGTCCCGGACCAGCCAGATCCTGACAAATCTGTAGAACAGCCTGCGGCAGCACGCGGTGAACATCCAGCTGGAAGCAAACTTCCGTAAGGACGTACCTCAGCGCCCGCAGCAGCTCCACCTGCTCTCCAAGTGAACCGCAGTGCCAGTAGCGATCAGCGTGGAGGATTCTGGCCGCCTCCAAAAAGGCTGTGATCTGCGGATGGTCCTGCATGTCGTACCCCTCCTCCGTCAGAAGGCATGCCGCCGCCTGACTATTCGATTCTGCTGAGGATCATTTCCACGGCGCGCCTCTTCCAACATGATCGGGTCGAGAGTAACCTGCTGCTGTAGACCCGTCTACAGCAGCAGGTTCCCGCAAATTCTTGGGTTGTGGTCTCTCCATGTCGAACATCCTGATGAACCGGACGCGAAGCCAAATCATCCGTTTCCTCCTGCGGAACGGCCCATCAACCTGCGGTCAGATTGGTACTGGGCTTCGCGCGTCACCATCCACAATTCGCCGACAACTGTTGCTCCTGCGGCGAGCCGGCTTGGTACAGCACTCGGCCAGTCAGTTCGACGCTTTGCCCGAGCAAGTCCAGCGGCAGGTTGAAGCCCTCGCAGAAAGCTTCACCGGCACCGTCATGCCGCCCGCTGGCTCTTCCCCCATGAACTAGGAACCGAGCTGGCCATCGTGCTGGCAAGCACGACGGAGACACTTATGACCTCACTTCCAGAACGCAGTCACAACACCGAAGCCGCGGATGAAACATGGCTGACTCCCAAGGAAATCTGCGCGCAGCTACAGATCCCTGAGCAGACCTTCTACCAGTGGCGTGCCAAGCACGTCGGGCCACGAGCGTATCGAATCGGCCGGCACCTTCGAATCAACCGCAGCGACTTTGTCGCCTGGCTCGCCCTGCACGCCGAGGAATAGATCTCGAAACCTGGACGATGACCACAGTGGGGCCAAGGCGCGAGGAACATGGTCGCACCTCATGGCGCCCCAGGGACCACAAGCAAACCCTCCCTTCGACAATCCGGTCATGCAGCCGGTGGTTACTTGCTCCATGAGCTAGTGCTGAACAAACAGGGGGCAACGCCGCCATCGACGAAGGGACCGAAGCAGCATGAAACTCGAATTCTTCGAACCTGCCGAGGCTGCATCAGTCCTCAAGTGTTCCGAGGCGTGGCTCCGCGACGGGGCCACCAAGGGCGATTTCCCCCATTCAGTCTGGGGCAAGGGGAAGATCGTGTTTACCTCGGTCCACCTGAAAGAGATCGCCCAGTTGCGCGAAGTCCGACGCACCGCTCAGACGCCATCATCCGTCCGGGTCATTGGGAGCCGGGCGCAGGCTCGCCAGAAATCCTCGTAGCTGTCGGCCGTGCCGGTCTAACTACGCCAGATCTCGGCGGATCTCTCCACAGCGTCGGCGGCATCCTGGAGGGCTTGCGGCATCAGGTGGCCGTAGACCTGCTCCGTCGTACGAGTGGATGCGTGCCCCAGCCGCCTGGAGACCGTGAACAGGGAAACGCCATCCTGGATCAGCCAGGACGCATGGGTATGGCGCAGATCGTGGATTCGCGGCGATTTGGTCAGTCCGCGCGCTTGGGCGGCCTCCACTGCGGGGACCCAGTAGTGATGCCAGTAGAGCTTGTGAATGATCCGCTCACCCTTGGGGGTCGTGAAGAGAAGGTCGGTCCCGGGCCGGCTGGCCACCAGCGGGACGAGGATGTCCACCAGGTGGGGGTTGAGCGATACCGTCCGCTTACCTGCACCCGTCTTGGTCGCGCCGATGTAGTACTCCGAATTAGTACCGCGTTTCCACGCCTTGTTGATCCGGATCGTCGCCGGCTTGGACATGAGATCGACGTCCGCCACAGTTACGGCGGTTGCCTCTCCAAAGCGGAGCCCCGTCATAACCAGGAACTCTGTAAACGCTTTGTACCGCTCCCCCATGCACTCGAGGATGAGCCCGAATTCAGCATGTGTCAGGAACCGGGCCTCGTCCTCCGCCTTCTCACTGGACGGAAGCTGAACCCGCTGGCACGGGTTGTCCTTCCGGTAGCGCAGCATTACAGCCGTCTCCATGGCCCCATAAATCAGGGCATGGTTGTTCTTGATCGTCTTAGGCGACCTGCCCTTGGCCTGCATCGACTTGATCCAGTGGGTCACGTGCCGATAGTCAAGCTTGTCGACTGGGATGTGCCCTATGACGTCGGCGATGTGCAGCTTCAGCATCGTTTGGTAGGTGTGAACCGTTCCTACCGACGGTCGTACCAGCAAATCAATGTGTTCCTGAATGACGGCCGCGACAGTTGGTGCTTTGGTCTGGTTCTTGACCATCGCATGCTGCGCGATTTCGAAGGATTGTTCGTTCGCGTCCAGGAGCCGTTTCAGGGTTTGGGCTTCAGCGGCGGACGAGAAGGTGATCCCTTCTTGCTTCTTCGTTTTCGGATTGCGCCAGCGGACTGTGAACGAGGTCGATCCGTCGGCTTTTTTGCGCTCCCAAATGCTGGCCATGGGCAAAATCTTAGGCCTGGTGTGCACAGAAAACGAGCTTTTGTGCACACCCTCAGCCGGAACCCTAGCCTGACCTGCGAAAACACTGTGCCCGAGGTGGGACTCGAACCCACACACCTTTCGATACCGCATTTTGAGTGCGGCGCGTCTGCCAATTCCGCCACTCGGGCGCGGAGTACACGGAGTAACAATCGTAGGCTCACAGCAAAGTGTGAGCAACGCAGCCACTACCAGTGCGCGGATTTACTCTACATGCAGATAGGCTAAAACCCAGAATCGCGCCACCGCCGTCGCAACAAGCCATGCCGATCCAAGTACAAGCGTGGGGCCCAACTAAGATAGTCATAGTCCCGCCGTACCTTTTCAAGGAGATCCCGTGTCAGAACCGACGGAGTCAAACAAAACGTCCCAGCCGGCGCGCCGCGTCGTCGTGGCCGAAGACGAAACCCTAATCCGCCTCGACATCATCGAAATCCTGCGCGGTGAAGGCTACGACGTCATCGGCGAGGCCGACAACGGCGAGAAGGCCGTGCAGCTGGCGGAGGAGCTCAAGCCGGACCTGGTCCTCATGGACGTCAAGATGCCCGTTATGGACGGCATCTCGGCCGCCGAGAAGATCGTCAAGGCGCGCATCGCCCCGGTCGTGCTCCTCACCGCCTTCAGCCAGAAGGAACTCGTGGAGCGCGCCCGCGACGCCGGCGCCATGGCCTACGTGGTCAAGCCCTTCACGCCCGCCGACCTGATCCCCGCTCTGGAGATCGCGCTGTCCCGCCACGAGGAGATCAAGGCCCTCGAAGCCGAGGTTACCGACCTGCAGGAGCAGTTCGCCACCCGCAAGCTCGTGGAACGCGCCAAGAGCCTGCTGACCACCAAGATGGGCCTGACGGAGCCGGAAGCCTTCCGCTGGATCCAGAAGACCTCGATGGACCGCCGCCTCAGCATGCGCGAAGTGGCCGAGACCATCATCAACCAGGTCAACTAACTCCAAACGCAAGAAGAGAAGGACCCCGGCACAACGCGCCGGGGTCCTTCCGCGTTAAGGGAACCAAAAAAGGATCCCCGCCACCAGTTCACTGGTGACGGGGATCCTCCTATACAGAACGGGCTACTCAGCGGGAGCTGCCGCCTTGTTCTTCTTCTTCTTTTCCGGCCACGGGCCGAGCTTTTCCTTCTTCTCGGCCGCTTCGCCGGCCTGCGGGGTGTCGGCGAGGTCGCCCACCTTGTGGACCTTCAGCGAGTTGGTCGAACCCGCCTTTCCGGGAGGGGAACCGGCAGCGATGACCACGAGGTCGCCGTCTTCCACCAGGTTCATGTCCAGCAGGCTGCGGTCCACCTGTGCGGTCATTTCATCCGTGTGGCCCACCATGGCAACCAGCTGCGGCTGGATGCCCCAGGTCAGCGCCAGCTGGTTCCACACGTGCTCCACAGGGGTGAACGCGAAGACCGGCTTGATCGGGCGGAGGCGGGACAGGCGGCGCGCCGAGTCACCGGACTGCGTGAACGTACAGATGTACTTGGCGTCCAGCTGGTCGGCGATTTCGACGGCGGCACGGGTGATCGCGCCACCACGGGTCTTGGGCTTGGTCCCCAGCGGGGGGACGCGCTCCAGGCCGTGTTCCTCGGTGGACTCGATGATCCGGGCCATGGTCTTGACCGTCTCGATCGGGTACTTGCCCACGCTCGTCTCGCCGGAGAGCATGACCGCGTCGGCGCCGTCGAGCACGGCGTTGGCGCAGTCGGAGGCCTCGGCGCGGGTGGGGCGCGGGTTGTCGATCATGGACTCAAGCACCTGGGTGGCAACGATGACCGGCTTGGCCCAGCGGCGCGCCAGTTCGATGGCGCGCTTCTGCACGATCGGCACTTCCTCCAGGGGAAGCTCCACACCCAGGTCCCCACGGGCCACCATGATCGCGTCGAACGCGTCGATGATTTCGTGGAGCTGGTCCACGGCCTGCGGCTTTTCGATCTTGGCGATCACCGGAACCCGGCGGCCTTCTTCGTCCATGATCTCGTGGACGCGCTTGATGTCGGCGGCGTCACGGACGAAGGACAGCGCGACGAGGTCGACGCCGCGGCGGATGGCCCAGCGCAGATCGTCCTCGTCCTTTTCGCTCAGGGCGGGGACGTTCACGGCAACACCGGGCAGGTTGATGCCCTTGTTGTTGGACACGTAGCCGCCCACAGTCACCTTGGCAACGACCTTGACGTCGTCAACCTCGATAGCACGCAGCGCCACCTTGCCGTCGTCGATCAGCAACGCATCGCCGGGGTTGACGTCCTCGGTAAGGCTCTTCAGGGTGGTGGAGCAGATCTCCTTGGTGCCCGGAACGTCTTCGGTGGTGATCGTGAAGATGTCCCCGACGGCCAGCAGGTGCGGGCCGTCAACGAAGCGGCCGAGGCGGATTTTCGGGCCCTGCAGGTCGGCCATGATCGCCACAGCCTTGCCCAGGTCGGCCGCCGCCTTGCGGACGTTCTCGTAGGTGTTGTCGTGCACGGAGTAGTCGCCGTGGCTCATGTTCATGCGGGCTACATCAACGCCGGCTTCCAGCACCGCGAGGGTGTTTTCATAGCTGGCAATGGCCGGTCCGAAGGTGGCCACAATCTTTGCGCGTCTCATATACCTACCCTATTGGTCACTTGCATTGGTTAAGTTGTCACGGAGATGAATTCCCCGGGTCGGCCGCCACGAAGGAGGCGCGCTACAGGACAGCTATGGCACGGTCCGTCGGAGCCACAGGTGCAGGAAGGATGGTGCTGCCCATCAGGAACTTGTCCACCGCAGCAGCAGCCGCACGGCCTTCTGCGATGGCCCACACAATCAGGGACTGCCCGCGGCCGGCGTCGCCCGCCACGAAGACACCCTCCGTGTTGGTCATGTAGTAGCCGTCGCGGGCCACGTTGCCGCGTCCGTCGAACTCGGCGCTGACCTGCTCGGTGATGCCGGCGGGTTCTGCACCGGTGAAGCCCAGGGACAGGAACACCAGGTCTGCCGGGATGATCCGCTCGGTGCCCGCCTTGGGCAGGCGCTTGCCGTCCACGAATTCGGTCTCGGCGACCTTCACGCCGGTCAGCTTGCCGTCCTCGCCCACGAACTCCACGGTGGAGGCGAGGTACGTGCGCTCCCCGCCTTCCTCGTGGGCGCTGGCGACCTCGAAGAGGGTGGGGAACGTGGGCCACGGCTGGTGGCCGGCACGCTCCACCGGCGGCTGCTTGCCGATGGCCAGGGTGGTCACCGACGCCGCCTGGTGGCGGTGCGCCGTGCCGATGCAGTCCGCACCGGTGTCGCCGCCGCCCAGGATGACGACGTGCTTGCCGCGGGCGTCGATGTGGTTCTCCGGGGACTCCCCCGCCACCACCCGGTTGGACGGAACGAGGTAATCCATGGCGAAGTGCACGCCCTCGAGATCGCGGCCCGGGATGGGCAGGTCACGCGGCACGGTGGCGCCGGTGGCGATGACCACGGCATCGTACCGGCGGCGCAGCTGCTCCCAGGTGACGTCCGTACCGACGGCGACGCCGGTGCGGAACCGCGTGCCTTCGGCCTTCATCTGCTCGAGCCGGCGGTCCACCTGCTCTTTTTCCATCTTGAAGTCGGGGATGCCGTAGCGCAGCAGGCCGCCGATCTTGTCGTCCCGTTCGTAAACGGCCACGGTGTGGCCCACACGGGTGAGCTGTTGGGCGGCCGCCAGGCCGGCAGGGCCTGAACCAACGACGGCGACCGTCTTGCCGGTGAGGCGGTGCGGGGGCAGCGGGTTAACCCAGCCGTTGTCGAAGGCCTCATCGATGATGGACACCTCAACCTGCTTGATGGTCACCGCAGGCTGGTTGATGCCCAGCACGCAGGACGCCTCGCACGGGGCGGGGCAAAGCCGGCCCGTCCACTCGGGGAAGTTGTTGGTGGCGTGCAGCCGCTCAATCGCTTCCTCGCCCTTGTCCCGCCACATGAGGTCGTTCCACTCGGGAATCAGGTTCCCCAGGGGGCAGCCCTGGTGGCAGAACGGCACACCGCAGTCCATGCAGCGCCCGGCCTGGCTCTTCAGGACACCCTTTTCCTGCGCCTCGTAAACTTCCTTCCAGTCCATGATGCGGACGGGAACGGGACGGCGCGGCTGGGTTTCACGCTGACGTACTTTCAGAAATCCGCGTGGATCAGCCACCGGTCACCTCCAGGATTCGAGACCAAACTTCTTCGCCGTCGGGGTCAAGGCCCTCTTCGATGGCGTCAAGCCGGGTTTGCAGCACTGCGGCGTAGTCGCGCGGCAGCACCTTGGTTATGCGGGCAGCGGTGTCGTCGAAGTTGTCGAGCAGACGCGCAGCCAGCTGGGATTCGGTTTCCTCCACGTGCTTGACCAGCAGGCCGTGGACGATGTCGCGGTCCTCGGCGTCCAGTTCAAGGAGCTGGAGTTCGCCGGACTCGAGGGCCTGCTTGTTGACGCGTTCAGTCCGCAGATCCAGCACGTAGGCCGTGCCGCCGGACATGCCCGCGCCGAAGTTACGGCCGGTCCGGCCGATGATCAGCGTCTGGCCGCCGGTCATGTATTCACAACCGTGGTCGCCGATGCCTTCAACAACAGCGGTGGCGCCCGAGTTGCGGACCAGGAAGCGTTCGCCCACCTGGCCGCGCAGGAACATTTCGCCGCTCGTCGCGCCGTAGCCGATCACGTTGCCGGCCACGACGTTCCGCTCAGCCTGGAACACGTTGGTGCGGTCCGGGCGGACGATGATCCGGCCGCCGGAGAGCCCCTTGCCGACGTAATCGTTCGAGTCGCCGTACATTCGCAGCGTGATGCCGGCAGGCAGGAAGGCACCCAGCGACTGCCCGGCGGTGCCGTTCAGCGTGATGTCGATGGTGTCCGTGGCCAGCACGTCCGTGCCGAACGTCTTGGTCACGACGTGGCCCAGCATGGTGCCCACCGAGCGGTCGGTGTTGATGACGTCAACCGTGATCTTCACCGGCGCGCGGTCGGTCAGCGCCTCGGCGGCCATGGTAATGAGCCGCTGGTCGAAGTGCTTGTCCAGCTCGTGGTTCTGGCCGGTCAGGTTCCGCAGCGGGGCGTCGTCATCGAACTCGAGGCCGTGCAGGATCGGATCCAGGTCCAGGCCTTCGGCCTTCCAGTGGCTGATGGCCTCGCGGGTGTCCAGCATTTCGGCGTGGCCGATCGCTTCCTCGATGCTCCGGAAACCGAGCTCGGCGAGGATCTCGCGGACCTCCTCGGCCAGGAACTCGAAGAAGTTCACCACGAACTCCGGCTTGCCGCTGAAGCGGGCGCGGAGTTCGGGGTTCTGCGTGGCAACGCCCACCGGGCAGGTGTCCAGGTGGCAGACACGCATCATGATGCAGCCCTCAACCACCAGCGGCGCCGTGGCGAAGCCGAATTCCTCGCCGCCGAGCAGGGCGGCGATGACGACGTCGCGTCCGGTCTTGAGCTGGCCGTCAACCTGCACCACCACGCGGTCGCGCAGGCCGTTGAGCATGAGGGTCTGCTGGGTCTCTGCGAGACCCAGTTCCCAAGGAACACCGGCGTGCTTGAGCGAGTTCAGCGGCGAGGCGCCGGTACCGCCGTCGTGCCCTGAAACAAGCACGACGTCGGCCTTGGCCTTGGTAACGCCGGCGGCAACTGTGCCGATGCCCACCTCGGAGACGAGCTTGACGTGCACCCGGGCCGAAGGGTTCGCGCGCTTGGCATCGTAGATGAGCTGCGCGAGGTCCTCGATCGAGTAGATGTCGTGGTGCGGGGGCGGGGAGATGAGTCCGACGCCGGGGGTCGAGTGGCGCGTCCGGGCAACCCAGGGGTAGACCTTCTGCGCCATCAGCTGGCCGCCTTCGCCGGGCTTGGCGCCCTGGGCCATCTTGATCTGGATGTCGTCCGCGTTGGTCAGGTACAGGCTCGTGACGCCGAAGCGGCCCGAGGCGATCTGCTTGACGGCGGAACGGCGCTCAGGATCCAGCAGGCGCTCCACGTCCTCGCCGCCTTCACCGGTGTTGGACTTGCCGCCCAGCCGGTTCATGGCGATCGCGAGGGTCTCGTGGGCCTCCTTGGAGATGGAGCCGTAGCTCATGGCACCCGTGGAGAAGCGCTTGACGATGCTGGAGACCGGCTCGACTTCCTCGAGCGGCACGGCGGGGCGCAGACCGTCCTTGAACTTGAGCAGACCGCGCAGGGTCATCAGGTTCTCGGACTGGTCGTCAACGCCCTTGGTGTAGGCCTTGAAGATGTCGTAGCGGCGCTCACGTGTAGCGTGCTGCAGCCGGAAAACCGTCTCCGGGTTGAAGAGGTGCGGCTCGCCGTCGCGGCGCCACTGGTACTCGCCGCCGCCCAGCAGGGGCCGGTGCGGCTGTTCGATGCCGCCCTCCGGGTAGGCCATCTGGTGGCGTGCGGATACCTCGGCCGCGATGACGTCCAGGCCCACGCCGCCCAGCTGGGAGTGCGTGCCGGCGAAGAATTCGTCCACGAGCTCCTGGCCCAGGCCCAGCGCCTCGAACGTCTGGGCGCCGGTGTAGGACGCCACGGTGGAGATGCCCATCTTGGACATGATCTTCAGGACGCCCTTGCCGAGGCCCTTGATCAGGTTGTAGACACCGTCCTGCGGGGTCACGCCCACCACGTCGCCGGCAGCGATGAGCTGCTCGACGGATTCCATGGCCAGGTACGGGTTCACGGCGGACGCGCCGTAGCCGATGAGCACAGCCACGTGGTGCGTCTCGCGGACGTCGCCTGCCTCGACCACCAGGGCGGTCTTGGTGCGGTTGGCGCTGCGCAGCAGGTGGTGGTGCACGGCGCTGACCAGCAGCAGGGACGGGATCGGCGCCCACTGGGCGTTGGAGTCGCGGTCGGAGAGGACCACGTACTGCACGCCGCGGTTGATGGCACCGGACACCTGCTCGCAGATTTCGGTGAGCCGTGCGCGCAGCGCGTTCTCGCCGCCCTCGGGGCGGTAGAGGCCGCGGACCTTCATGGCCACCTTGTCGCCGTCGGCGTTTTCGATGTTGGCGATCTTGGCGAGCTGGTCGTTGTTGATCACCGGGAACGGCAGGGAAACCTGCGGCTGGCGCACCCGCTTGGTGTCCAGGAGGTTGCCGTTGGGGCCGATGGCGCAGGTCAGGGAGGTGACCAGCTCTTCACGGATGGCATCCAGCGGCGGGTTGGTCACCTGCGCGAAGGACTGTACAAAGTAGTCGAACAGCAGGCGCGGGCGCTTGGACAGCACGGCCACTGGGGTGTCGGAGCCCATGGCGCCCAGCGGCTCGGCACCGGTGCGGGCCATCGGACCCAGCAGGATCTTCAGCTCCTCGGTGGTGTAGCCGAACGTGCGCTGGCGGATGTTCACGGACGCGGCCGTGTGCACCACGTGCTCGCGCTCCGGAAGCTCGTTCAGGTCGATGAGGTTGTCCTTGACCCACTCGGCCCAGGGGTTGGCTGCGGCGACCTCGGCCTTGACCTCGTCATCGCCGATGATGCGGCCTGCCTCGGTGTCCACCAGGAACATCTTGCCCGGCGAAACACGCCCCTTCTTGACCACCTTGGAGGGCTCGACCTCGATGACGCCCACCTCGGAGGCGAAGACGACCAGGCCGTCCTCGGTGATCCAGTAGCGCCCGGGACGCAGCCCGTTGCGGTCCAGGGTGGCGCCCACGAGGCTGCCGTCGGTGAACGACACAGCCGCGGGTCCATCCCAGGGTTCCATCAGGAGGGAGTGGTACTCGTAGAAGGCACGGCGTGCCGGATCCATCGTGGCGTGGTTTTCCCAGGCCTCGGGGATCATCATCATGATGGCGTGCGTGATGGGGCGGCCGGACAGCCACAGCAGCTCGGCCACTTCATCGAAGGACGCGGAGTCGGACGCGCCGGGGGTGCAGATCGGGAACAGCTCTTCCGGCGAGTCGCCCAGCAGCGGGTTGGCCAGCTGGGACTGGCGGGCGCGCATCCAGTTCCGGTTGCCCTTGACGGTGTTGATTTCACCGTTGTGGGCGATGGTGCGGAACGGCTGGGCCAGCGGCCAGGACGGGAAGGTGTTGGTGGAGAAGCGGGAGTGGACGATCGCCAGCTTGGTCTTGAAGCGCTTGTCCGACAGGTCCGGGTAGAACGGCTCCAGCTGGGCAGTGGTCAGCATGCCCTTGTAGACAATGGTCCGGGAGGACAGGGACGGGAAGTAGACGCCGAACTTGTTCTGGGCGCGCTTGCGGATGCGCCAGGCGCGGCCGTCCAGGTCGTTGCGTTCCAGCTGCTCGCCGGTGGCCGAGGCGAAGAACGGCTGGGAGAAGTACGGCATGCAGGCACGCGCCATGGCACCGACCAGGTCGGCGACGACGGGAACTTCGCGCCAGCCAAGGACCGTCAGGCCCTCGTCCGCGGCCAGCGCCTCGATGCCGGCCTTTGCGGCATCGGCCTCGCGCTGCTCAGCCGGCAGGAAGGCGGTACCCACGACGTACTGGCCGGGGGCCGGCAGTTCGAATGCGGTGACGGCGCGGAAGAACTCGTCCGGCACCTGCATCAGGAGGCCGGCGCCATCGCCCGTTCCCTCATCGGCGCCGACGGCTCCGCGGTGTTCGAGGTTGCGCAGCGCGGTGAGGGCAGCCTCGACGATGTCGTAGCCGGGTTCCCCGCGCAGGGTGGCGATAATCGCAAGACCGCAGGCGTCCTTCTCCTGCTCCGGGTTGTAGAGCCCGGATGCCTCGGGGAGCGCCGCGAACCGCTTGAACGGCGACATGGCGGCGTCCGGCTGGTTCGGTTCGGACCAGCTGGGGCCTGAAAGAGTTTGGGTCATGGGAGACGTCCTTCCTCCTGATCGTGCGTATGGAAGGGACAACGTTGGCCCCACTCAGAGCGCCACTGTGATGGGCACAACAAAGTGTTACTGCTTACTGGAAATTGTAGGGCAGGCGCACGTGCTGAACTAACAGTTACGCAGGCTTCTGCCCCGGGGCTTGACCCGGTCCGCAGCTCTATGCTGACCGGAGTTGCCTCTGCCACGACGCTGTGGTGGTGGGCGCTCCGAGCGGTAACTCTCTGCGGCCCTGGTACCGGCGCCTACTAGCGTGAGCTGTCGGCTTCCGGTGCGGTCCCGGTGTCTGTGCCACCGGACTTTCCGGTGTTCCGCGACTCCGCGGCGGTTGGGGTACCGCCGGTGGATGCCGGGACTGCTTCCGTTTGGGCAGAAGCTAGCCCGGAACCGTTTTGGTTATCAGGGAGATTACCACGCGACTCACTATCTGAGACAACACGGTCCGTATCACGGACCGGATTGCCGGTCACATTTGGAGCAGAAGCGGAGTCCCCTGACGCGCCCGCGACGGCCTCCCCGGAAGCCGGCTTCCCGCCGTCGGCCATTTCAGTGACCGCAGGGGCGGGCGCACGGCCCGGAAGATAGACACTGTCCGCGTCGCCGCCCTTGCGCCGGCCCAGCACGATGAACACCGCAAGGGCCGCGATGAACACGAAGATGCTGGTCCAGACGTTCAGCCGGGTGGTGATGCCGAACAGGCTGATCTGCTCGGCATCGTCGATCCGCATAGCCTCGATCCAGACCCTGCCCAGCGTGTAGTACATGGCGTACAGCCAGAAGAGCCGGCTGCGGCGGAAGTGGAACCGCCGGTCCAGCGCCAGGAGAATCAGTACTCCCGCGATGTTCCAGAGGGACTCATAGAGGAACGTGGGGTGGAAGAGGGTGCCGGCCGGGTAGCCGGCCGGGAAGTTGGCGTTGTCCGCGTCCACCTGGAGTCCCCACGGCAGCGTGGTGGGGCCGCCGAAGAGCTCCTGGTTGAAGTAGTTGCCCCACCGGCCCAGGGCCTGCGCCAGAAGCAGCCCGGGGGCCGCGGCGTCCATGAACGCCGTGAGCTTGACCCCTGCACGGCGGCAGCCGATCCAGGCGCCGAAGGCACCCAGCACCACGGCTCCCCAGATTCCGAGGCCCCCGCGCTGGATCTGCGGGATCAGGGACAGGTCCCCTGTGCCGTCGAAGCCCGGACCGAAGTACGCGTCCGGAGAGGAGAACACGTGATAGAGCCGGCCGCCGATGATGCCGAACGGGATGGCCCAGATGGCGATGTCCCAGACACTGCCCTCGGGCGCTCCGCGCTTGGCCCACCGGACGGACGTCAGCCACAGTCCAATGACAATGCCCGCCAGGATGCAGAGGGCGTAGGCGTGGATGCGGAGCGATCCCCACGGCAGCGGAATATCAAACCCGGACCAGTCCGGGCTCGGGATGCTTGCGGGCACCATGCCGGTCTGTACCAGCCCGGCTGCGGTGAGGATCGTCTGCATGGGTGCGTTACTTCCTGGTCAGTCCGGTACTGAGGTCTTTGGTCAGCTTGGCGACGGCGTCAACTCCGCCGTCGCGCACGGCCGCCACGAGCGCCGAGCCGACGATCACACCGTCCGCGTAGGAGGCGATCTCCGCCACTTGCTCCGCCGTCGACACGCCGAGGCCGACGCACACGCGTTCCGCTCCGGCGGCCTTGGCCGCAGCCACGACACCGTTGGCGGCATCGCTCACTGCCGTGCGCGCACCGGTGACGCCCATGATGGAAACCGCGTAGACGAAGCCACGGCTCGCGTCCACGGTCCGGCGCATCCGCTCAGGAGTGGAGGAGGGTGCCACGAGGAAGACACGGTCCAGGCCGTACTTCTCCGAAGCGTCCATCCATTCGGCTGCCTCGTCCGGGATCAGGTCCGGAGTGATGAGTCCGGCTCCCCCGGCCTCGGCCAGGCGCCGCGAGAACTCCTCCACGCCCATCCGGAGCACGGGGTTCCAGTACGTCATGACCAGGACGGCGGCGTCCGTCTGGCTGGTGATGCCGGCGACGACGTCGAAGACCTGCCGGACGTGGAACCCGTTGGCCAGGGCCTCGGTGGTGGCTGCCTGGATGACCGGGCCGTCCATGACCGGGTCCGAGTACGGGATGCCGATTTCGATCAGGTCGGCCCCGTTGCGCGCCAGGGCGACGCCGGCGGCGATGGTTTCCTCAACGTTCGGGTAACCGGCGGGCAGGTAGCCGATCAGGGCCGCGCGGCCTTCCGCGCGGGCCTTGTCGATGGCAATGGCCGACTTGCTGATGATCTGCTTGCCGGAGTTCTGGGCTGTGGTCACAGCTGCTCCCCTTCCTTGCCGATGGCCGCCTCGGCCGAGTCCTTGTCCAGAAGGTCGAACCATTCCGCTGCGGTGGCAACGTCCTTGTCTCCCCTGCCGGACAGGTTGACGACCACGATCTTGTCGCTTGCGTCTCCTTCAGCGGCCAGCCGCTGGCCCACCTTGATGGCGCCGGCCAGGGCGTGGGAGGACTCGATCGCGGGGATGATGCCCTCGGTGCGGCACAGGAGCCGGAAGGCTTCCATGGCTTCGCTGTCCGTAATGGGCTCGTAGCTGACGCGTCCGATGTCGGCGAGGTAGGAGTGCTCCGGCCCGACGCCGGGGTAGTCCAGGCCTGCGGAAATGGAGTGCGACTCGATGGTCTGGCCGTCGTCGTCCTGCATCAGGTAGGACCGTGCACCGTGCAGTACGCCGGGACGGCCGAGTGTGATGGTGGCCGCGTGGCGGCCCGTTTCGACGCCGTCGCCGCCGGCCTCGAAGCCGTAGATCTTCACCGACGGGTCATCCAGGAAACCGTGGAAGATGCCGATGGCGTTGGAGCCGCCGCCGATGCACGCGCAGACGGCGTCCGGCAGCCGGCCGGCCTGCTCGAGGATCTGGGCGCGTGCCTCTTCGCCGATGACTTCGTGGAAGTAGCGGACCAGTGCCGGGAACGGGTGGGCGCCCGCTGCCGTGCCCAGCAGGTAGTGGGTGTTGCCGACGTTGGCCACCCAGTCCCGGAGGGCTTCGTTGATGGCGTCCTTGAGGGTCTGCGAACCGTTCGTGACGGGGATGACGGTGGCGCCCAGGAGCTCCATCCGCGCCACGTTCAAAGCCTGCCGGCGGGTGTCCTCGGCGCCCATGTAGACCACGCATTCCAGGCCGAGGAGGGCGGCGGCGGTGGCACTGGCCACGCCGTGCTGGCCGGCGCCGGTCTCGGCGATCACGCGGGTCTTGCCCATCCGCTTGGCAAGCAGTGCCTGGCCCAGCACGTTGTTGATCTTGTGCGAGCCGGTGTGGTTCAGGTCCTCGCGCTTGAGGAAGATCCGGACACCGCCGGCGTGCTCGGCAAAGCGCTTGGCCTCGGTCAGCAGGGAGGGCCGGCCGGAGTAGTTCTTGTTCAGGTCCGCGATCTGGGCGGTGAACTCGGGATCGGCCTTGGCCTTCTCGAACGTGTCCTCGAGCTCGTCCAGGGCGGCGATCAGTGATTCAGGCATCCAGCGGCCGCCGTAGGCGCCGAAGTAGGGTCCCGGGGCGTGGCGCAGCGAGGTGCCTCCCTGCAGGAATGCATCCACCGAGCCCTCGTCAGAGCCGGCTGTTGGCGCGTCGGCCATCAGTCTCACCATCCTGTTCACTTTTTCTTATCGATGTCAGGCGCCATCTGTCCGCACACGGTGTGCGGACAGACGGTGCCACGGTTGGGTGGGAGCTCAGGCCCGGGCGGCGATGGCCGCGGCCCCGGCCGCTGTGAACTCCGCGATGCGTTCACGCGGGGTGGCGTCGCTGACGAGCGCCTCCCCTACGAGGATGGCGTTGGCACCGTGCGCCGCATAGTGCGCAACGTCGTCGGCGTTCCGAACCCCCGACTCCGCAACCACCACTGCGCCGGCGGGAATGCTGCCGGCGAGTGAGGCGAAAACGGAGCGGTCGACGTCGAGCGTCTTGAGGTTGCGGACGTTGACGCCGATGATCCTGGCGTCGGCGGCCACGGCGCGCTCCACTTCCTCAGGCGTGTGGGTTTCCACCAGCACGTTCATGCCGAGCTCACGGCTCAGTGCACTGAACTCGCGCAGCTGCTGGTCCGAGAGGGAGGCGACGATCAGGAGGATGAGGTCCGCACCATGTGCACGGGCTTCCCAGATCTGGTACTCGTCCAGCGTGAAGTCCTTGCGCAGCAGCGGGACATCAACCCGGGCGCGGACGGCGTCCAGGTCGGCCAGCGAACCGTTGAAACGGCGCTGCTCGGTGAGCACGCTGATCACCGCTGCTCCGCCGTCGGCGTACTGCACGGCCAGCGACGCGGGGTCCGCGATGCTGGCGAGGTCGCCCTTGGAGGGGCTGCGGCGCTTGATCTCGGCGATGACTTTCAGCTCGCCGCGGTCCGCGGAGGTGCCGCCGAGGGCAGCCCAGGCGTCGCGGGCGGGAGCAGCCGCCAGGGCGCGGTCCTTCAGTTCCGCGAGGGACACGAGCCGCTTGCGGCCCTCCATGTCCTCCCTGACACCGGCGTTGATGTCGTCGAGAACCGTCACGGTTAGTGGCCGGAGTTCTTGATCTTGCTGCCGCCCACGCCGTAGCCTGCCTTGCGCATGATGAAGCCGGCCAGCAGGCCGAGGACCATGACGCCGATGCCGCTCCAGAAGATCGGGGCGTTGGCGATGACGAAGGCGATGGCGGCGATGAGGGCGCCGATGAGCATGACGATCACGCAGGTCCACGCGGCCGGGCTGTTGCCGTGGCCGAGGTCAATGCTGTGGTCGATGCCGTGGTGCTCCTTGGGGGCCGCGGGCTTTGTACCGGAAACAGTGGCTTTGCTCATGTGAATCTCCTCAGGATCAATACTGCTTACATTCTGCCATTTTTTGCCGCGGCCTTCGGCATCGCGGCCCGGGCGCATGGCTGCGTGACCTGCAGCCTAGGTGGGGTCGTCGCCCCGGGAGAGCCTGTCCCAGCTGTCGATCTCGTCCACGGGACCTGCCTGCTGACCCGCCGGACCGGCCGCGGCGGCGTCGTACTTGGTGCGGGACTTCCAATGCCGCCCCGCCGGAACCACCAGCAGGCCGCAGGCGGCCAGCAGGGAACCTGCGACGACAGCGAGCACCGGAAAGACACTGACGCTCACGTCCGCGCTGCCGCCCGAGACCCCGGTGGCGGCGGCGATGGACCCCTGCGCCGCAGCGAGGGGGTCAGCGAGCACCGTGGCGGCGGCGGCGATGATGCCGGCAGCCGCAAGCACGATGATGGCGGTGATGATCCAGCGGGCGATTTTCCCGGCGATCGAGGCCGCAAGGCCGCCCGCCAGCGCGACGAGGGCCAGGGCGGTGACCGTAGTCGCAGCTTTGCTGCCCTGCACCTGGAGGCCGCCTTCGCCGCCGGCAGCCTGGCCCACCTGCTGGGGGTCCAGGTGGACCGTCAGCCAGGTCTGGGTGGTGGTGCCGAAGGCCGCCAGCGCAAGGGCAGCGATCAGCAGCACCACGGTGGACTTGCGCGCCCAGCCCGGCACCGTGCTGCGCACTTTTGCCGGCGAGGCGGATCCTGCGGGATCGGCCATCAGGAGTTTGCCTCTTCCGCCGGATCGGGAGTGCTCACAGATGCCGGCGTGATGTTGTGCAGCGAGCCGGCCGTGTGGACAGCGCGCAGCGGGGCAGCCGCCTTGTTGACGGTTTCCTGCGCCTCGGCCGGGTTGCTGGAGTCCGCCACGATGCCGCCGCCGGCCTGGACATACGCGCGGCCCTCGCGCAGGAGCGCGGAACGGATGGCGATGGCCATGTCCATGTCGCCGGCGAAGTCCAGGTAGCCCACTACGCCGCCGTAGATGCCCCGCCGGTGCGGCTCGAGCTCATCGAGCAGGCGCAGTGCGCGGGGCTTCGGGGCGCCGGACAGGGTTCCGGCCGGGAAGGTCGCCTTCAGCACGTCATAGGCCTTGGCCGTGGGGGCCAGCCGTCCGACGACGGTGGAGACCAGGTGCATGATGTGGCTGAAACGCTCCACCTCCATGAACTGGGTGACGTCGACGGAGCCCGCCACGCACACCTTCGAAAGGTCGTTGCGGGACAGGTCCACCAGCATGAGGTGTTCGGCCCGTTCCTTCTGGTCGGCGAGGAGTTCCTCGGCCAGGGCCTTGTCCGCGTCCACGGTCTTGCCGCGCGGGCGGGACCCGGCGATGGGGTGCGTGATGACGTCCTCACCCGTGACGGTTACCAGCGCCTCCGGCGACGACCCGACGATCGAGTACTGGCGGCCGGCGGCATCCTCCAGGCTGAAGATGTACATGTAGGGGCTCGGGTTGGTGTTGCGCAGCACCCGGTAGACGTCCAGCGGCGACGCCCCGCACTCCATCTCGAACCGGCGTGAGATGACCACTTGGAAGACTTCGCCGTCCACGATCGCTTCCTTGCCGCGGTCGAGGGCGGCGAGGTACTCGGGCTCGTGCCAGCGTTCCTGGACACTGGCGGCAAAATCGAGGGCGGCCGGCTCCAGCACCGACACCGGCTGGACCACCGGGGTGCTGATGCGCGCCAGCAGTTCCTTCACGCGGGCGACGGCGTCATGCCAGGCCTCGTCGACCCGCTCGGAGCTGTTATCGAAGTTGATGGCGTTGGCGATCAGCAGCACTGTGCCATCCATGTTGTCGTGGACAGCCATGTCGGTGACGAGGTTCAGCGCCATTTCGGGCAGCTGCAGGTCGTCCTCGGGCGGGCTGGTCAGCTTTTCCCAGTGGCGCACCGTCTCCCAGCCGAGGAAGCCCACCAGGCCGGAGGTAAAGGGCGGGAGCCCGTCGAACCGGTCGGTGCGCAGCGCCTCGATGGTGTCCCGGATGGCGTCCACGGGGTTTCCGTCCACGGGAACGCCCGCCGGCGGCTCACCCAGCCAGTGCGCCTCGCCGTCCTTTGTGGTCAGCGTGGCCCGGGACCGGGAACCAATGAAGGAGTAGCGGGACCAGGCGCCGCCGACAGCCGCCGACTCCATGAGGAACGTGCCCGGCTGGCCCTGCGCCAGCTTCCGGTACAGCCCGATCGGAGTTTCAGCATCGGCCAGCACTTTGAGCCGGACAGGGATGACGCGGCTGTGGGCGGCGAGTTCCCGGAATTCCTCCAGGCCAGGGCTGATGATTCCGAGGTCCTGCATGGTTATTGGTTCTCCGTCTGTTCTTGGGGGGGTGCCTATGGGGCTATGGGCCGGGTTGGGTGGAAGAGGCGGGCCGCTAGTTGGCCGGGCCTGCCACAACATCGAAGGCCCGGCCATCAAAGCAGGTGCGCGTGCCGGTGTGGCATGCTGCCCCCACCTGGTCGACCCGCACGAGGAGGGCGTCGCCGTCGCAGTCCAGGGCCACCGACTTGACCCACTGCACGTGGCCGGAGGTGTCACCCTTCCGCCAGTACTCCTGGCGGGAACGCGAGTAGAACGTCACGCGGCCGGTGGTCATGGTCCGGTTCAGGGCCTCGTCATCCATCCAGCCCAGCATGAGGACCTCGTTGGTGTCGAACTGCTGCACGATGGCAGCCACGAGCCCGGCGCCGTCCCGCTTCAGCGCCGAGGCAATCTCGGCGGGGAGGGGGCCTCCCGGCAGAAGGCTTTCGCCGTCGCCAGGGAACGGGGCATCGGCGGTTCGGGCGGGGGCGGGGCTGGGGGCGGGCTGCTCAGACATCACGTCAAGTCTAGTGCCCATCGCAGGCCGCCGGCACAAACGCCGCGGGACCCCGTGCTCCGGCCAGACACACACCGCCCGGGGCCCGGACACACGCACGGCCCGCAGGGGCGTGGAGCCACTGCGGGCCGTGCGGCTGGCTGAATCGGCCCGCGCGGTGACAGCCGGTCAGGAAGCGGAACGCTTCACCACGACGTCGTCGACGTAGCTGTCGCCCATCTGGCGCGGGTGCTCTGCGCCGAACTGTACCCGGCTCAGTAAGGCGGACGGCAGATTCACCGTTCTGTTGAACAGCTGAACTGTTCCGAACCAGATCTGGACGGAGGACCTGGCGCCGTCGGCGCGCACCTGCATCCTGATGTGCTGCCAGGTATTCAGCGGGACGCTGGCGGCCCGGAGCCTGGTGTAGCTGACCGTGCCGCTTGGATTGGCGATCCGCAGCCACAGCTCTCCGTTGGCGTTGTTGCGGAAGACATCCGCCACCCGGGTCGAACCCGAGAAGAACCGTACGTACGGCACATTGTTGCCGGCAAGGCCGCCGGTGGTGATGTTCACCCAGGCGTCGGCACTGGCCCGTTTGGTGCCGGCGGCCAGCGCCAGCTTCATGTTCGCCACCGAACCTGTTGTATCCGTGGCCCGGATCCGAACGGAGCATGTTCCGGAGTGTGCCTTGGGGCTCGTCACTGCCACCGTTCCGGTCCCCGCAGTGCTTTTGACGAACGGCGACAGGGTGTTTCTTTCGAAGTTGGTAGCCGTCACCAGCGTCCCCGTGAAGGTGGTGCTGGCGGGGGCGGCGAGGCCCGTCCGGCACGTCGCCGCCATGGCAGCGTTCGTGGAACCGAAGATCAGGCTGCCCGAGACAAGCAGTCCGAGGCTGCCGAGGGTGCCCATTTTCTTTAGAGTGCTCATTGCATGTCCTCACGCCACAGATGGAGTTTTCTCTCTTTGTTCGCTCCACTGCAGACTCCCGGCTCACCCCCCGGAAGCAGACCCAATGCGTCTGATGATGCGCTGGAGCCGGTTTGCGTGCACTCCCCCTGCAAATACTTGGTGCATCAGCTTGGAAAAAGCTTGGAGTTCTTGAAGATCTTCCCTTTCGGGAACGGGGCAGCACCCTCGTGAAGAACGGCACAAATTCACCGGGACCAACAGACTGCGCAACTCCACCGGGGACGTGCTAGTTTTCCAAGTGATGCATTTCGTCGATCCATCCCGAGAAGTCCTGGCCGAGACCCTGCTGGCGGCCGGTCCTGACTCCCCCACGCTCTGCAAGGGCTGGAAGACCAGGGACCTCGCAGCCCACCTGTACCTGCGTGAGCGGAAGGCTGCCGTCGGGCTGGGCCTGATCATCAAGAGCCTGTCCAAGGCGTCGGACAAGGCGACCGCCCGGCTGGCCGGAAAGCTCAGGACCGCGGACGACTACGCCAAGCTCGTGAACTCGTTCCGTGCAGGACCGCCCGCGCTGTCGCCCATGAAGATCAAGGCCCTCGACGAGAGCTCCAACCTGATCGAATATTTCGTCCACACGGAGGATATCCGGCGCGCCGTTGACCGCTGGGCGCCCCGGGCCCTCGACGAGGAATACTCGGACGCCCTGTGGGATGAACTGGTCAAGCGGGCGGCGATCCTCTACCGCGGCGTGGACCTGGGCATCGTCCTCGTCAGCCCCTCCGGCCCCCGGCACGTCGCCAAGCGCGCACCGGTGTCCGTGGCGATCGTCGGGGAACCGGGCGAGCTACTGATGCATGCCCACGGCCGCACGCGCCATGCGCTGGTCACCTTCGAAGGCCAACCGGACGCCGTCGCCCTCCTCCAGTCAGCCGAAGTCGGGCTTTAATAAAGCAACGCGGGTGGGCCCACGCCCCCAGGGTTCCCTGGCCGAGCTTGCGAGGCTAGGGCGGGGTCACTTACCGCCCAATCTCCGGAGGTTATTGGGCGGTAAGTGACCCCGCCTTGCTTTTGTGAGCCGCGGGTGGAGATCAGCGGACCTCGAAGCCGGCGTCGCGGATTGCTGTCTTGACCTGGGACATCATGTCGTCCGGGCCCCAGTGGAAGATCGAGGCTGCGAGTACGGCGTCTGCTCCGGCCCGGACGGCGGGCGGGAAGTGAGCAGGCTCCCCCGCGCCGCCGGAGGCGATGATCGGAACCTTGACGGCGGAGCGGACCAGCCGGATGAGCTCGAGGTCGAAGCCGTCCTTGGTGCCATCGGCGTCGATGGAGTTCAGCAGGATCTCGCCGACTCCGCGGTCCGCCGCTTCCCTGGCCCAGGCGATGGCGTCGATTCCGGTGCCCTGGCGGCCGCCGTGAGTGGTTACCTCAAAGCCCGACGGCGTGGGCTGGGATCCGGGGCGGACGCGCCGGGCGTCCACGGACAGCACCAGCACCTGGGACCCGAAGTGCCTCGTGATTTCATCGATGACGTCGGGGCGGGCCACCGCTGCGGTGTTGATGGAGGCCTTGTCAGCCCCGAACCGCAGCAGCTTGTCCACCTCGGCCACGCCGCGGACGCCGCCGCCGACGGTCAGCGGAATGAACACTTCCTCGGCGGTGCGGCGGACGACGTCGAACGTCGTTTCCCGGTTGCCGGACGATGCCGTGACGTCGAGGAAGGTCAGTTCGTCGGCGCCGGCGTTGTCGTAACGGTGTGCCAGTTCCACAGGGTCCCCGGCGTCGCGGAGGCCCTCAAAATTGATGCCCTTAACCACGCGGCCGGAATCTACGTCCAGGCAGGGAATAACGCGGACGGCTACAGCCATGACTTCTCCTGTTGTACTGCTGGGGTGTGCTGAGGGAAACCGGGTCAGATCCGGCAGGCGTGGATGCTGCTGACCAGGATGGCGCGGGCGCCGAGGTCGTACAGCTCGTCCATGATCCGGTTGGTTTCCTTCTTGGGCACCATGGAGCGCACGGCCACCCAGTCGGAATCGCGCAGCGGCGAGACGGTGGGTGATTCCAAGCCCGGGGTGAGGCCGGCGGCCTGCTCCACGAGTTCCTTGCGGATGTCGTAGTCCATCAGCACGTACTGCCGCGCCACCAGGACACCCTGCAGGCGGCGGATCAGGACGTCGATTTCCTTGGCCGTGCCGTTGGCCGCGCCGCCCTCGCCGGTGCGGCGGATGAGGACGGCCTCGGAACGGAGGATCGGATCACCGAAGATTTCCATGCCGGCGGCCTTGAGCGTGTTGCCTGTCTCGACGACGTCGGCGATGGCGTCCGCGACGCCGAGGCGCACGGAGGATTCCACCGCTCCGTCCAGCCGGACCACCTTCGCCTTGATGCCGCGCTCGGCGAGGTAGTCGCGCAGAAGCCCGTCGTAGCTGGTGGCGAGGCGCTTGCCTTCGAGTTCCTCCACACTGCCGAAGTCCCCGATCGGGCCGGCAAAGCGGAACGTTGAGGCGGCAAAGCCGAGCGGAAGCAGTTCCTCTGCCTCAACCTGCGCGTCCAGCAGGAGGTCGCGGCCGGTGATTCCGACGTCGAGCGTTCCCTGCCCGACGTACACGGCGATGTCCCGGGGGCGGAGGAAGAAGAACTCAATGTCGTTGTCCGGGTCCACCATGACCAGCTCACGGCTGTCCCGGCGCTGGCGGTAGCCCGCCTCGGACAGCATGGCGGAGGCGGCTTCGGACAGGGATCCCTTGTTGGGTACGGCTACACGCAGCATTGGGGGTCTTTCTGGTTTGGAAGTTTGGGTCAGGCAAGCGGGGCCACGCGGAGGCGGCTAAAGATGCTTGTAGACGTCTTCCAGGCTGAGTCCTTTGGCGAGCATCAGGACCTGCAGGTGGTACAGGAGCTGCGAGATCTCTTCGGCGGCGGCCTCGTCCGATTCGTACTCGGCGGCCATCCAGACTTCGGCCGCTTCCTCCACGACCTTCTTGCCGATGCCGTGGATTCCCGACTCCAGTTCGGCGACGGTGCGGGAGCCCTCGGGGCGGGTCGCTGCCTTCTCGCTCAGTTCTGCGAACAGCGTCTCGAAATTCTTCACGCCCTCCAGCCTACTTGCTCGGGGCCGGTGCCCGCCTGTCGGTCCGTTCCATGACGGCGGGGATGTGAGCGGTTACACACGCTGTGCGCTTGCGCCCGCATCCCCGCAGCTGTCCTGGAGCTGGGGAAATGTACCCTAGTAGTTCTTGAGCAACAGAGCCGTGGACAATGCGGCTGTGACGGCCTCGTGCCCCTTGTCCTCGGAGGATCCGGGCAGTCCTGCGCGGTCCAGGCCCTGCTCTTCGGTGTCGCAGGTGAGCACACCGAACCCGACCGGCACGCCGGTGCTGACGCTCACGTCGGTGAGTCCCGACGTCGCGGCCTGGCAGACGTAGTCAAAGTGCGGCGTTCCGCCGCGGATAACGACGCCGAGGGCCACGACGGCGTCAAAGTGCGGTGCCAGCCGCGCGGCAGCCACCGGAAGCTCGAAGCTGCCCGGGACGCGCAGCACTGTGGGTTCGTTGATGCCGGCGTCCTTGGCGGCACGCAGGGCGCCGTCCAGCAGGCCGTCCATGATCTGCGTGTGCCAGCTTGCCGCGACGATCGCCAGCTTCAGCTGCGAGGTTTCCGCGGGGTCGAGGGTGGTGAGGTCAATCTGGGGTGCGCCGTGTCCGCTCATAAAGTCTTCCTGGTCCGTTCAGTCTTGTTCGTTGTCAAAGGTATCGGTGCCGGTGCGGGGCAGTCCCGCGGTCTCGGTATCGAGGGTCAGCAGGTGGTCCATGCGGTCCTTCTTGGTCTGCAGGTACCGGAGGTTCTGCTCCCGGGACGGCACCTCGGTGGGCACCATCTCGACGACCCTCACGCCGGCCGTGGCCAGGCGGTTCTGCTTGTCCGGGTTGTTGCTCAGCAGCCGGATCTCGTGCAGGCCCATCTCGGCAAGGATCTGCGCCGCGGCCTTGTAGCAGCGGGCGTCCACCGGCAGTCCGAGCTGCTCGTTGGCCTCGACGGTGTCGAACCCTGCCTCCTGCAGGGCGTAGGCCTTGATCTTGTTGGCCAGTCCGATGCCCCGGCCTTCCTGGCCGCGCAGATACAGGAGCGTGCCGCCGTTCTCGGCGATCATCTCCAGGGCGTACGCGAGCTGTTCGCCGCAGTCGCACCGGTAGGAACCAAAAACATCGCCGGTGAGGCATTCCGAATGCAGGCGCACCAGGGGCGCCTTGCCGTCCTTGGGCGGATTCGGGGAGCTGACTGCCAGGTGTTCAGCGCCGGTCACCAGATCGGTCCAGGCCTGCGACACGAAATCGCCGAAGGCCGTGGGCAGCTGGACCACCGGGCCGCTGCTCACGGGATGCGGCTGCCGCCCGTTGCTGCCCGCTTCCGCTGCTTGATATGCCGTCATCGTGTTTCCCCTTCTCCGGCCGGACTGACTTCCAAAGTGCTCTCCTGCGAAGATACACGGTGGTCAGCTCCCAGATAGGCAACCAGGTCCTCGATCGAGATCAAGGGGCAGCCGTGCTCGGCAGCGAACACCCGGAGGCCATCCAGCCGCATCATCTCCCCGTCGTCGTATACAACTTCTGCGATCACGCCCACCGGCTCCAGGCCGGCGAGCCGGCAGAGGTCGACGGCCGCTTCGGTGTGGCCGGGGCGTTCACGCACTCCCCCATTAACGGCCCGCAGCGGGAAAATATGCCCGGGACGGGTCAGCGTGTCCGGACCGCTCTGCGGATCGGCGATGATGCGGGCCGTGAGCGCGCGGTCAGTGGCCGAGATGCCGGTGCTGACGCCGGTGGCGGCGTCGCAGGAGACGGTGTAGGCCGTGCCCTTCGCGTCCTGGTTGACCTCCACCATGGGCGGCAGTTCCAGCGCGTCGGCCCGGGCGCCGTCGAGCGGCACGCAGATGACGCCGGAGCTGTACCGGATGGTCCAGCCCATGAGCGCCGGCGTCGCGTGCTGGGCCGCGAAAATGATGTCGCCTTCGTTTTCCCGGTCCTCGTTGTCCACTACCAGTACGGGCCGGCCGGACGCCATGGCGCGGACGGCGTCCTCAATGGTGTCCAGCCCAAGGGCGGCGGAAGTCACGTCAGCGGAAACCGCCGGGTCGGGTTTTGCTGCGCCGGTCAGATTTACTGTGCCCTTCAGATTTACTGTGCCGTTCACCGCTGAACCTCCGTTGCTTCCGAAACTGCAGTACCTTCCGTGCCGGTTTCCGGGCCGGCCGTGCGGAACGCGAGCAGCCGCTCGGTGTACTTAGCCAGCACGTCCACCTCAAGGTTCACCCGGCTGCCGGCCGGCTTCGCGCCGAGGCCGGTATCTGCGAGGGTCGTGGGGATGAGCCCCACCTCGAACCACGGTGCCGTCTCGGCTGCCGGGCTGACAGCCGTGACGGTGAGGGAGACGCCGTCGATGGCGATGGAACCCTTTTCCGCAATGTAGCGGGCCAGGCGCTGGGGAACGCCGAAGCGGAGCCGTTCCCAGTTTCCCTGCGGTTCACGTTCGAGCAGTTCACCGACCCCGTCCACGTGCCCCTGGACCACATGGCCGTCCAGGCGCCCGCCGGCGGGGACGCAGCGTTCCAGGTTGACGGGGTCGCCGACGGCCAGCTCGCCAATGGTGCTGCGGATGAGGGTCTCGCCCATGACGTCGACGCTGAAGTCCTTGCCGTCAATGGCCGTGGCCGTGAGGCACACGCCGTTGACAGCGATCGAGCCGCCCAGCGGCAGGCCGTCCGCAGTCCCCGGGGCGTGCAGGCGCAGCGTTGCGCTCGTGTCCCCGTTCCGGTCCACGGACAGGACCTTTCCCTGTTCGGCGATAATTCCGGTGAACATCAGTAGCCTCCCATGGCTGTGCCCGCTGCTGTGCGGGCAGGTAGTGAATCGGTTGACGTTGCGTGTGCCGCTGCGCTGTGTACCGCGGCGGGCGGGTCTTGGGTTTCGTCTGACACGGCGGTTTCCTCCGGGAGCAGGTGCAGGCGGAGGTCCCTGCCCAGGTACTGGACGGCGCCGCCGGACGCTGCATCCCACTCCCAGCGCTGCGCGTCGGCCAGCGTTCCGATGCCCAGGCCGTTGAGGGCCGGCGTTCCGGAGCCCAGCAGAGTGGGCGCCAGGTAGACGATGAGTTCGTCCACAAGCCCTTCGGCCAGGAAGGCGCTGAGGATTCTTGAGCCGCCCTCCACCATGACGTGCCTGGTGCCCGCGGCGAAGAGCATGTCCAGCGCCTCCCGCGGGTCACGCGTCGGCAGGTGCAGGACCTTGCCGTCATCGCCGCGAACGGCCGCGTCTTCCGGCACGTCGCGTAGTCCCATGACCGCCCGCAGCGGCTGATTTCCGGTGGTCTCGCCGCTGGCGTCCCGGGCTGTCAGGCGGGGGTTGTCCACCAGCACGGTCTGCGTTCCCACCAGGATGGCGTCGATCCGGTTCCGGATGCCGTGGTTGTCGGCCAGCGACTCCGGGCTGGAAATCCACTGGCTGGTTCCGTCCTCCGCCGCGATCCTGCTGTCCAGGGTCTGGGCGATGTGCAGGGTGACAAACGGGCGATGGGCGCCCACAGCCTGGAACCAGCGGCGGTTCAGCTCCAGCGCGCGCCCGGCGGCCAGTCCGCTCCGCACGCCCACTCCCGCGGCCCGCAGGGTGGCGGCCCCGCCGGCGGCCGGGTCATGGGGGTCGTCGACGGCGTACACGACGTTCGCTATCCCGGCGTCGATAATCGCCTGCGCGCAGGGGCCGGTGCGGCCCACATGGTTGCACGGCTCCAGGGTGACCACCATGGTGGATCCGGAAAGGTCGACGCCGGTGCTGACCGCCGCCGCTATCGCGTCGGCTTCGGCGTGCGCGGTGCCGGCACCGCGGTGGTAACCCGTGACCAGCTGGCGGCCGTCAGGCCCGACGACGACGGCGCCCACCAGCGGATTGGCTCCGCGGGGTCCCTGCAGGGCGGCTTCCAGGGCAGTGTCCATAGCGGCAATCTCAGCGGCGGAGAAGGCCGTTACCGGCGTCTGGGCGGCAGTCACTTGGACACCGCCGGGTCCGGGAAGGCGGTTTCAACCTTGACGGCAGTGGCGTCCGCCTGGGCCTGGCTGCGGGAGGCCCGCCACCAGACGACGAAGCCGGCCAGGGTGAAGAAGCCGTAGAAGAGGTACATGAAGGCACTGGCGTAGTATCCGGCGCTGAAAAGCAGCGGGACGCCCACGATGTCCACGGCAACCCAGATCAGCCAGAACTCGGTCCAGCCGCGGGCCATGCCGTAGGTGGCCAGGAGCGAGCCGGTGAAGGTCCAGGCGTCGGCCCACACGGGCGGGTAGGAGCCGAGGGAGTTGAAGATCGGGGTGAGGGCGGCGGTCCCGGCCGCAAGCGCGAGCACCAGCACCACCCGGGTCCTCGGGCTGGCCCAGGCGGGCGCGATCGCCGTCGAGGTCCCTGCCGAGCGGCGGCTCTGCTGCCAGCGCTGCCATCCGTAGACGGCCACGATGATGAACATGACCTGCCGCCCGGCCTGGCCCCAAAGGGTGGCGGGCGTGGCGGAGCCGAAGATGTTACCGAGGAATACGGTCAGAAGCAGAAGGTTTCCGGCGATGCCTACCGGCCACGCCCAGACCTTGCGCCGCATGCCGCCGAGGGCACTGGCCAGGCCAAAGATGTTGCCCAGCACTTCGCGGAGAATCAGCACGGATCCGCCCACGGGAATCTGTGCTTCGAAGAGCCAACGCAGGATATCCATGCGGGTGTGTCGTTCCTTCCCTCAAAAGCCCTGACGGCTCCGGGGGTATACGACAGCGAAACGCAGCGGCGTTTTGGAACGCCACAAGTACAGCTGTACGTGCTTCTCTCATCCAGACTTTAACTGTCGGTACCGGAATTTCACCGGTTCAACCGTCCGCCGGGATTTCCGAAAAGGAAACACCGGCTCGCGGGTCGCGGACTGTCACCGCCGGTTCGGACTTACACCGACCCCGGAGCACGTATTGTGTGTTGCTATTCTGACACAACTTGGCGGGTGCCCAGGCTATTCCCGCTGCAAAACGTCATGCGGCCGTCACGCAGGCCGGTTTCGGCCCGTGACGGCCGCATGACCGGACGTTGGAGAACTGGGTACCTAAGGATCGGGCTCTTAGGACTGCACTCGTAAGGACTGGGGCTAGAGGCTGCCGGCCTTGCGCAGCCGGTCAATGGCCCCGGACGGATCCGGTGCCCCGTACACTGCGGACCCGGCGACGAAGACGTTCGCCCCGGCCTCCGCGGCGCGGACTATGGTTTCCTCCGTGATGCCACCGTCAACCTGGATGGCGACGTTCACTCCGGACCCCTCGACCGCGGCGCGGGCGCGGCGGATCTTGGGCAGCGTGAGATCAAGGAACGCCTGGCCGCCGAAGCCGGGCTCCACTGTCATGATCAGCAGCATGTCCAGCTCCGAAAGCATGTCCAGGTATGGCTCCAGCGCGGTGGCGGGCCGCAGCGCCATCCCGGCCTTCGAACCCCTGGCCCGCAGCTCGCGCGCCAGCTTCACCGGCGCGATCGACGCCTCGGCGTGGAATGTCACGGAAGCAACGCCCGCGTCCGCATAACCGGGCGCCCAGCGGTCGGCGTCGGAAATCATGAGGTGGGCGTCCAGCGGGACCGGGCTGACCGCCTGGATCCGCTGGACCACGGGAAGTCCCAGGGTGAGGTTGGGGACAAAGTGGTTGTCCATCACATCCACATGCACGGAGTCGGCGTTGCTGATTTTCTGCAGCTCGGCTTCGAGGTTCACGAAGTCGGCGGAGAGGATGCTGGGGTTGATGCAGCACTGCGTCATGCGGGGTCCTTTCGCGGGACAGGAGTCCGGGGTATGGGATCGGGCGGTGGTTGCGTGACCGGGCGGAAAGTCAGCGCTTGCGGCGGATCAGGGCGAGGAACATCGCATCCGTGCTGTGGACATGCGGCCACAGCTGGGCAGTCTTCTCATGCCCCGCCTCCAGGCCGCCACCGAGGCTGACGGAGTCCAGCACGCTGCCGGCATCCAGCAACTCCAGGTCCTCGCGTTTGCGCAGGGCGTCGCTGACCACCGCGGTGGTTTCGGCAGGGTGCGGCGAGCAGGTCACGTAGGCCACCACGCCGCCGGGCCGGACGGCCGCCAGGGCGGAGTTCAGCAGTTCGCGCTGCAGCGGCCCCAGGTCCGCCAGGTCCTTCGGGGTGCGGCGCCAGCGGGATTCGGGCCGGCGGCGCAGGGCTCCGAGCCCGCTGCAGGGCACGTCTACAAGCACACGGTCAAAGGCGGCGGGCCGTTCGGCCCCCACCTCGCGGCCGTCGCCGGTCCGTACGGTCCAGACGTCCGACGGCACGGCGGAGAGTGCCTGGCTGACCAGCTTGGCCCGGTGCGGGGCGGGCTCGTTGGCCAGCAGCGTGGCCCCGCGTTCGTTCGCCAGCGCGCCGAGGAGGGCAGCCTTGCCGCCGGGTCCGGCGCAAAGGTCAAGCCAGGCCTCGCCGGCGCGGCCTCCCCCTGGTACAGCGTGGTCTGCGTCTGCGGTCCCGGGCTCTCCTGCCTCGGGCTCTGCTGCAACGAGGCTGGCCGCGGCCAGGGCCCGGGCCACCAGCTGCGAACCGACGTCCTGCACGCGCGTTGTGCCGGACCGGACAGACTCCAGCCGGCCGAGGTCACCGCCGCTGGAGAGGGCGGATCCTTCCACCAGTTCGCCGGGAACTGCACCGCTCTCCAGTGCCTCATCCAGGCTTCCCAGCCCGGGAAGGGCCACCAGGTTCACCACCGGCGCGGCGTTGTCCGCCTCCAGCAGCTCGCTGATTTCACTGACCGGGCGCCCGTGGGCCACCAGGGACTGGCGCAGGGCACGGACGATCCACTCGGGATGGGCGTAGCGGATGGCGGCAACTTTGTTCTCGTCCTGCTCGCCGGCCACCAGTTCGGCCAGCCATTCGTCCAGGCTGCGGGCCGCCACCTTCCGGAGGACGGCATTGATCAGCGCAGAAGGGCCGGCGCCGATGACTGCCCGGGCCAGGCCGACAGTCTGGTCCAAGGCGGCGTGGGCGGGAACGCGCATTGCGAGCAGCTGATGGACGCCGATGCGCAGGGCATCCAGGACGGCCGGATCCAGCTTCTCCAAAGGCCTGTCCACACAGCGGGACAGGATGCCGTCGTAGGTACCCTGGTTCCGCAGCGCGCCGTAGCTGAGTTCGGTGGCGAACCCGGCGTCGCGCCGGTCGAGGCCGTGCTGGCGGATGCGCGCCGGCAGGACGAGGTTGGCGTACGCGTCCTCTGCCGCGACCGCGCGCAGCACTTCGAAAGCCACCAGCCTTGCCGGGTCTGCCCTGCGGGTGCGCTGCGACGGAGCATTCTCAGTGAAGTTGCGCTGAGCGCCGCGGTTCCGCTCCCTGCCTTGAGCGTTGCGGCGGCTGGGCCCTCCCCCGCCCTGGCGCTGGCCCCATCCGCCTGTGCCCGATCCGCCTGTGCCGGATCCACCGCGGCCGGAACGGCCCTGCCCGGATCCGCTTCTGCCGGAGTCACTCATTGGAATACCACGCTTTCAAGGGAAGCCTGGCCGCGCGCCCAATCGGCTGCGGCCATCATTTTCTTACCGGCAGGCTGCACTTTGGTGAGTTCAACGGCATGTGAGCCCGTACCCACCAGCACCCCCTTGCCGGCCAAAGCCACTTGTCCGGGCCGTACATCGGTGACGTCGGGGCGGAGCCGCACCGGCTCGAGCTTCAGCCGCTGTCCGTCCAGGGTGGTCCAGGCTCCCGGTTCGGGTGTCACGCCGCGTGCCCGCCGGCCAACGGACAGTGCCGGCTCCGACCAGTCGATGCGGCCGTCGTCGAGAGTCAGCTTGGGCGCCAGCGTCACTTCCCCCTGCTGGGGACGGGGCGACGCCGCACCGGCTCCGACGGCGGATAGCGTCTGGGCGAGCAGGACGGCGCCGCTGTGGGACAGCCGTTCAAGCAGCGCTCCGGAGGTGTCCTGCTCGCCAACGGCCTCGGTCAGCGTGCCGATGACGGGACCGGTGTCGAGCCCCTCCTCGAGCTGGAACGTCACGGCGCCGGTGACGTCGTCGCCGGCGATGACGGCGCGCTGCACAGGAGCCGCGCCGCGCCAGGCCGGCAGCAGGGAGAAGTGCAGGTTGATCCAGCCGTGCTGCGGAATGTCCAGGGCCGCCCGGGGCACAAGCCCGCCGTAGGCGACGATGGCTGCCACGTCGGGACGGGCTTCGGCGATCCGTTCGGTGACGGCTGCGTCCACCCGGGAGGCGTGGATGACGTCGATGCCGAGCTCGGCGGCCCGGGCAGCAACAGGCGACGGCGTGAGGACGCGTTTGCGGCCCACCGGCGCATCCGGCCGGGTCAGCACCGCAACGATCTCGAAGCCGGCGGCCACCAGCGCATCCAGCGAGGGAACGGCAACGGACGGTGTCCCGGCAAAAAGGACCCTCATCCGGCGGCACCAAAGCTGCCGCCGCCAAAACTGGAGCCGACGGTCTTGGCGCGCTTGGCGGTGGTCTTTTCGGTGATGGAGTCGTAGTTGGCGTTGCGGATGGAGCGCAGGGCGGCCTTGCGGTCCTCGCCCTCCAGCCGGTCGGTGAAGAGGATGCCGTCCAGGTGGTCCGTTTCATGCTGGAAGCAGCGGGCAAGCATTCCCTCCGCCTCCACTGAGACGGGGTTCCCGTTCATGTCGACGCCGGTGACACGGGTGGTGCGGTAGCGGCGGACGGGGAAGCCCAGTCCGGGGATGGAGAGGCACCCCTCCACTTCATCCGGCTGGAAGTCCTCGCTGTTCTCCAGCACCGGGTTGATGATGTGGCCTTCTACGCCGCCGATCCGGTAGGTGAAGACCCGGAGGCTGACTCCGATCTGGGGCGCGGCCAGGCCTGCGCCTTCAACGTCCTCCATGGTTTCGGTCATGTCGGCAACGAGCCTGGCCAGCTCCGGCCCGAAATCCGTGACAGGGTCGGCAACCGTGCGGAGCACGGGATCGCCGATGATACGGATATTCAGAATTGCCATGTGCAGTCATTTCCTCACGGTGAACGGGTAAAGGGATCCAGTCCAGTTTAGTTGCTGCGGCCTGGCCGGCGCAGATGGTCAGGAGAACACCGGCGGCGCCAACGGCAGCAACGCCGGTCCGGCGCTCACGGTGTCAGCGGACATTTCCCACACCCGGCGCAGAGCGCAGAACTTCCACCAGTGGTGCTTGAGGACCTCCGGATTTGCGCGGACGGGCCGCACCTCCGTTTCACCGATCGCGACGGCGAGCAGGACCGGGGATTCGCCGTGCTGCCACGGCTCCCACTCCCCCGCCACGGGATCCACCAGGCTCTCCTCCGCCTTCATGCCGGCAACAAGCTGCATGACCACCTTGTCGTCAAGCGGCTTCACCTGGCCGTCGCGCGTGGTTCCCTTGGTCTTGTAGTCGATGAGGCAGGTGCGTCCGTTGATCCGCGCGACGAGGTCCAGTGTTCCCGCGTATCCGACCGACTTGTTCCACACGGTGATCTCCGGGGCAACCGGCTCCACCCGGAACAGCTCCCACCACTCATCGAAGCGGGCGGCGAAGGCTTCCTCGCCGTTGGAGGCAAGCGACTCCCGGGCTTCCTTCATCAGGTGCGGCCTGCCGAGGGCCCTCAGTGCCACCTGTTCGCAGTAGTAGTGCACCCGGTCCCCGCGCTGCGCTGCCTCGTCCCGGTAGGTTTCGGCCGCCTTGGCCGCGCGGTTCACCGCCTGCCGCACCCTTGCAGGGCTGCCGAGGATCTCCGGAAGCGAGGGATCCTTGGCCAGGCTGCTGGCGCCCATGTAGCCGAACCAGCCGTCCAGGCCGTGGGGCTGCTGTCCGATGACGGTGGTGATGGAGGGAACTGTGAACTGTTCCGTGGTGGAGCGGGCGTACATCCGGCCATATTCCGTGGCGTGGGCGAGGAGTGGAGCGGTCATGGTGCGACTCTTTCACAGGGGTCTGACAGTGTTGCGGCAACAGGTTCTTCGACGTGGAAACAGAAAAGCCCGCCCCTCCCAGTTGTACTTCCTGGGCGGAACGGACTTTCCATCGGTGGGCGATACTGGGTTCGAACCAGTGACCTCTTCGGTGTGAACGAAGCGCGCTACCACTGCGCCAATCGCCCCGATGCATTTGAATGCTAGCGGACGATCGCCGGTTAAAGGAAATCGGCCACCGAAGTGCTGCACGCCACACGGCCAGATCTCCCAAACATCGCCGCCGGAGGCCCGCAAAGGCCCTCAAACTACACCGCTGTAATTAGAAAATTTCCCTAGAATTCAAGGAAAAACGCCTCCCCCGGCCACGCCCCCCGCACTCGATTTGGAGTTTCCCGGAACCTCCTATAGAGTTCTTACTCGTTGGAACGCGACGAACTGCCGATGAGGCAAGGAATCGCTGCTCCGAAATGCGGACGTAGCTCAGCTGGTAGAGCACCACCTTGCCAAGGTGGATGTCGCGAGTTCGAATCTCGTCGTCCGCTCGCAGGACACTGTCACGGCACTGATTCCCAGGAATCAACGCCTACACGGTGGGTTGGCCGAGAGGCGAGGCAGCGGCCTGCAAAGCCGTATACACGGGTTCGAATCCCGTACCCACCTCGGTGAAAGCCATGGTTTCCGGTATATCCGGATGCAATGGGCGATTGGCGCAGCGGTAGCGCGCTTCCCTGACACGGAAGAGGTCACTGGTTCGATCCCAGTATCGCCCACCAGAGCAAGGAGACTTGCTTGTAGTTGAACGTTCGGCCCTCGGGCGGGACTTCAAAAATGCGGACGTAGCTCAGCTGGTAGAGCACCACCTTGCCAAGGTGGATGTCGCGAGTTCGAATCTCGTCGTCCGCTCTCTTGATCCCTTGGGATCCGAACCCAGGATACCGCCGGTTTTGCCGGCTCCGGGCGATTGGCGCAGCGGTAGCGCGCTTCCCTGACACGGAAGAGGTCACTGGTTCGATCCCAGTATCGCCCACGAAATGAAGCAGCTCTCCGGAGCTGCTTTTTTCTTGCCCGCATACTGTTTGACAGATTTTGTCAAGAACTCCTTGGCAGGCACCTTCTTCGGGGTTAGGATCGAATGCGGAGGAGCGAACTGGCTCCGCGATTGAAGGGAGGTGCTCGTGGGTTTACTTGACGATCTAAAGGGCAAGGCTCAGGGTCTGATCCGCGGCAACGAGCAGGCCATCAAGGACGGCATCACCAAGGCAGGCGATTTTGTCGACTCCAAGACGGACGGCAAATACGCAAGCCAGGTAGATAAGGTCCAGGCTGGCGCTTCCACCCTCGTTGACAAAGCCAACGAGAGGCCAACCCAGGGACCGGCGGACAACGTTCCGCCGGCTGAGAAGGCTCCGTAGCCAGGGACTTCCCGGGCCTCGCCCCCAAACGTCAAAAAAGGTGCCGGTCCCGCCGAGAGGCGGCGCCGGCACCTTTCGTGTCCCCGAAAGAGTTTGTGCGCTACTGGCCTGCGCTTCTACGAGGGCTCGTGGTTCTGGCCTTCGCGGGCCAGCGCGGTGAGCCGGGAGACGGCCCTGAAGTACTTCTTCATGTAACCACCGGCCATCATGTCCTCGGTGAACAGCTTGTCGAACGGCACGCCGCTGGCAAGGATCGGGACGTCCTTGTCGTAGAGCCGGTCGGCCAGCACCACGAACCTCAGCGCCACGGCCTGCTCGGTAATGGTTTCCACGTCCCGCCAGACAACTCCGTCCACACCGTCAATCAGCTTGCGGTAGCGGCTGGGGTGGACGCCTGCAAGGTGGGAGATCAGGGTGCTGAAGTCATCCTCGGCCACGGTTTTGCCGTCAAACTCCGCCTTCATGTGGGCGTGGAGTTCGCTGTTGCGCAGCGGGGCCGGAGCTGCCGGCAGCCCGCGGTGGCGGAAGTCCTCGCCGTCGATCCGGATGACGTCGAACTGGTCCGCCAGGACCTGGATTTCACGCTGGAAGTCCACGGCGGCAAATCGGCCGTCGCCCAGCGAGCCCGGCAAGGTATTGGAGGTGGCCGCGAGCTTCACGCCGGCGTCGGCCAGTTCCCGCATGAGCCGGGACATCAGGACTGTGTCGCCGGGATCGTCCAGTTCAAACTCATCAATGCAGACAAGCTTGTAGGAACTCAGCGCCTCCACCGTCTTCCGGAAGGACAGGGCACCCACCAGGTTGGTGTATTCCACGAAGGTGCCGAAGGCCTTGGGGCCCGGTGCAGCGTGCCAGAGCGAGGCCAGCAGGTGGGTTTTTCCGACGCCGAATCCGCCGTCGAGGTAAATGCCGGCGCGGGTGGTCTCCTTCTTTCCAAAAAGCCTCTTGAACAGTCCCCCGCCGTCCCCGCTGCCGACGCCTCCGGCAAAGGCCTGGAGCGCGTGCACTGCGGCGGCCTGGCTCGGCTGCTTCGGATCGGGCCGGTAGCTTGCGAAGGACACCTGCCCAAACCTGGGCGATGGGTAGAAACCTTTGAGGAGCTCATCAACCGACACCGCCGGAGTCCGGGTGGCGAGCTTTTCGATCTGTACCAAAGCGGTCCATTCTGCTGGTGATTTGTCCCCAGCAAGAATACCGGCATTGGCCGGCCACCCTGGGGGCTATGCCTTACAACCGGGGTAGCCGTGAGCAAGCACACATTTCGTCCTGTTAACTCACAGGAGCATTCAAACCGGCCCGTGGCTAGTGTTGGAGCAGTGACCCGCCGTCCCGGCGGTCTGACCTGACCGTTTCAGTGAAAGGCCATACGCATGTCCTACCCCGTTGAACAGAACGAGAAGTTCGCCGCCTACGCGCACCCGGAGCGGCTTGTTTCCACCGAGTGGCTGGCTGCGGCCATCGACGCCGGCGCCCTTAATGACGGCAAGCTCGTGGTGGTGGAGTCCGATGAAGACGTCCTGCTCTACGAAACCGGCCACATCCCCGGCGCGGTCAAGATCGACTGGCACACCGACCTGAACGACGAGGTGACCCGTGACTACGTGGAGGGCGAGGCGTTTGCTGCCCTGGCCGCCGCGAAGGGCATCTCCCGCGACACCACGGTGGTCATCTACGGTGACAAGTCCAACTGGTGGGCAGCCTATGCCCTCTGGGTCTTCAGCCTGTTCGGCCACGAGGACGTCCGACTGCTCGACGGCGGCCGCGACAAGTGGATCGCCGAAGGCCGCGCCCTGACCACCGACATCCCCACGCCCGAGGTTGCGGACTACCCCGTCGTGGAGCGTAACGACACCCCGATCCGTGCCTTCAAGGAAGACGTCCTGGCCCACCTGGGCAAGCCGCTGATCGACGTCCGCTCCCCCGAGGAGTACACCGGCCAGCGCACCCACATGCCTGCCTACCCCGAGGAAGGCGCCCTGCGCGGCGGCCACATCCCCACCGCGGCCTCGATCCCGTGGGCCCGGGCAGCTGCAGAGGACGGCACCTACCGCAGCCGCGCCGAGCTTGAGTCGCTGTACCTGGGCGAGGCCGGCCTCACCGAGGGTGACGACGTCGTGGCCTACTGCCGCATCGGCGAACGCTCCAGCCACACCTGGTTCGCCCTGAAGTTCCTCCTCGGCTTCGAAACCGTCCGCAACTACGACGGATCCTGGACCGAATGGGGCAACGCCGTGCGCGTGCCCATCGCCAAGGGCGCCGAACGCGGCTCCGTCCCGGCAGTTGCCGTGAGGTAAATGCCCGTAAAAAAGCGGCGGACTTGGACAACCTGCGTAAGCTGGAAGTGATGAGTACACAAGCACTTCCCACCGCGCTGGCGGAGATTGTCGATGACTTCCAGGCACTGAGCGAGCCCGAACGGCTCCAGCTCCTGCTGGAGTTTTCCCGCGGCCTGCCGGAACTGCCGGAGCGCCTGAACAACCACCCGGAACTGCTGGAACAGGTGGTGGAATGCCAGTCGCCCCTTTTCCTCACGATTGAGACGGAAAAGAACGACGGCGGGTCCCCCGCTTACCGGCTGTTCTTCAAGGCGCCGCCGGAAGCCCCCACCACCCGGGGTTTCGCCGGAGTGCTCCATGAAGGACTGGACGGCCTCACCGCAGAGGAGATCCTGGCTGTTCCCGACGACATGCCGGAACTGCTCGGCCTGACCCGCGCCATCACGCCCCTGCGCATGCGCGGCATGACCGCCATGCTTGGGCGCATCAAGCGCAAGGTGGCCGCCTCGGCCCGGCTCCACGCCTAGGAGCCGGACCCCGCATGGCGCGCAAGAACACGTCGCAGGGAACGCCTGCCACAGCCGTCCTGGCTGCGGCAGGCGTTTCCTTTAACCTGCACCCGTACACCCACGATCCGGCCGCCGCCAGCTACGGCCTGGAGGCCGCCGAGGTCCTGGGCATCGATCCTGCACGGGTCTTCAAGACGCTCATGGTGGAGATCGACGGCCGGCTCGCCGTCGGCGTCGTTCCCGTCAGCGGAAACCTTGACCTGAAAGCAATCGCCGCCGCGCTGGGCAGCAAGAAAGCCGCCATGGCGGACCCCGCCGCAGCCGAACGCCGCACGGGCTACGTCCTGGGCGGAATTTCGCCGCTGGGCCAGCGGCAGCCCTCCCCCACCGTCATCGACGAAAGCGCCCTCGCCCTGGACACCATCCTGGTGTCCGGCGGCCGGCGCGGCCTCGACATCGAGCTGGACCCCCGGGATCTGGTGCGCCTCACCAAAGCCGTCACCGCCGCGATCGGCACAGCCTCTTAGGCAGGCTGAGCAGGGCCCGAACCTGGATTGGCGCCAGAACCCGGATTAACCCGCGCCACCAGCTGCTGCTGCAGCCACGCCCTGACCAGACTTTCCCACCGGACCGGATCGGCGTTCCACTCCTTGGCGTGCCGCGCCCCCTCGAACGGCTCGAAGGTGACCATTTCCGGGTTCTTTTCGGCGAGCAGGGCCGAGGGCTGGTAGGGAACATATTCGTCGTCGACACTGTGGATGATGAGCGTCGGCGTCCTGAGTTCAACCGCACGGGACACCCAGTCCATTGATTTCAGGTCCACCGGCGCCGCAAGTCCTGTGAGCCGGCGGCCCACTTTGTGCCCCATCATCAGCTGGCCATACCGGCCAACGGCGGACGGGATCCGGTTCAGCTCCGCGTGGTGGGCCAGCACGTTCACCCAGTCGATGACGGGCGCGTCAAGGACCATGACCCGGATGACGTTCCTGTGCTCCGACAGGTCAGCGGTCTGCAGGCAGATCGCCCCTCCCATGGACCAGCCGAAGAGCACCACCTCCTTGGCACCGCGCGCGAGGGCAAAGGAGATGGCGGCGTCGACGTCGCGCCACTCAGTGGAGCCCAACCCGTACCGGCCGTCAAATGCTGCGGGCGCCAGGCCGTCATTGCGGTAGGAAACCAGCAGGCTGGGCAGCCCGAGTTCGTGGACTATCCGCGCTCCGCGGAGGCACTCCTGCCGGGTGGCCCCGCGCCCGTGGACCATGATGGCCCAGGTTTCAGCGCCGGCGTCGCCCGGGATCAGCCAGGCGGGGGCTGTTCCGCCCTCGACTTGGATGGCTACGTCCTCGGACGCCAGCCCGACGTCGGAGGGATGCTGGTACGTGGCGCCGCCCCACCAGCCGCGCCCCGCGGCTTCGAGGTCGCCGCTGTACACGGCCTCTACCTCGCGCAGCACGGTGCGCTCGGCCGGGGAATAGGACAGGATCCTGCCGATCCGGGCGTGCCCGGCACCTGCGTCGAAGAAGAGGCTGTAGGTTCCGTTGTGTGTGGTCTCCGGCGTGGCCGCGAGGATGACCTGCAGGTCCCGGCCTTCCCTGATGACCGCCAGGATTTCCTGGTCTGCCGCCCGCACGCGGGCGGGGGTGAGGACGCGGCGGGCAAAGTAGAGCGCGAGGGCGGACGATCCGGCACCGAGCAGGGCAGCCGCGCTGCCGCCGGCGATGATTCCCCCGAGTGTCCACTTCGCCCTCAGGGTCATCGCATTGCCCTGGGCAGTAGCCGGGGAAGTTAAAGCAGCCTGCGCGGAATCCATGCCACCCATCTTGACGGATCCGGCCCCTTCCGGCACATTCGCGGCCGGCACCCGCACCACATGCACCCCGGCCGAATACATGCGGGCGCAAAATACATGCGGGCTCTGGCGGCCGGGACTAGGCTGAAGCCATGAGCGATCCAATCGTCATTCTCACAGAAGAGCCGCTGGGTGCGGACGACCGCGTCAACATCGAACGCCTGGTGGACGGGGGTGACGCGCCCCTGGTTGTGCTGGTGCCGGCCAACACGGAACGGCATCTGCTGGTGGACTTCCTCGAAAACCTCTCGATGCTGGACATCGCCAAGGCTTTCCGGGAGCTGACCTCACACGCTCCGGATCCAGCCGAGGAACGCGCAGCGGCAGACGCCACGCTGGCCACCTCCGTCACCGCTTTGGAAGGCCTCGGCGGCGGCGTTGCCGGCGAGGTGGTGGACGGCGGGGCCGTCAACGGCCTCGTTGCCAAGGTCAAGGAGCTTGGCGCCGCCCAGGCAGTCGTCATCACCAGGCCGCATGCCGTGTCGGACACCTTCCATACCGACTGGGCCAACCGGGCGCAGGACAAGCTGGGGCTCCCGGTGCTGCACCTGTACGCCGGCTCGGGATTTATCGGGGACTCCTGAGCGTTGGTCCGACTATGAGCACTCCTGAGAAATCCGAACTCACCAACTCCGCCGGCGCCGCAACACCCGGCGACGGCCGCTCCGACGACGACTGGCGCCGCGAACTGACGCCCGAGGAATACCATGTGCTGCGCCAGGCCGGCACGGAACGCCCGTACACCGGCGAGTACTGGGACACCCACACCGCCGGGGTATACAACTGCCGCGCGTGCGGGACCGAGCTGTTCACCAGCAAGGAGAAGTTCGATTCGCACTGCGGCTGGCCGTCCTTCTGGGCCCCGCTGGCCGAAGGCCGTGTCCGCTACATCCACGACCGGACCCTCGGCATGGACCGCATCGAGGTGCGGTGTGCCAACTGCGACTCCCACCTTGGGCACGTGTTCGAGGGTGAGGGCTACGGGACCCCGACCGACCAGCGTTATTGCATCAACTCCATCTCACTGAAGCTGGTTCCGGCCGCCGACGGCCCCCAGGCCTGAGGCTGCCCGGCGCTGCGCCTAGCGGTTATTCCGACGGCTCCGAGCCACACAGTTTCTTATGCTCGGGCCTTTGACCGATTAGCAGGTCTGTCTGCTTGCTACGCTCGCCGTAGAAGCCCAGATAACCAGGAAGGCGAGGCCAGCGATGACCGCAACCGTACACACAGCACCAGCCCGAATCTCTGCAGAACACCCTGATTGGCAGCGCCTCAAGGCCGCCGCCATTGACCTGCGGGCCCTGCAGGTGCAGGACGGTTCCATCCCCGACCAGGCCGCCCAGGCGGCCGCGCACGGCCACGTCGCAGCCCTTGTCGGCGCCGTCGGGGCGCTGGCGCCGGCGTTCCCCCACGATGCCCTGTACCTGGACCTGGTGTGCCGCGACTTTGACCGCTGGGCCGAGGGCGGGTTCGGCGTGCCGGACTTCCTGGATTCCCTGCTCGCGTTCCAGCCGCAGGCGGACCGCGAGAACGGACTGCAGCACCTGGTCGTCTTCCCCATGTACACGCAGAACGGCAGCAGCAGCCGGCTCGTGGAGGCGGTCCTCATCGACGTCGTCTGGCCCGACTTCATCGCCGGCCTGGAACAGGGAGACTACTCGAACCGGCTGTTCGTGCCCATCCGGTTCATTGACTTCACCCCCGGCTACGACAGCAACTCCGCCGTGCTGTTCCCCGAAACCGTCGGCGTGCGGGCAACTCCGAGGTTCACCTGGGGCGCCATCTTCGCAGACCGCGAAGCGGCACGCTTCCGGCGCGTCCTGCGGGCCGCAGCCGACATCACGTCACTGGAGCTGCCGGCCGGAGCCGCGGAACTCCTTGAGGACCAGGAGCTGACCGAAAAGACCTTCGTCATGTGGGACCTGATCCACGACCGCACGCACATGCGCGGGGACCTGCCGTTCGACCCCTTCATGATCAAGCAGCGGATGCCCTTCTTCCTGTACTCCCTTGAGGAGCTGCGGTGCGACCTGACGGCCTTCCGGGAATCCGTGAAGATCGAAAACGACGAGGCCGCCGATCCCGAAGCCCGGCGGCATGCCAAACTCGTGCAGTACGCCGTCATTTTCGACCGGATCTTCCGGTTCGCCATCACCGGCAGCCGGGTGCGCAACTACGACGGCCTCGGCGGCCAGCTGCTGTTCGCGTGGCTGCACCAGCACCGCGTCCTCCACTGGACCGACGGCCGGCTCACCATCGACTGGGCCCATGTCGCCGGCGTCGTCGTGGAACTGGGCGCCCGGATCGAGGAGCTCTACTGGCGTTCCATCGACCGGCCCAAGACCGCCCACTGGCTGGCGGCCTACGAGCTGATCTCGGGCACCGTCACGCCGAACCCGGCCTCGGCCTGGGCCAAGGGACCGGGTGCCCTTCCCCTCGACGGGCCGCCGCGCGGCCTCACGGACCAGGTCCTGGACGACGAGTTTCCGCTGTCCATGTTCTACGAAGCACTGGAAAAGAAGATGCGCCCCGTGATCGAATCCACCGCCGGCATCACCGGCTCCTCGGATTCCGACGTCCCGGCCACGGCGGCGGCATGACGGACGGCAACGCGGACAACGGCATTCCTCTGCGCGTGCTGGTCACGGGCGGCAGCGGACCTTCGGGGATCGCGGCCGCCCGGGCCCTGCTGCAGGCCGGCTTTACCGTCTTCACGGTGGGTTCGGACAAAGCGCGGATCGAGGCCGCGGCGGAAACCGCGGGCGGCGCCACCCCGGTCGTGTGCGACCTCGCCGACCTCACCGCCGTACGGCAACTGCAGCAGGAGCTCGCCCTCACGTCCGGAAAGATCGACGGCGTCATCCACCTCGTGGGCGGCTGGCGCGGCGCGGAAGGCATTACGGACCAGACGGACGAGGACTGGGATTTCCTGGAGCGCAGCGCCGTCACGACGCTGCGGAACGTCACCCGGGTGTTCTACGACGACCTCGCGGCCTCGCGCTGCGGACGGTTTGCCATGGTGTCGTCGACGGCGGTGGGCAGCCCCGCCGCCGGCGTCGCCAGCTACGTGGCAGCCAAGGCCGCCGCGGAGGCGTGGACCATGGCCATGGCAGACGGGTTCCGCGTGGACAGCCAATCCGGCGGGAGCCAGCACAGCGCCGCCGTCGTCTTCGTGGTGAAGGCGCTGGTGGATGCCGGCATGCGCAGCAAACAACCGGAACGGACGTTCCCCGGGTTCACGGACGTCGAGCAGCTGGGGGCTGCCGCCGTCGGGCTCTTTAGCCAGCCCGCCGCGGAGCTGAACGGGCAGCGGCTGCTGCTGGCCCCGGTGCCTGCCGGCGCTGCAAGCACACACAGCGCCGCAACTACCTAGACTGAAAGCGTGACCAAAGAGATGACAACAACGGTTGAAACTGCCGGCAGCGGCACCATGCCCAGGCTGCACGACGCGTCGGTGCGCGGCTTTGCCTCCGACAATTACTCGGGGGTGCACCCCGAGGTGCTGGCCGCGCTGGCTGCCGCTAATGAGGGGCACCAGGTGTCCTACGGCGAAGACGCCTACACGGCCCGCCTGCAGGAGCTGATGGAGGAGCACTTCGGGCCGGGCATTGAGTGCTTTCCGGTCTTCAACGGCACCGGCGCCAACGTGCTGTCCCTGCAGTCCCTCCTTCCCCGCTGGGGTGCGGTGGTCTGCGCGTCGACGGCGCACATCAACATGGACGAGAACGGCGCCCCGGAGCGCGTGGGCGGCATGAAGCTGTTGCAGGTGCACACGCCGGACGGCAAGCTCACGCCGGAACTCATCGACCGCGAGGCGTGGGGCTGGGGCGACGAGCACCGCGCCCAGCCGCTGGCCGTCTCCATCACCCAGACCACCGAACTGGGCACCTGCTACACGGTGGATGAGGTCCGGGCGATCGCCGAGCACGTCCACGCCAGGGGCATGAAACTGCACATGGACGGGGCGCGGCTGGCCAATGCCGCGGCGCACCTTGGCGTTCCGCTGCGGGCTTTCACGCGCGACGCCGGCGTGGACATCCTGTCCTTCGGCGGCACCAAGAACGGGCTGCTCTTCGGCGAGGTGGTGGTGGCGCTGAACCCGGATGCCGCCCACGGACTGGTGTACCTGCGCAAGATGAACATGCAGCTGGCCTCCAAGATGCGGTTCATGTCCGCGCAGTTCATCGCGCTGCTCGAGGGTGACCTGTGGCTTCGCTCGGCAGCGCATGCGAATGCCATGGCCGCGCGGCTGCGTGCCGCGGTCGACGCCATCGACGGCGTGGAACCCACGCAGAAGACGGAGTCCAACGGTGTCTTCGCGGTCCTGCCCGAAGGCGTGGCGGACAGGCTCCGTGAGTCGTTCCGCTTCTACGACTGGAATGAGGCCACCCGCGAGGTCCGCTGGATGTGCTCCTTCGACACCAGCGAGGAGGACGTCGACGCCTTCGTGGCCGCCATCAAGGCCGAACTCGGCCGGCACGGGTCCGCCCAGGGGGCAGGCCAGTAACATGCGCGGGATTGCGTGAGCAGGCGGCGAGCCTGCCGGAACAGGCGGTTTCCAATGCGTACTCTGCCATTGTGAACGCACTTGCCCAGGTTCCCGCGAATTTCCTGTATGCGCTGGGAACGCTCCGCAAAGCACGCTGCCGCAGCGAATTGCGCCTCGACGAGATCCCGGCGCCCGCCCGGCTGGCGCCATTCGCCGTTGCCCTCGGCGCCGAGGTCATCGTTCCCAGCAGCGGCAAGGACCGTCCGCCAGCCCACGGGTCCCCGGTCCACGGGCCGGCAGCCATGGCGTTGGCCCGGTCGGCCGCCGCCGGGGCGGCTGCCGGGGACGATGACGGCGACGGCGAGGAGCTCGCCACCGGCCGCTTCATCCTGCTGCACGACCCCGACGGCTCCGCCGTGTGGGACGGCGAGTTCCGGATCGTCACCTACATCCGTGCGCAGCTCGACGCCGAGATGGGCAACGACGAAATGCTCGGCTCCGTGGCCTGGACATGGCTGGTCGAAGCCCTCGAAACCCACCATGCCCCGTACCGCGCGGCCGGCGGGACCGCCACGAGGGTGCTCTCGGAGAGCTTCGGAACACTCGTGGACCGGCCAGCCTCGATCGACATTGAACTCCGTGCCTCCTGGACCCCAGCAGGCCCCGACGTCCAGGCGCACCTCGAGGCGTGGTCAGACATGGTGTGTACCTTCGCAGGCCTCCCGCCACTGCCCGACGGCGTCTCCGCACTTCCCCGCAGGCGCCGCAACTAGCACCCGCTTTCAGCACTGCCCAAACCGGTGGAGTAATTTCCGCGGCAATTAGGACATGATTCTTTTGCCTAATAGCGTTCGGCGTGTAGAGTCCCGTGCTTAGGTGAGCCTAAGACGGGCTCCCCGGCAGAAGGTGCACTACATGACAGCCAACTTCCTCATCGGCCTCCGGGAGGGCCTCGAGGCGACGCTCATCGTCGTCCTGCTGATGGCCTACCTCACCAAGACCGGCCGCCGCGCACTGCTCCCCCGGCTCTGGGCGGGCGTGGGAATCGCCGTTGCGGTGTCCGTAGGTTTCGGAGCCCTGCTGACCTTCGGTCCGCGCGGCCTGACCTTCGAAGCGCAGGAAGCGATCGGCGGCGGACTGTCCGTCATCGCCGTCGGACTGGTCACCTGGATGGTCTTCTGGATGGCGCGCACCGCCCGTACGCTCGGCAGCGACCTGCGCTCCCGCGTGGACGGCGTGGCCGACGGCGCCGCCTGGGGCCTGGTGCTTGTCGCGGCCCTGGCCGTCGGACGGGAGGGCCTGGAGACGGCACTCTTCCTGTGGGCCGCAGCCCAGGCCAGCGGGGAATCCGGAACTCCCCTGATCGGCGCCCTCCTGGGCCTCGCCGTGGCCGCCGGACTCGGCTATCTGCTGCACCGCGGCGTGCTGAAGGTCAACCTTTCCCGCTTCTTCACCTGGACCGGCGTCGCCCTGGTGGTCATCGCCGGCGGCGTCCTCGCCTACGGCGTCCACGACCTGCAGGAATCGGGCATCCTGCCCGGGCTGCACAGCCTCGCCTTCGACGTCTCAGCCGCCGTCCCGCCGTCGTCCTGGTACGGCACGCTGCTGAAGGGAACCCTGAACTTCTCCCCTGCCACGACGTGGCTGGAGGCAACTGCCTGGGTCCTCTACGCCGTCCCCGTCATGTTCTTCTACCTCCGCGCCAACTTCCGCCCGCCGGTCCGGCCGGCGGCGGCACCTGCCGCAGCCGCCGCCGTCGCTTCCTGACCGGCGCTCCAGACTCCACCGCAAATCCCCCGCACCCAACTCCCCAAGGAACCCCATGCCCGGCTTGACCCCGCCCAAAAACCGCCGGACTGCCGGTGCCCGCCTCGCCGTCGTGGCAGCCACCGCAGTCCTCCCGCTCGCCCTGGCGTCCTGCACCGACAACGCCAGCGCCACCACCGCCGCCACCGATGGCCCCATCCAGGTGACCAGCACGGATGCCGGGTGCAAGGTTTCGGCCACTGAAGTCCCGAGCGGAAGCCTCACCTTCGCCGTGAAGAACGACGGCGCCGAGGTCACTGAGTTCTATGTGCTCGCCGAGGACGGCCTGCGGATCGTGGCCGAAGTGGAGAACATCGGCCCGGGAATCACCCGCAACCTGGTGCTCACCGCGCCGGCCGGCAAATACATCACGGCATGCAAGCCGGGGATGAACGGTGACGGCATCCGCGCCGAATTCACTGTCAAGGACTCCGGCAGGCAGGCCACCGCCGACGCCGACCTCCAGAAGCTGGTGGACACCGGCGTCGCCCAGTACACGGCCTACGTCAAGGACCAGACCGAGCAGCTGGTGGCCGGAACCAAGGAATTCGCCACCGCCTACGCGGCCGGCGATGCAGCCAAGGCCAAGAGCCTCTACGCCGCCACCCGCATGCATTGGGAGCGGATTGAGCCAGTGGCCGAGTCCTTCGGTGATCTCGATCCCAAGCTCGACGCCCGCGAAACGGACCTCGAACCGGGGCAGAAATGGACCGGCTGGCACCGTGCCGAGAAGGACCTGTTCCCGCCGGCGGGGTACAAGGCACTTACCGCGGCCGAGCGCACTGCGATCGCCACACAGCTGGTCGCCGACACGGAGGAGCTCAGCACCCGCACCCGCACCGTGGAGCTCAGCGCGGACAAGCTCGGCAACGGCGCCAAGGAGCTGCTGGATGAGGTGGCCCGCGGCAAGGTCACAGGCGAGGAGGAAATCTGGTCGCACACTGACCTCTGGGACTTCCAGGCCAACGTGGACGGCGCCCGGATCGCGTTCGAAAACCTCAAGCCCGCGCTGCAGCAGAAGGACGCCGCGCTGGCCAAGGACCTCGACGCCAAGTTCAGTGCCCTGCAGGCTGAGCTGAAGAAGCACGCCAAGGGTGACGGCTTTGCCTACTACAACGAGCTGGGCAAGGACGAGGTCCAGCAGCTCAGCGCCCTGGTCGACGCGCTCGGCGAGCCGCTGTCCAAGCTCACCGCGGCAGTGGTGCTGTGAGCGGCTGCCCCTTCGGTGGCCAGCCACCGGTTGACACTCAATCCGACGCTTCGGGAGCGCGGCAGGAGACGTCCGACGGCGGCAACCGCCGGCTGTCCCGCCGTGGCCTTTTGGGGCTGGCCGGCGTGGGCGGCGCAGGTGCGGTGGCAGGCATCGCCGCCGGCCTGCTCGGGCACGACGCCGTGACAGCAGCCGCAGCACCCCCGGCTGACAGCGATTCCGTCATTCCGTTCTTCGGCGACCGGCAGGCCGGCATCACCACGGCCGCGCAAGACCGCCTCCACATGGCGGCCTTCGACGTCACCACCGAAGACCGTGAGGCGCTCATCGAACTCCTCAAGGACTGGACCGCCGCCGCCGAAGCCATGACCGCCGGCCGCACCACCGGGGCCACCGGCGCCGTCGACGGCCCGTACGACGCCCCACCGGAGGACACCGGCGAGGCTTTGGATCTCGACGCCGGCCGGCTCACCCTCACATTTGGCTTCGGCGCCACCCTCTTCGAGAAGGACGGCAAATCCCGCTTTGGCCTTGCCGGCCGGCGCCCCGATGCCCTGATCGATCTGCCGCATTTCCCCGGCGACGCGCTGGAACCAAACCGTACGGGCGGCGACATCGTGGTCCAGGCATGCGCCGACGACCCCCAGGTGGCAGTGCATGCCATCCGCAACCTGGCCCGCATCGGCTTCGGCAAGGCTCGCGTCCGCTGGTCCCAGCTGGGCTTCGGCCGCACGTCGTCGACGTCGCGCGCGCAGCAGACCCCGCGCAACCTCTTCGGCTTCAAGGACGGGACAAACAACCTCAAAGCGGAGGACACCGCACCGCTCGACGAGCATGTGTGGGCCGGCGCCGGATCCCGTGCGGGCGAAGCCTGGATGGCCGGCGGCAGTTACCTGGTGGCGCGCCGCATCCGGATGCACATCGAGATCTGGGACCGTACCTCGCTGCGCGAACAGGAAGGCCTGATAGGCCGGACGAAGGGCGAAGGCGCTCCCCTGTCGGGCGGCAAGGAGTTCACCGCCCCGGACTTTGCCATCAAGGGCAACGACGGCGAGCCGCTCATTGCCCTGGGCTCCCACGTCCGGTTGGCCCACGCGGACCAGAACGAGGGCGTGCGGATGCTACGGCGCGGGTACAACTACACGGATGGGTCGGACGGGCTGGGCCACCTCGACGCCGGGCTGTTCTTTATTGCCTTCGTCAAGGACCCGCGCACGCACTACGTGCCCATGCAGATGACCATGGCAAAAGAAGATGTTCTGGCCCTCGAATACCTCAAGCACACGGGCTCCGGGCTCTTCGCTGTGCCGCCCGGAACCAAGCAGGGCGGCTTCATTGGGGAGGGCCTGTTCGCCTGACCGCTCCTTGCTTGAGCCCTTTTGGCACCACACCGCGCCGCCGTCGGAAACGACGGCGGCGCGTGCTGTTCCTGCCCGGAACGGCCCCTTCGGCGGGCTGCCGGTAAACTAGGGACATCATGACCCCTCAAAAACCGGATAACACCACAGCCGGCGCCCCGGCTGCTGAAACAACACCCCATATAACGGTGGAAGGCTTTGACAGCCTGGTCCCCGTTGTCATCGATCTTGATTCCCCCCGCGACGGGGTGCCTCTGGTCATCGAAACCCAGGCCGGGCTGGAGCGCTGTGCCGCCGCCATCGCCGCGGGCACGGGACCAGCCGGCGTCGACGCCGAACGCGCTTCGGGCTTCCGCTACGGCCAGCGCGCGTTCCTCGTGCAGATCCGCCGGGAAGGTTCCGGCACATGGCTGATCGACCCCGAGCCGTTCGAGGACCTGCGGATCATCAACGATGCCCTGCAGGGCGTCGAATGGATCCTGCACGCCGCCAGCCAGGACCTGCCCTGCCTGTCGGAACTGGGCATGTGGCCGGACAAACTGTTCGACACGGAGCTTGCGGCCCGACTGGCCGGCCTTCCCCGCGTCGGCCTCGCGGCAGTAATCGAACAGCTGCTCGGTTTCGGACTCGCCAAGGAGCACTCGGCGGCTGACTGGTCCACCCGCCCGCTGCCGGAACCCTGGCTCCGGTACGCAGCGCTCGACGTCGAAGTCCTGACCGAACTGCGCGAGGAACTCATCGAGCTGCTGGAAGCGGACGGAAAGCTGGAATTCGCCGAGCAGGAATTCGCCGCGATTCTCGCCGCCGGGCTCGCCCCGCCCCGAGTGGACCCCTGGCGCAAGACGTCCGGGCTGCACCAGATCAGGGACCGGCGACAGCTGGCCGCGGTCCGGGAGCTGTGGCTGGAACGCGACGCGCTGGCCCAAAAACGCGACGTCGCCCCGGGACGGCTCATCCCCGACTCGGCTCTCGTCGCCGCTGCCAAGGCCATGCCCACCACAGTGCCGCAACTGCTTGGCACGAAGGGTTTCCACGGCAGGGCCGCCCAGCGGGAGGCGCCCCGCTGGCTGCGGTGCATCGCGGCGGCCCGGGCCCTCGAAGACCTTCCTCCGCTCCACTTGCCCACCAACGCCCCGCCGCCCCCTCGGGTCTGGGCAGACCGCGACCTTGCGGCTGCGGAGAGGCTGCAGACTGCCCGGCCGCTGCTGCAGGAACAGGCGGACGAACTCAAGCTTCCGCTCGAAAACCTGCTGACCCCGGACTACCTTCGGCGCGTCGCGTGGCGGCCGCCGGCCGACATCAGTGAAGCCGCCATTGCCGCGGAGCTTCGTGAACTGGGTGCCCGGCCGTGGCAGGTCGGACTGGTGGCGCCGCTCATCACCAAGGCGTTCCTCAACCCCCAACCGCTTCCGCCCAAGGAAGCCAGGGAGACGAAGGAACAGACCGCGTAAGGTCCAGCATGGATCATGCCCCACATCTGGGGCAAAATGGTTCATGCGGACGGAACGACCCCGTCGTCGCACCCAGGTGCTGACCAGAACACGCCGCTAGACGGCCATTGGTGGTGTTCCGCCCGCCCTACTGCCAGATTGTTCGGGCAACCTCATGACGCGGGTTTAGGTCACTTCCGGTTTTCCACAACGGCTCTGTTTTCCACATAGGCCCTGTTTTCCACATAGACGCAGGGCAGCGTCGTCTTAGTCATAGCCACGTGACATGCTCTCCGTATGGAACACAGTGCGGCGGCTGCGGAGGCATTGGAGGCCATCAGTGCCTCTGCGTTAGCGCTGGCCGCCGAGCTCCGCAGGGTTGCTGACCCGGGGTCGGCTGGCACGGATCCGGTGCCCGAGCAGGCGGACCCACTCCAGGGGCAGGCGGATGCATTCCTGGACGGCCTGACCGATGTGGCCGGGATGGAAGCCCGGCTGGCATCCGTGAAGGTGCACTGCGCGGCCGGATTCGCTGCCACGGAGGCTGCAATAGCGCCACCAGATGAGCGCCCATCAGCCCGTGCTGCCCGGGAGATGTCGGTGACCGCGTCGGTAGCCTGTGCACTGACCGTCAGCGACGGCGCGGCGGCACGGTTCCTGGCCGAGTCCGCCAGGCTGAGTACAGATCTGCCGTTGACGCTGGCCGGGATGGGGTCAGGGACACTGTCGTGGCAGCATGGGCGCATCATGTGCGACGAAACCGACGGCCTGTCACCCGAAGCCGCCGGGGCATTGGAAGCGCACTTCCTGGACCCGGGCATTCCCAACCCGGCCCGCGGCTGCCCGGCCGGGGAACTGACACCGGCGAGGTTCCGGGCCAGGGCACGGTATTGGCGGGAACGGCACCACCAGGACAGCCTCGAAACCCGCCACCGGAACAGTGCCAAGGACCGGCGGCTGGAGTACACCCCGGACCGTGACGGCATGGCGTGGATATCGGCGTATCTGCCCGCGGACCAGGCCGCCGGGATCTGGAACCGCGCCACCGCCGCGGCGCGTGGGCTTCAGGGGCCTACCGAAACCCGAACCCTGACGCAGCTGCGGGCCGACGTCGCCTCTGCATGGATGCTCACGCCTGGCAAGGGCGCTGGCGGCACGCACCCAGGCCCTGTGTCGGCCGGCTCTGTTTCAGCCGGATCTGCTTCAGCCGGTTCTGTTTCAGCCGGTTCTGCGCCGGGTGGGTCTGTGGCTGCCGGTGATGTTCCGTCCCCGGCAGCTCAGGTCCTGGTCACGGTGCCGGTGTTCTCGCTGCTCGGCCTGACCGAGGAACCTGCCATGCTCGACGGGTACGGGCCGATCCCTGCCTCCATGGCCCGCCGGCTGGTCGCTGACGGCGCAACATCGTTCCTGCGGGTACTGACCGACCCGCGGGACGGGGCACCGTTGGAGATCGGGCGCACCAGCTACCGGGTCATGAAGCCGATGCGCCAATGGCTGCGGCTGCGGGACGCCAAATGCACGTTCCCCTGCTGCAACAACCACTCCCTCGACAACGACGCCGACCACATCCTCGCCTGGGCCGACGGCGGCGGCACCGGCATCGCCAACCTCGGCCAGCCCTGCCCCAAACACCACCGCCTCAAACACGCGACCGCGTGGAGACCGGTCGGCGCCACCCTCCAAAAGCCGCCCGGCTGGATCTCCCCGTCCGGACGGTACTTCCCGGCCGAACAGCAGGACTGGGAACCCCCGATCTGGCCATCTGTACCACCCGTCGAAGACTGCCCGGAGCCGCCCGAATGGTTCGACGCGCTACCCGGCCAAGGCTTGCCAGAGCGGCCCGACTGGATGGAGGCTCCGCCGGGCTGGTCCGACACGGCACCCGGCCAACAGTTGCCAGAGCCGCCGGCCTTACCAGAACCACCACCCGACGAGACCTGGCCGGCACCGCCCGACTGTGCCGAACCTCCGGTTCAGCCCGACGAACCCGACGCCCCTCAGAGGATCGAGCGCCCGATGCCCGATGCCCTGGACCCACCGCTGCCAGTAGATCCAAGGCCCGCCTGGGAATCGAATAAAGCAGCCTAGACGCCTCCCGCCCGGCGTGGGTTGATCAGGTATTCACCGCGTCGCGGAACCTGCCCACGGCGGGTCCGGGTCCGGTTGCCACGCCGTCGCCCCTTTACACCGAGAAACGTCCCAAGCCTTCCCCCGCAGCAGGAATCGGACCGGTTGCAGCAGATATTACTCGCGAGTAACGTTGGGTTCACTGATGCCCGGTCACGGTTGGTCGCGTTGTCCTGGCACGGACCGCATGCACGTCTCGATGAGGAGCCACAGAATGAGCGCCGCCGATTTCCGCAAGCTTGCCGATCTCTTCCCGGACGAAGCTGTCACTCATTCCTCCGTGCAGGATATTGAACTCCCGGCCACAGACGGCATGGCCAGCGCTGGCGTCCTCGCCCTAATCACTCTGGATAACGGGTTGGGCCCTTCGAAGCCAACAACGCTGGGCCCCAACACGTTGGTTGAACTGGGCACCGTCCTCGAAAGGCTGCGCGAGCGGGCATCCAGGGGTGAGATCGCGGCCGTGGGCATAACGGGCAAGCCGAACTTCTTCGTGGCCGGTGCGGACCTGTCCGCCGTCACATCCCTCCAGGACCGGCAGTATGGCCTGTGGATGGCCCAGCTGGGCCACGAGGTCTACTCCACGCTCGCCAACCTCGGCGTACCCAGCTTCGCCTTCATCAACGGCGTGGCCCTTGGCGGCGGCCTGGAGATCGCCCTGCAGTCCACCTACCGCACCGTTTCCACCGGCGCCGGGGCTCTGGCGCTTCCTGAGGCCTACCTGGGGCTGGTGCCCGGGTGGGGCGGCGTGTACCTGCTGCCGCGGCTTATCGGGCCGGAGAATTCGGTCAAGGTGATGATCGAGAACGCGCTGAACAACAACCGCACGTTGTCCGGCGCCGAGGCCTTCAAGCTCGGCATCGCGGACGCGCTGTTCGAGCCGGAAAGCTTTCTGGACCAGTCGATCGACTGGGCTGCCCGCGTTGTTTCGGGAACTTTGCCGGACCGCCCCGCCGCCGTCGATCCCGCCGACCCCGCGGTTGCAGCCCGCTGGGCGGACGCCGTTGCTGCCGGCCGCGCCTACGTCGAAACCAAAACGTCCAACGCCTCACCGGCTCCCGCCGAGGTGCTGAACATCATGGCGGCCAACCGCACCATGACCCAGGCGGAGTCGGCCGCCCTGGAATGCGAAACGCTGGCCGGCCTCATGCAGACGGACGAGTTCCGTGCCACCGTCTACGCCTTCCTGGACCTCGTGCAGAAGCGGGCCAAGCGGCCCGCCGGCGCCCCCGGCCGCGAGCTCGCCCGGCCAATCACGAAGATCGGCGTGGTGGGTGCCGGCCTGATGGCAAGCCAGCTCGCCCTGCTGTTCGCCCGCCAGCTCGGCGTTCCCGTGGTCCTGACCGACATCGACCAAATGCGGGTCGACAAGGGAGTCGGCTACGTGCACACCGAAGTGGACAAGCTCCTGGCCAAGGGCAGGCTGGGCAGTGACGCTGCTGCCAGGGCCAAATCGCTCGTGACGGGGTCGGTCTCCAAGGAGCTATTCGCCGACGCGGACTTTGTTATTGAAGCCGTGTTCGAGGAACTGAACGTCAAGAAGCAGGTGTTCGCCGAGCTTGAGGCCATTGTTTCGCCCGAGTGCATCCTTGCCACGAACACGTCCTCGCTCTCCGTGACCGCCATGGCCGAAGACCTGCAGCACCCGGAGCGCCTGGTGGGCTTCCACTTCTTCAATCCCGTGGCCGTCATGCCGCTCCTGGAAATCGTCCGGGCACCGAAGACGGACGATGCCGTGCTGGCCACCGCCTTTGAACTCGCCCGGGGCCTGAGAAAGACCGCCGTCCTGGTCAAGGACGCCCCTGCATTCGTGGTCAACCGAATTCTGCTGCGGCTCCTCGGCGAAGTCACTGCCGCCTTCGACGAAGGCACGCCGGCGGAGGTTGCGGACGCCGCGCTGCGGCCCATGGGTCTGCCCATGACGCCATTCACCCTCCTCGCCATGGTGGGGCTGCCGGTGGCCCAGCATGTGCAGGAATCCCTGCACGCCGCCTTCGGCGACCGCTTCCCGGTCTCGCAGAACCTGCAGAAACTGGTCGACAACAACGTCAGCTCCCTGTGGACCCCGGCGGAGGACGGCGGGCAGCAGATCCCGGCGGCCACCACGGCCCTGATGTCCTTCGGCAGCACGCCGTCGACCGCGGAACAGGTGCTGCGCCGGACCCAGGACGCCCTTGCCGAGGAGATCGGGCTGATGCTCGACGAGGGCGTGGTGGCCGCGCCGCAGGACATCGACCTGTGCATGATCCTGGGCGCCGGCTGGCCGATGTTCCTGGGCGGGATCACCCCCTACCTCGACAGGACGGGAGCCGCAGAGAGGGTCAACGGCCAGCGGTTCCTGGCGGCGGGTGTGGCCTCCCGGTCCTGATCCGTCACCGAGCCGAACCTGCCCAACGGACACTTGGGCCCCGTCCGCAGGGCTGCCGGCCCGCACAGGGCCAGGGCCACAAGTGTACGTTCGCGCTTCAGTGCGGCCGGAGCCGGCCGCCGTCGAGCCTGAGCATCCGGTGGGCGTGGGTCCTGGCGAATGCCATGTCGTGAGTCACCATTACGACGGCGGCGCCGCGGCCGGCTGCCGCTGACACGGCGGCAGTCAGCCGCGCCAGCCCGTGGGCGTCCAGTGCCACCGTGGGTTCATCGAGCGCGATCACCGACGGTTCACGCGCCAGGACGGTGGCCAGGGCCAGCAGCCTCTGCCCCGAGGCCGGCAGCTCATGGGGGTGAGTGCCTCCACTGCCTTCAAGGCCGACGGCGGCCAGGGCTGCCTCCGCCCGCTCCAGTGCGCTCGAGCCGAAGATGCGGTCCAGCCCGAACAGCACCTCCCGCAGCAGTGTCCGCTCGAACAGCTGGTCATGGGGGTGCTGGAACAGGAGCCCCAACCGCCGTGCCACCAGCCCCGTGGGGACGCCGGCAATGGACCCGCCTGCCACGCGGACGTCGCCGCGAAGCGGGCGGTAGAGGCCGTTGAGGAGCCGGAGCAGCGTGGACTTGCCGGCACCGTTGGGCCCGGTCACGGCGACGACTTCCCCGGGCATCACCTGCAGGTCCACCTCCTCCAGCAGCAGGCTGTCCTTCGACGGCGTCTGTCCCGCCCCGAAACCGAAGGTCACGCCCGCGAGCTCCAAAGCCGCTGTGGTTCCCGCGGCGGCCTGGAGTGGAAGCAGAGTTACAGCAGGATCTGCCGGTTCGGAGCTCGGGGACGAGATGACGACGCCGGATTCAGCCAGTGCCCCTCCGGCAAGGACCCGGGCAGGCGGTCCCGAGGCCGTCACCTTCCCGCCCTTGAGTACCAGCCAGTGCTCCGCGGCGCGGGTCAGCGCATCGGCGTGCTGGCTCAGCACCACGACGGCGGCACCCCGGGCCAGCTCGGCATGGACCAGTTCCACAACGGTCCGGATACCGGCCTGGTCCAGGGATTCGAGCGGTTCGTCGAGGACGAGGATGCCGGGATCGTCCACCACGGCGCAGCCCACAGCCAAGCGGCGAAGCTCTCCCCCGGACAGGGTTGCGGGATCCCGCTGCAGGAGACCTTCGAGTCCGGTCCTACAGGCAACATCGGCGACGGTGCGCACCATGTGTTCCCGTGGAATGCCGCGGTTCTCCAAGGTGAAGGCAAGCTCCTCCTCCACCGTTCCACGGACGGCCGACAGCATGGACGATGCCTCCTGGGGCACGTAGCCGACGTGACGTGCCCACGCCCCGGGGTCGATCCGCGGATCATCCGGCATCCCGGTGAAGAACAGCGGACGGCCGCTGACCGGCTGCCCGCCCACCTCCAGCTGCAGGCTCCCTGCCAGCGTTCCATCCCGCCCGGCCAGCAGCCAGGCCCCAAGGAGCCGTCCCAGCGTGGATTTTCCGCTGCCGGAACCGCCAAGCACCGCCGTCAGAGTACCCGGCGCGGCGGCCACCTCCACCCCGTGCAATGCTGGACCGGCATCGCCGTGGTAGGAAAACTCGGCGATCGAGGCCAGCAGCCTCGTTTCGGCGGTCCTGTCCGCGATCATCCGGCGCCGCCGATGGCCAGTGACAGAACGGACAGTGACCAAACGGACAATGAAACTCCGGACAGTGACAGGCTGGGCAATGACAGGCTGGGCAATGACAGGCCGGACAGTGACAGGCCGGAAGCAGAAAGGCCGGGCAGTGACCCGCCGGAAAGCGACTCAACGATGCGCCAGCCCACCGCCGCCAGGGCGAGCAGGACAGCGACAATGCGGAAGGCCGCCTGGGCAGCCGAATCGCGGACCTGAGTGTAGCTGGTCCGGGGACCCGCGCTCCGGAACCCCCTGGCGTCGAGGGACTGTGCCCTGATGCCGGCGTCGTGAACCAGGCCCAGCACCAGCGGGACCATCTGCAGCCGGATGGCCGCAGCCCTGCTCCCAAGCCCCCGACCCACCACAAGTCCGCGCGACTCCTGCGCCTGGCGGACCTTCTCCAGCCGCGCAGCGACCAGCGGGGCAAGCAGCAAAGTGGATGCCAGGACATACCCCACCTGCGGCGGAACACGGCGGGCAGCCAGGGCGGCGACCAGCTCGGGTACCCTGACGCTGAAGGAAAACACCATCAGCACCAGGACAAAAGCGGCGGTGCGCAGCCCCATCTCCAGTGCGAAGGTCAGTCCTTCGGCCGTGATCCGCGCCGGCCCCCAGCTCGCCAGCACGGTGCGCCCCTCCGGGAAGAAGAGGCCGTGGATCAGCAGCAGTGAAAGCCAGAAGGGCACCACGATGGCGGCCGCGGCCAGGAGGACCCGCCGAACGGTGCCGGCGACGGCGGACAGCAGCACTGCGCCGGCTGCCACGGTGAGTGATACCGCCCAACTGGCGGCCGCCGTCGTAATCACCAGGACGGCGCCGGCTGCCGTCAGCGTGGTCAGCGGATTGAGCCGTGCGGCCACCTGGGCGCGGTTCCCGGGATCAGGAATTCCGCGCCGCCGGCTCCTTGCCGGCCAGGACGCGGAAGCGGCGGACGAACGGGAACTGGAACGTGGTGCGCCGCGGCAGGGCGTAGACCAGCATGGCAGCGATGGCGAAGACGATGGCCTTGTCCATGGGGTCGGAAATCAGGGCCTGCTTGGTGATGGCGGCCAGCAGTGTGTCGCCCATGGCCCGGAAGGCGCTGACGATCGCACCCGTGCCGGCGCCGGACGTGCCGCCGAAAACGAACGCGGCGATCGGCGCGGACACCACGCCCGCGATGATGCCGGTGACGAACCCGGCCACCGGGGCCAGGTAGAACCGGCGGAACAGCCCGTAGCGTGCGGCCACCCCGGCCAGGAACCCGATCAGCGCGGCGCCGGCAGCAAAGGGCAGGACAGTGGGGTTGAAGAACGACCACACGATGCTGCTCAGGGCACCGGTGGCGGCGCCGGCGGCGGGGCCGGCCAGGACGGCGATGAGCACGGTGCCGATGGAGTCAAGGTAGAACGGCAGGCCGCTGGTGCCCATGAGCTGTCCCAGCACGATGTTCAGGACGAGGGCCACGGGGATGAGCACCACAGTGGAGGTGGGCAGGGTGGGGAGCACGCCCACGATCAGCAGCAGGGCGCCGAGCAGGAAGCCGCCCAGCGCGACGAGCGAGGAAACGCTGCCGAGCCCGCCCGCGATGTCGGCAGGCTGGGTGAGGACCAGGAAGACGAACGTTGCCGCGATGGCAGCGGCGCCAAGCAGTTCGAGGAGCCTCCGGCGCCGGACGGTCTTCCGGTCGGCCGGAGGGAGGGTCAGGGACGGCTGTGACATGGTGGATCCTTAAGCTGAATACGGCGGGTCCCGCACCCGTGGCGTGATGTTCCGCGTGCGCGGAAGCAGGCGCCTATGTCACCTTGGCGCGCCTATCATCCTACCGATCCGCGGGCATACCGTGCTACGGCCTTTGCGCATGCGGCCTGGCCGGCAGGCCAACACTAGCGGGAGGAACGCTTTCCCACCGTGGCGGCCAGCGAGCCCACCGAGGAAATCAGTTCGTCGAAGCACTGCGCGGGCTCGTTGGAGGTGACGATCCTGGCATTGAACGGCTCTTTCCAGATGCCGCGGAAGTCCGCCACGGTGGTCCCGACGAGGCGGGGCGAGTCCGTTTCCACATGCACGGTGGCCGGCCGCGCGCCGTACGGGGTACGGCCGATGGCCGCGGCGGCGGCGAAGGCGTCGTGCATGTGCGCGATGTAGCCCTGGTCGTAAAGCCGGTGGAACTCCATATAGAAACGGATGGCATCGGAAAGGCATGCCACGAGCGGGTTGTCCGAGTGGCTGCGCTGTCCTTCCGGCTGGCCGGGCAGCACGAGTTCCGGCCTTGCTCCGGCGGCCTCGGCGAGGCGTTCCAGGTGCTCCGGGCGCAGTTCAATGCGTTCCGTGGTCTCAAGGGCGCACACCACCGGAAGGTTCTCCTCCGGAAGACCGCTGTAGGCGGCAAACACCTCAGCGGCGGCATGCGGGTCCACGGAGACGTTCCACTCCGCCGTCGGCGTCGTGTTGCCCTGGTAGTTGAAGCAGCCGCCCATGATGACCAGCCCCTTGAGCAGCTTGGGAAGGTCCGGCTCCGCCCGGAGCGCCAGTGCAAAGTTGGTCAGCGGCCCCGTAATGAGCCCGGTGACCTCACCCGGACGTGCCCTGGCCGTTTCCACCCACACGTCCACGGCGTGCCGCGGTGAGATCTCCTGCTCCGGCGGCGGGAGCTCGGCATAGCCGATCCCCTGGGGTCCGTGGGTCTCCTCGGTGGTGACCAGCGGAATCTCCAACGGCACTTCCGCCCCCACGGCAACTTCGATGCCTGCCCGGCCGCAGAGTTCCAGCAGGGCGAGGTTGTTCAGTGCCACCTGGCGGGCACCCACGTTGCCTGCCGTGCACGTGATGGCCTCAATCCGGACCTCCGGCCGGGACAGCAGGTAGACCAGCGCGAGGGCGTCGTCGATCCCGGTGTCAACATCCATCAGGATGGACGGCATCAGAACAGGGCCACCTTGGGGGTCTGCGGGAAGATGGCGTCCAGTTCGTCGAGTTCAGCCCGGTCCGGCACCCAGGCAACCGCCCCGGCGTTCTGCCGGACCTGCTCCGGACGGGTGGCGCCGGCGATCACGCTGCTGACCGAGGGCTGCGCGGCAAGCCAGGAGAAGGCCACCTGCACCTCGGTCAGGTCGCGGGCGGCGGCGAAGGCGCTGAACGCCTTCAGCTGCTGCCAGTCGGCGTCGTGCACCAGGTTGGTCCGCGTGTGGCTCAGGCGTGAACCTTCGGGCGCCTGGTCCTGCGCGTACTTTCCAGTCAGGAGGCCGTTGGCCAGCGGGAAGTAGGGCAGCACGCCCAGCCCGTAGGCCTCGGCAGCCGGGGTGACCTCCTGCTCGGCGCGGCGGTCCAGGAGGTTGTAGTGGTTCTGCGCGGAGACGAACCGGGCCCCGCCGCGGGCACGTGCCACGAACTCGGCCTCGGCGATCTGCCAGCCGGCCCGGTTGGAGTGGCCGATGTAGCGCACCTTGCCGCTGGTGACGAGGTCGTTCAGCGCGTCGAGGGTCTCGTCGATCGGCGTCAGGGGGTCGGGCGTGTGGAACTGGTACAGGTCGATGTAATCGGTGCCGAGCCGGCGCAGGGACGCTTCGGCGGCACGAATGACATAGCGGCGCGAACCGCGCGCGCCGAAGTCCTCGCCGTTGGCGCCGCGCATGTCCATGCCGAACTTGGTGGCCACCACGACGTCGTCGCGCCTGGCGCCCAGGGCCTTGCCCAGCATCGTTTCGCTGAGGCCAGGCTCCCGGCCGTAGGTGTCGGCGACGTCGAAAAGCGTCACCCCGGCGTCCAGGGCGGCATGCACGACGGCGTCCGTCCCCTCCTGCGATTCGGTCACCGTGTTTGCCCGGCCCAGGTTGTTGCAGCCGAGGCCCACGACGGAGACGGTCAGTCCGGACTTTCCAAGACGGCGGTATTCAGTCATGGAATCACCCTATAACGGCGCAGACGCCGGCCGTTCCGGCCCGGCTTTCCGCCTCGGCTGCAGAGGCCGGCTCAGGCGGAGGCGAACTCCAGGCCGTGCTCCTCCAGCGCATCCTGCAGCTGGGCCAGGGTCCGCGGGCAGATCCCGGGCAGCGCCGCCAGCTGGCGGCGGCCGAACTCTGCCAGCTGTTCAAGCGACTCCACGCCGGAATGGGCGAGGATTCTGCGGTCGGGAGAGGCGAGGCCCCGCGGAAGCGGTGTGCGGCCGTGCTGGGCTGACTTCTTTGTCATGACGTTCTGCCTTCCTTGTGCTTGGACTGCTTTGAAGGTGCCGGTCTTACAGGGTGAAGCCGGTCACCTGCTTTGGTGCATGCTTGAGCTTGAGGGCGGAGGGATCGCTGAACGGAGCTGCCCCGATGCTCAGCTTGGTGAAGTCCAGGTCCTCGCCGCGGATGCAGACCTTGATCGCGTTCACGGCCTTGTTCACGTCCGGGCAGAGGCAGAAAATGTTCAGCTTGGCGTCGCTGAATTCCGAGCGGTCCACTATGCCCAGGCCGCGCCAGGCCAGGTGGCCGGACAGCGCGTCCTTCGCCTTTTCCTCCAGGTAGCGGTCCCGGCTGGTGCCTTCCCGGGTTTTGAGCGCGTACTGGGCCACCACCCAGTACTGCTCCTCGTCCGGGATCTCGGCGTAACCATCCTCGGTGCAGGCCACCTCGAAGGCGTCCATCAGCCGTTCGGCGGCCTCGGCGTCGGGCACGTCGGTCTCCTGGGTCTTGCTCTGGTGGCCGACGGCGCCGTGGTTCATGACGAACTGGCTGTAGTCCTCGTCGTACCAGGCCTCGCGGAACAGGAGTGTTCCTTCGTCGTCGTGCTTGTAGACCCGGATAATTCCGCTCATGCCCGTCCTCTCGTGAACCAGGTGGTGTCGGTGCCGTCGAAGGGAGCTTCCTGGCCCTTGACGGCAAGGAACAGGGCGTCGCACTCCGCCTGCAGGGAGCGCACCAGCGTCTCAGGGTACTCCATCCGCAGCCGGTGCTCAGCGAACTCGTCCTCATCGTCGACGAACACGCCGCGCGTCACCGAGCGGATCACGTCGAGGTCCATGTCGATGACGTGGAATTCCGTGACGCCGGGTTTGATGCTGCGCCACTCGTGGCCGGTGGCCAGGTCAACGTAGACGCGGAAGTCGCCCGGGTACGTGTTGTCGTCGAAGGTGACCACGAACTCGCCGGTCCGCGGAACCAGAAGCACAGCATCGGATGCCGTGTAGAAGGCGGCGCCGGGGCGCGAGCAGAACTCGTTGGCCGGCTGGAAAACCCACCAGCCGTGCTGGTCTTCGCCGAGGTACCGGCCGGGCACCACCCAGTGCGCCGAGCCGTCCCATTTGCGGTTCCGGGACACCACCAGTTCGCCCGGCTGCAGGGAATCGGGCTCCCTCACAGTTTGGGCAGGCTTCCGGTGGTGGGGTGTTCCTGGCCGGGCAGCGGACGCGCGAACGGAACCTTGGTTCCGAGGACCTGGGCAACGACGTCGTGGGTGATCTGCTGGGCGGTGAGTCCCACCCGCTCCAGCACCTGGCTCCGGCTGCCGTGGTCCAGGAATTCCACCGGCAGGCCCACCTCGTTCAGGGCGGTGTCCACCCCGGCGGCCCGCATTTCCTGGCGGATCCGGGAGCCGACTCCCCCGGCCCGGACGCCGTCCTCGATGCAGATGACGAGGCGGTGCCTGGCGGCCAGGGCGATGATCGACTTCCGGACCGGGAGCACCCAGCGGGGGTCGACGACGGTGGAGCTGATGCCCTGGGCGCCCAGCCGGTTGGCGACGTTCAGGGCGAGTTCGGACATGGCACCCACGCTGACGATCAGGACATCGTTCTCGGTGGATCCGGCCGGGCGGCGGGAGAGCACGTCCACGCCGTCGTCGAGCCGTTCAATCGCTTCGACCTCGGCACCGACCGTTCCCTTGGAATAGCGGATGACCGTGGGCGCGTCCTCGATGGCCACGGCCTCGCGGAGCTCCTCGCGGAGCCTGGTGGCGTCGCGCGGAGCGGCCAGGTGCAGCCCGGGAACGATCTGGACCATGGCCATGTCCCACATCCCGTGGTGGCTCGCGCCGTCGGGACCGGTGACGCCGGCGCGGTCCAGGACAACGGTGACGCCCGCCTTGTGCAGGGCGACGTCCATGAGGAGCTGGTCGAAGGCGCGGTTAAGGAAAGTGGCGTAGACCGCCACCACCGGGTGCAGGCCGCCGAAAGCCATGCCCGCCGCGGAGGTGAGGGCGTGCTGTTCGGCGATGCCGACGTCGAACACGCGTTCCGGGTGCCGCTCAGCGAACTTGTGCAGACCGACCGGGATGAGCATGGCACCGGTGATGCCGACAATGTCCTTGCGCTCGTCGGCGATGTCCGCGATTTCATCGGCGAAGACCGACGTCCATGACTTCGAGCCGCCGGCCTCGGCCGGCTCGCCCGTCTCGGGGTCGATGATTCCGACGGCGTGGAACTGGTCCGCTTCATGCGCGCGGGCCGGGGCATACCCGTGGCCCTTCTCGGTCATGGCGTGCACGATGACAGGGCCGGCGAAGTTCCTGGCCGTGGACAGGGCATGCTCCAGGGCCTGCAGGTTGTGGCCGTCCACCGGGCCGATGTACTTCATGCCGAGGTCCTCGAACATGCCCTGCGGAGCCCACCAGTCCTTGATGCCCTTCTTCATGGCATGCAGGCTCTTGTAGGTGAACTGGCCGACGGGTCCGCCGTTCTGGAGCTTTTTCTTCCACCAGTCCAGGGCAACCTCGTAGGCGGGTGCCGCGCGGAGGGAGTCGATGGTGGGGCGCAGGGACGCCAGGTAGTCGGCAAAGCCGCCGACCGTGGGGGCGTAGGAGCGGCCGTTGTCATTCACGACAATCACGACGCGGCGCTTCTTGTCCGCCGCGATGTTGTTGATGGCTTCCCAGGCCATGCCGCCGGTGAGCGCGCCGTCCCCGACGACGGCGATGACGTACCGGTCGCCGTCACCGGTCAGCTGGCGGGCGCGGGAAATGCCGTCCGCCCAGGACAGCGAGGACGAGGCGTGGGAGCTTTCGACGATGTCGTGCTCGGACTCGGCGCGGTCAGGATAGCCGGACAGGCCGCCCTGCTGGCGGAGGGTGCTGAAATCCTGCCGCCCCGTCAGGAGCTTGTGCACGTAGGACTGGTGGCCGGTATCAAAGACGATGCTGTCCCGGGGCGAGTCGAAGATCCGGTGCACCGCCATGGTCAGTTCAACGACGCCGAGGTTGGGACCCAGGTGGCCTCCCGTCTGGGAGACGTTGCCGATCAGGAATTCCCTGATCTCGGCGGCGAGCTGGTCCAGCTGCGCCGCGGACAACTTGCTCAGGTCCTGCGGACTCCGGATGGTCTCCAAGATTCCCAACGGCCCCTCCTTCGGCTGGTAGACATGCCCATTAACTCTAACGCCTCTGCCGGTACAGCAATGCAAGAAGCCCCGGCCGGTCTGGTGACCGGCCGGGGCTTCTTGTGCGCTGCCCGCCGGGGTTGACCCCGGCAGGAACCCGCTAGTTAGCGGAGATCTGGCGCAGAACGTACTGCAGGATACCGCCGTTGCGGTAGTAGTCCGCTTCACCCGGGGTGTCGATGCGGAGCACTGCGTCGAAGGACTTGGTGGAGCCGTCCTCGGCGGTGGCGGTGACCTTCAGGGTCTTGGGCGTGGTGCCTTCGTTCAGGGCGGTGACGCCCTCGACAGCGAAGGTTTCAGTGCCCGTCAGGCCCAGCGTGGCGGCGGACTCGCCGGCCGGGAACTGCAGCGGAAGAACGCCCATGCCGATCAGGTTTGAGCGGTGGATGCGCTCGTAGCTCTCGGCGACGACGGCCTTGACGCCCAGCAGAGCCGTGCCCTTGGCGGCCCAGTCACGGGACGAACCGGAGCCGTACTCCTTGCCCGCCAGGACCACCAGCGGGGTGCCGGCTGCCTGGTAGTTCTGGGCGGCGTCGTAGACGTAGGCCTGCGGGCCGTCAGCCTGGGTGAAGTCGCGGGTGAAGCCGCCCTCCACGCCGTCCAGGAGCTGGTTCTTGATGCGGATGTTCGCGAACGTGCCGCGGATCATGACCTCGTGGTTGCCACGGCGTGAGCCGTAGGAGTTGAAGTCCTTGCGCTCCACCCCGTTGGCCAGCAGGTACTGGCCGGCGGGGGTGTCGGACTTGAACGAACCGGCCGGGGAGATGTGGTCCGTGGTGACGGAGTCGCCGAGCTTGAGCAGCACGCGGGCACCGGTGATGTCCTGGACCGGCTCCGGCTGGGCCTTCATGCCCTCGAAGTACGGGGGCTTCCGGACGTACGTGGACTTCGCATCCCAGGCGAAGGTGTCGCCGGCCGGGGTGTCGAGCGCCTTCCAGCGGTCGTCGCCCTCGAAGACACCCTCGTAGCCCTTGGCGAACATTTCCTTGTCAATGGAGGAGTCGATGACTTCCTGGACCTCGACCGGGTTGGGCCAGATGTCCTTGAGGAAGACCTCGTTGCCTGCTTCGTCCTTGCCCAGGGCGTCGGTCTCGAAGTCGAAGTCCATGGAACCGGCCAGGGCGTAGGCGATGACCAGCGGCGGGGAAGCCAGGTAGTTCATCTTGACGTCCGGGTTGATGCGGCCTTCGAAGTTGCGGTTACCCGAGAGCACGGCGCTGACGGCGAGGTCGTTGGCCTGGATGGCCTCGGAGATCTCGGCTTCCAGCGGGCCGGAGTTGCCGATGCAGGTGGCGCAGCCGTAGCCCACGATGTAGAAGCCCAGCTTCTCCAGGTACGGGGTCAGGCCCGACTTCTCGTAGTAGTCGGTGACAACCTTGGAGCCCGGGGCAACAGAGGTCTTGACCCACGGCTTGGCGGTAAGGCCCTTGTTCACGGCGTTGCGGGCCAGCACGGCGGCGGCAAGCATGACCGAGGGGTTGGACGTGTTGGTGCACGAGGTGATCGAGGCGATGGTCACCGCGCCGTGGTCCAGGTCGAACTCGCGGCCGTCTTCCATCTTCACGGCGACGGGGCTGGAAAGGCGGCCTTCGGCACCGTGCGCGGCCGAGTACTTCGGCGGGACGCGGTCGGTGTCGGTCACGTGCGTGCCGCCGGTGGTGAAGGAGGGCGGGTCGGAAGCCGGGAAGCTTTCCTCCAGCGACTCGTCCAGCGTGCCGGCGTCGGCGTCGTGGGTCACGTAGTTCTTGAGGTCGTGGCGGAACTCGTCCTTGGCCTCTGTCAGCTCGATGCGGTCCTGCGGACGCTTCGGGCCGGCGATGGAAGGAACCACCGTGGAGAGGTCCAGCTCGAGGTACTCGGAGAAGCGCAGCTCGCGGGAAGGATCGTGCCAGAGGCCCTGTTCCTTGGCGTAGGCCTCAACCAGTGCAACGTTCTCCTCGGGACGGCCGGTCAGGCGCAGGTAGTCGAGGGTGACGTCGTCGATCGGGAACATGGCAGCGGTGGAGCCGAACTCCGGGCTCATGTTGCCGATGGTGGCGCGGTTGGCCAGCGGCACCGCGGCAACGCCTTCGCCGTAGAATTCCACGAACTTGCCCACCACACCGTGCTTGCGCAGCATCTCGGTGATGGTGAGGACCACGTCAGTGGCGGTGGCACCGGCAGGGATGCTGCCGCTGAGCTTGAAGCCGACCACGCGCGGGATGAGCATGGACACCGGCTGGCCGAGCATGGCAGCCTCGGCCTCGATGCCGCCGACGCCCCAGCCGAGCACGCCCAGGCCGTTGACCATGGTGGTGTGCGAGTCAGTGCCGACGCAGGTGTCGGGGTAGGCGCGCAGCGCGCCGCCCACTTCGCGGGTCATGATGGTGCGGGCCAGGTATTCGATGTTGACCTGGTGCACGATGCCGGTTCCCGGCGGGACAACCTTGAAGTCGTCGAACGCGGTCTGGCCCCAGCGCAGGAACTGGTAGCGCTCACCATTGCGCTGGTATTCGATCTCCATGTTGCGCTCCAGCGCGCCGGAGTTACCGAAGACGTCGATCTGGACGGAGTGGTCGATGACCATCTCGGCCGGAGCAAGCGGGTTCACCCTCTTTGGATCGCCGCCGAGCTCCTTGACTGCCTCGCGCATGGTGGCAAGGTCAACCACACAGGGAACACCAGTGAAGTCCTGCATGATCACGCGGGCGGGCGTGAACTGGATTTCGGTGTCGGGCTGGGCATTCGGGTCCCATCCTGCCAGGGCGCGAACGTGATCGGCGGTGATGTTCGCGCCGTCCTCGGTCCTCAGCAGGTTTTCAAGCAGTACCTTAAGGCTGAACGGAAGGGTTTCTGAACCTTCAACGGAGTTCAACCGGAAAATTTCGTATTCGGTTCCGGCAACATCAAGTTTGCCTTTTGAACCGAAGCTGTCCACAGTGCTCATCGCAGGACTCCTCTCGCAACAGTTTCATCTTTGTCGCGCGGTAGACCGCTTGCTAGTTAGGGCACCCTAATTAGTGCCGGTCGCAACAAACTGCATGGTCAGCCGGGAACACGGGCGCGACGGGGACTACAGGGCCCATAGTAGTGGCATCAGCCGCGGGGAGTCAGCAGTGCCACCGTCTCCAGGTGGTGGGTGTGCGGGTACAGGTCGAAAGCCCGCAGCCCGGAGAGCTGCCAGCCGCCCTGCTGAAAGTAGCCGATGTCACGTGCGAACGACGACGGGTCGCAGGAAACGTAGGCAATGGCACGCGGGTTTGAGTCAATCAGCTGGCTGACCACCGCCTTGCCGGCGCCGGCGCGCGGCGGGTCCAGCACCAGGGCGTCGAACTGGCGCGGCCGCTGCCGGAGCACCCGCTCCACTTTCCCCTGCACGATCTCCACCTGGGGTGCGCCGTGCAGGTTTTTCCGGGCGTCCCGGCTGGTTCCCGGGGCGCCCTCCACCGACAGGACCGAGCCCGTCTCCCCCACCGCGTCAGCCAGCGGAGCAGTGAACAGGCCCGCACCGGCGTAAAGGTCGGCGACCGCGGCACCGGGTTCAAGGAACCCGCCGTCGTGCAGGAATTCCGTGACGGCCCCCACCAGGGTTTCCGGGGCGTCGCGGTGGATCTGCCAGAACCCCGCGCCGGTGACCCGGTAGTCGTGCCCAGCCGCAGATTCCTGCACCCAGGTCCGGCCGCGGAGCTGCAGGCTTTCATTCTTGAGGGGATCGTAACTGGCGACGGACACGTCTGCCGGGAGCTGGGACAGGATGGAGTTCAGCCGCTTGGCGCGGGTCCCGGGAGCGGGGGCGAGCAGCACCAGCGGCCGCGAGCCGTTGGCGGGAGCGGCAACCTCCACCCGCTCGATGCCCTGCAGATCCACGTCCCACAGCCGCAGGGCGTTGATTCCGTCGATGGCGAGCGGCATTTCCTGCACGGGAATGACCTGGTCGGAGCGGTGGGCGTGCATGCCCAGCCGGCCGCTGCCGGTGACGCCAAAGCTGGCGCGGGTGCGCCACCCAAGGCCTGTTCCGCCGTCGTTCTTTGTTCCGGCACTGTCAGTTGTTGCGGCACTGCCTGTAGTTCCGGCACTGTCCGTTGTCCCGGCTTTTGCCTCGCCGACCGCTTCCACCTCCGGGGAGAGCTCGACGGCGGCCAGCCGCCGGAGCTGTTCGGCCAGCACCTCGGACTTGAGGCTGCGCTGGCGCCGCAGCGATATGTGGCCCAGTTCGGCGCCACCCACCGGCGGGCGGCCGTGCGCCCAGGAACCGGCGGAATCGGCGGTGCGCCAGAAATGCGGTACCCGGTCAGGTGAAGCGTCCAGCACCTCCACGACGTCCCCGCGCCAGAACTTGGCCTTCTCCTCGGCGTCGGTGAGCCGGACGCGCACCCGCTCCCCCGGGATGCCATGGCGGACGAAGACGACGCGGCCCTCGTGGCGTGCCACGCAGTGTCCGCCGTGGGCCACGGGGCCGACGTCGACCACCAGTTCGAGTCCGGTGGAGGTGGTCTGGGTGTCCGGGCTCATTGAATGTCCTGCAGTCTCTTGGCTTCTTCGGATGATTTGAGCTGCCAGGGAACGCTGGCAACCATGACGCCCGGCTCAAAGTGGAGCCGGGTCTTGATGCGGAGGGCTGTCTGGTTGTGGACCAGCTGCTCCCACCATTTGCCCACCACGTACTCGGGGATGTAGACCACGATGAGGTCCCGCGGGGAGTCGCGGCGCATGTTCTTGATGTAGTCCATGATCGGCGTGACCGTCTCGCGGTAGGGGCTGGCGAGGATGGTCAGCGGAACCGGGATCTCGAGCTTCTCCCAGTCGGCAAGTGTATGCGCTGTCTCCTCGGCGTTGATGTCCACGGTGATGGCGTCCAGCCGCGACGGCCGGGAAGCACGGGCATAGGCCAGGGCGCGGAGCACCGGCTTGCGGACGTGCGACACCAGCAGCACTGCATGCACGCGGGTGGGCAGGGCGCGCGGCGAGGAGTCCTCGTCGACGGCCAGTTCCTTGGCAACGTTGTCGTAGTGGGCGCGGATGCTCCACATGATGAGGAACAGGATGAACATGGCGAGCAGGGCAATCCAGGCGCCCTGCTCAAACTTGGTGATCAGCACGATCACGAGCACCAGGGCGGTCATGCCGAAGCCGGTCATGTTGATGGTGCGCGACTTGATGATGCGGCGCCGGACGGCTTTGTCCTTGGCAAGCTTCAGCTCCCGGCCCCAGTGCCGGATCATGCCCAGCTGGCTTGCCGTAAAGGAGATGAAAACACCGACGATGTACAGCTGGATGAGTTTGGTCACATCCGCGTTGAACGACAGGATGAGCACCAGCGCGCCGGCTGCCAGGGCAAGCACACCGTTGCTGAAGGCGAGCCTGTCGCCGCGGGTGCGCAGCTGCCGGGGCAGGTACCCGTCCTGGGCAAGGATGGAGCCGAGCACCGGGAAGCCGTTGAAGGCAGTGTTCGAGGCGAACACCAGGATGACACCCGTGGCCGCAACCACGACGTAGAACGGTATGGATCCGGCGCCGAAAATGGTTTGGGCGATCTGGCTGATGGCCGGATTCTGGATGTAGCCCTCCGGCAGCGGCTGCCCGTTGAGCAGGAATTCCTTGGCAGGGTCCAGCACGATATGCACTTTGGTGGCGTTGGCCAGGTAGATAATGCCTGCCAGCATGGCCGAGGCGATGATGCCGAGCAGCAGCAGCGTGGTGGCCGCGTTCTTGCTCTTTGGTTTCTGGAAGTTGGGCACCCCGTTGCTGATCGCTTCCACACCGGTCAGGGCGGCGGCGCCCGAGGAAAAGGCGCGCAGCAACAGGAACGCCCCGGCCAGGCCCACGAGGCCCTGGTCGAATTCGGGAGTCGGGACAATCGTGAACGCGGCCGACGGCGCCTGGCCGAGCTGGCCGGTGGTTGCCTGGAAGATGCCGACGGCGGTCATGCCGAGGATGGAGGCCATGAAGATGTACGTCGGTACCGCGAAGACGCTGCCGGCCTCCTTGATGCCGCGCAGGTTGACCAGCGCCAGGATCACGACGCCGACGGTGGCGATCATGGCCTGCTGCCCATGAAGCGAGGGAATGGCGGTGGTGAGGTAGGCGGCCGCCGAGGACATGGACACGGCGACGGTCAGGACGTAGTCCACCAGCAGTGCAGCGGCGACGGTCAGCCCGGCGTACTTGCCCAGGTTTTCGTTGGCGATCTCGTAGTCACCGCCGCCGGACGGGTAGGCGTGGACGTTCTGCCGGTAGGACGCCACCACCGTGAGCAGGACCACCATGACGGCGAGGCCCACGAGCGGGGAAATGGTCACCGCACTGACGCCGGCCAGGGCCAGCGTCAGGAGAATCTCATCCGGGGCGTAGGCCACGGAGGACAGCGCATCCGATGCGAAGATCGGCAGCGCGATCCTCTTCGGCAGGAGGGTGTGGGCCATCCTGTCGTTCCGGAAAGGCCTTCCCACCAGCACGCGCTTCACGGCATTCAGAATTGTCAGCACCACACAAAGCTAGTCTGATTCGCACGCGATGTCATGGCAGGTTTCGGCGGTAGAGTCTTACGGAGCAGTCGGCGAGAGTTGAGGAGAGAAACGCGTGGCGCACTTCGTGATCATGGGTTGTGGACGCGTTGGGGCCACCTTGGCGCACACGCTCGAGGATGCCGGCCACTCGGTAGCCATCATCGACCAGGACGACCGCGCCTTCCGCCGCCTCCGCTCGGGCTTCACCGGCCGGAAAGTGACCGGCGTCGGCTTTGACCGCGACACCCTGAAGCAGGCGGGCGTCACAGACGCCTATGCCTTTGCGGCCGTCTCCAGCGGCGACAACTCCAACATCCTGGCCACGAGGGTGGCGCGCGAGACCTTCCACGTGCCGCACGTGGTGGCCCGCATCTACGATCCCGGCCGCGCCGAGATCTACCAGCGGCTGGGCATCCCCACCGTGGCTGCGGTGCGCTGGAGTGCCGACCAGGTCCTGCGCCGCATCCTGCCCGAACAGCACCTTGCCGGGGACTTCCGCGACCCTTCCGGCCGCCTCGTACTGGCCGAACTCGACCTCCACCCGGAATGGGTGGGCCACCCGGTGTCCTCCATTGAGAAGGTGGCCGGCGTCCGGGTCGCCTACCTGACCCGGTTCGGCGAGGGGATGCTGCCCTCCGCGGGCACCTCCTACCAGGACGGCGACACGGTGCACGCCATGCTGCGGGTGGACCGCACGTCCGAAGTCGCCCACATCCTCGCCAAAGCACCCGCCAAGGAGTCCTAAGTGAAAGTCGTCATCGTCGGGGCCGGAAGCGTCGGCTCCTCGATCGCCCGTGAGCTGCTGTCCCACAAACACGAGATCCTGCTCATTGACCTCAAGCCCGAAGTTATCGGCCGCAGCGGCCTCCGGGGAGCGCACTGGCTGGTCGGCGACGCCTGTGAACTGAGCACCTTGCAGGATGCGAACCTCGAGGACGCTGACGTGGTGGTCTCCGCCACGGGAGATGACAAGGTGAATCTGGTGGTCTCGTTGCTGGCCAAGACCGAATTCGGCATCGGGCGCACGGTGGGACGCGTGAACAACCCGAAGAATGACTGGATGTTCAACGACTCCTGGGGCGTGGACGTTGCCGTGAACACCCCGCAGCTCATGACGGCCCTGGTGGAGGAAGCGGTGGAGATCGGCGACCTCGTCCGGCTGCTGACGCTGCAGACAGGTGTGTCATCCCTGGTTGAATTCACGGTGCCGCATGACTCGCACGCCATTGGGCTCACGGTGGGTGCCATCGACTGGCCGGAGGACTCCACGCTCGTGGCCATCCTGCGGGACCAGGCACCCATCACGCCCAGCCGGGACGACGTCATCGACGGCGGCGACGAACTGTTTTTCGTCACCACCATCGCGGCCGAAGACCAGCTGCGCGAACTGCTGTCCCCCGGCTCCAGCGAGGAGCACGGGTCAGGTGAAGGGCACGGATCCGGCGGAAGCGAGGAGTCCGTCGAGGAGCAGTCGTCCCCCGAAGGGCAGGAGTCCGTCGCGGTGCCGGCAACCGGGGACCAGCCGGTGCGGGCAGAGCAGCCGGCCCGGGCAGATCAGCTCGACGACGACGGCTTCGACGGCTGACCGTCAGGCGTTGCCGCGGGCCTGGTGATGAGCCAGGCGAGCCACACGCCGAGGATATAGAGCGGTGCGCCCATGATCAGCCTGGTGGTGGCCAGAGCCGCCAGGCCGTCCGGCCCCATGAGATACAGGGGAACCTGCACCAGCAGGCGCAGCACCAGCACGCCGACGATGATCCACGTGCCCAGCCGGTAGGCGCGGACCCGGGCAGCGTCCTTGCGCCAATCCAGGCCCTCGTTGCGGATAAACCCGAACAGCAGGCCCGCGATCGGCCAGCGGACCGCGATGGAAATGACCATCGCCACGATGTAGGCCGCGTTCGTCAGGAATCCGGGAAGGTAGAAGTCCTCAGCTTTGCCGGTGGTGTTGGCAAGCCATGCGGAGATGCCCACACCCACGACGCCGGCCAGCGCCTGCGTCAGCGGCCGGCGCTGTACCAGCCGGACCACGGTGAAGATGGCGGCCGTGCCCAGCGCGGCAATGAGTGACGGCGTGAGGGCGGTAGTGGCAGTGAAGGCGACCAGGAAGACCAGGCCGGGCAGGATGCTCTCGGCGATTCCCTGGTAACCGCCGGCGCTCTTGAGGACATCGATGCGGCCGTCATGGGTGCGGTGCAGCCCGGCCTTGGACGCGTAGTCCTCGGCCAACCCGGCGAAACCCGGGTTTTCGGGTGCGGGCTTGGATTCCTCGCGGCCCGGTCCCGAATCGGGGTTCTCAGGCAAAGTCATTGGTTCTCCTGGCGGGACAGTATCTCGTAGCGGGGGTTGAACATGGTGGGCATGCCGTCCTTGACGGTCAGCATGCCTTCGAGCTTGAGTTCGGCCCCGGCGTCGATCCCCGGAATCCGCCGGCGGCCCAGCCAGATGACCCTCAGGCGTCCCCGCTGTTCGGCGGGAAGCGTGTCATGGTCCGAGACGATGGCAGTGAAGGCGGCCACCTGCGACGGGGGCGCGTAGGTCACCGACTCGATAAACCCGTGGCACAGGACGCGCCCGCGCTCCGGCAGCCCGCGGATGGGTACCGCCTGGTCCTGCGGGCCGCCGGTGTCAACCAATCTGGGTGATCTCCGGCCCGCGTTCGGGCTGCTCGAGATCCGGGGCGGCAGGGGGCACGGGTCCGGCCGCGTCCTTGGGCAAGCGCAGCTGCAACAGGTCGCGGGGCGGCATGGGGTTCTCGCCCCGAATGACCACGATCTTGCGGAACAGATCTTCAAGGGCGGCGGCCGCTTCACGGTCCAGCGCGGCCTCGCCGCCGAAAACACCGCGAAGGAACCAGCGGGGGCCGTCGACGCCGACGAAGCGGGCCACCCGGTAACCTTGGCTGCCGTCCGGGGCGCCCGCAGGCAGCTTGGCCACGAGTTCGACCCCGTAGTCCCCCGGGATCTCCTCGACCTGGCCGCCCTGGCCGCCGACGGACTGGCCGATCTGCTCCCGGATCTCGTCCCAGAGCCCTTCCGAGCGGGGCGCGGCAAACGCCTGCAGCTGCAGGCTCGAGCCCTCAAGGTCCATGGTCACGGCGACGACGCGCTGGGTGGCTTCCTCGACTTCAAGGCGGAGCTGAAGCCCGTCGCGCGGGGCAATGAGCAGGGCGCCGAGGTCCACATAGCCGTCGCGGCTGCTGATCTCGGAGACATCGAAGGGACCGTTGGCCCTGCGGCTGTCCGCGGCATTTCCGGCCGCATCCGGGATGAGATCATCCTGGATCTCCTCCGGCTCTGCCGATTCCTGCCTCTTGGCTTTCCTGCCCCGCCCAAAAACCATGCGTTGTCTCCTTAGTCGTGATCGTTTCGCGCGCCCCGAATTGCGGGTGTGCAGCTGAAGGGGTGCCCCGGTGACGGGGTGTGCAGCTACGTGCCCGGAACGGCAAACCCGCCCGTGGAGCCGAACCCGCCGGCACCGCGGACAGAGTCGTTCAGCTCCCCCACGGCGACGAACTGCGCGTGCTCCACGCGCTGGATCACCATCTGTGCAATTCTATCGCCGCGGCGCAGTTCTATCGCCGTGTCACGGTCGGTGTTGAGCAGCGTTACCGAGATCTCCCCGCGGTATCCGGCGTCGACAGTTCCGGGTGCGTTCACCACCGTGAGCCCGTGCTTGGTGGCGAGGCCCGAACGGGGGTGGATGAGGGCCACGAAACCATCCGGCAGGGCGATGGCTACACCGGTGGGGACGAGCCGCCGCTCACCCGGCTCAAGCACCACGTCCTCACGGGCCCGCAGGTCCGCGCCGGCGTCGCCGGGGTGGGCATACGACGGCGCTTCCAGGCCGTCGTCGAGCATTTTCAGCTGTACCTGCACCGTGGGTGCTCCGAACTCCGCCCGGGGCGGCTGCGCAGCGGCACCACCGGGGGCCTGATGTGCCAGGGATGTCATGGCGGTTGATTCGTCAGTCACAGTCCCACACTCTATCGCCCGGGCTCGAACTCCTCCTATTGCAGTACGCCCTCCCACTGGCCACTAAGCTTGTGGGCATGCCCGAATCAAGCGCTGCCGTTCCTGCCCGCAACCCGTCTTCACCGGATGAAACCGTCATTTTCTCCGAAAAGCTGTGGCCCGGCGCGTGGATCTGGGTGGTTGCCCTGGGCATCGCCTCAGCCGGCATCCTTGTCCTTGCCCCCATCAGCCTGGCGGCCGGCTTCACCGCGGCCGCGGTGCTGTTCGCCATCGAATTGGTGCTGCTGGTCCTGTCCACGCCTTCACTGACCGTGACCACGCGCACCCTGCAGGTGGGCCGGGCCAGCATCGAACGCAGCATGGTCGGCGGGGCAGCGGCGTACCGCGGCAAGGACGCGACGGCGGAGCGCGGCACGCGCCTGAACGGCCTGGCCTATCTCTGCATCCGGGGGTGGATCGATCCGGTGGTCAGGATCGAGCTCACCGATCCCTCGGACCCCACCCCGTACTGGCTGACGTCCACGCGCCGCCCGGAGGAACTGGTCGCCGCCCTCAAGGGTAACTAGCCACCCAGCCTTCGCAGCGCGCCCTGCCCTGGCAGTCCCGGCTAACCTTCACAGTCCCGGCAGTAGAGCAGGCCGTTCTTTTCGCGGGCGATCTGGGAGCGGTGCCGGACCAGGAAGCACGACGAACACGTGAACTCGTCGGCCTGGGCAGGCAGGACACGGACCATCAGCTCTTCAGCGGACAGGTCGGCTCCGGGCAGCTCGTACGCTTCGGCGAGGTCGGACTCGTCCTCCTCCACCAGCGCGGTCGGTTTCTCGGCGCGGCGGGTCTTCAGCTCCTCCATCGAGTCCTCATTGAGGTCCTCTTCGGACTTCCGCGGCGCATCATAATCAGTCGCCATGGCCTGCTGCTCACGCTCCGTCGAATCGCTGGAATGATTCATCCGTCACAACGCCAGAAGAACCCGGTTTGTGCCCTGCCGCGCGCACATTTTTCCCCAGGCCAGGGGGAAATTCCGTCGCCGGAGCCAACGGCTCTCCCCGGCCTCCCCCGGCCGCCCAAAACTCCCGGAATTTCGCGGCACGCCCGCTGCCCTAACAGGAAAAGACAGTGCGGGGTGGCAGAGTTTCGAATGATAGTAATGCCAGGGTGGAGGATTGTATGCAGGATCTACGGCTTGTAGGCGTCCACGACGACGGGGAGCACCTGCTCTTAAGCGGCACCGCCGGCGCAATGTTCCGGCTGCCCATCAACGAGGCGCTCAGGCTGGCTGCCAGCCGGCCCGCCGCGCGTCCGTCCACCGTTGCCCCCGTGGCGATGTCCCCCCGCGAGATCCAGGCGAAAATCCGCAGCGGTTCCACGGCCGCCGAGGTTGCCGCCGCCTGTGGCATGCCGCAGGAAAAAGTCGAGCGGTACGAAGGGCCCGTCCTGGCCGAACGCGCTTACATCGCCCAGCAGGCCCAGAAGGTGGAGGTCGCTTCCCCGGCCCCCGGACACGACATCTACCGTTCGGCCTTCGGCGACAATCCCGCAACCCTCGGCGACATGGTGGCCCACCGGCTCACCGCCCACGGCATTCACTCCTCCTCGCTGGAGTGGGATTCATGGCGCCGGCCGGACGGTACCTGGACTGTGGTGGCCAAGTTTGAAGCCGCCCCCGGCAGCCACGCGAGCATCGGCGAGGAACCTCCCGCCATGTGGACCTTCAACCCCACCCGGAAATCCCTCCAGAACGCGAACCGCTGGGCCCAGCAGCTCAGCGAGCTGGAACCCCTGGACGGCCCCGTGCCCGCACGCCGGCTCTCCGCGGTCTCTGACAGGCCTTTCGACTTCGAAACAGACGCGGATGCCGCTGCCCGGACCGGCTTTGGGGCGGGCGCAGGCGGCAACGCAGAGCAGCAGAAGGACCCGGACGGCCTGCTGGACATGCTGCGGTCGCGCCGCGGCCAGCGGCTCGGCGTGGATGAGGACAGCGACGACGCCCTGGCGCTGCTGCTGGCCAACGGCGTCCCGGCTGCCCACCCCCGGGCGGACGAAGCACCATCAGAGACAGATGCCGAATCTCCGGCCGGTGGTCCCTGGCAGGCGGAAACGTCTGTGGAGTCGGACGATAGTGTGCACGATGATGCGGAGCACAACGGTTCGGGACACAACGGTTCTGAACAGGACGGTTCGGGGCACGACGGATCTGACCAGGACGGTTCCGGGCACGAGCCGGACTCCGGGCAGGACGGCGACGCCGCGAACGACGCCGACGACCTCGCTCCGGCGGCCGAATTCACGCTGGCCCGGCGCCGCGACGGCCGGCCGTCGATGGTCTCCCGGCTCAACCTGGTGCCTCGGCACGAGGACAGCGACGAGTCGCTGAAGCTTCACGACGGCGTCAGCACCCAAACACGCGAGATCACCATAGTCCCGGGCAACCCCAACAACCCGAACAGTCCCGCTCCGGCCAAGCCTGGGGAGCCCGCTTCACCGGCGGCGCAGGCATCAGGTCCGGTACCCGGCAGGCCGGTCACCGGCCGTCCGGCGGTTGCAAACCCGGGGCTCGACGAACTCCTGGGCCGCGGTAATTCCCGGCGGCGCCTGGACGGAACACGGCCGCAGCCTGCCCAGGGTGCGTCCCGCGCCGACCAGGACCGCGACGAACCGGAACGCCAGCCGTCCCGGCCGAAGCGCTCGAGTGTTCCAAGCTGGGACGAAATCGTCTTCGGCACCCGCGGCGACTGAGCACCGCCTGACGGAGGCTAGCTCCCGGACACGCGGCCCGCGCTGACTTTTTCGCCGGCGCTGGTTGGTTGGCTGGCACCGGTGGTCCCGCGGGCCCCGTGCCACAGGCAGGCGTCCACCTCGAACGGGAGCAGCTCGTCCTGCTGGCCGATGATGCTGGCACCGTGGGCGGTAACCCGTCGCATGAAGTGCCTTCGGCACAGCGTTTCGTAGCCCACCACCGGCACATGGCCGGCCTCGCTGTCCGGATCGCCTGCCGCAGGATCAAGGGCCATGTCCACGTCACCGACCACCACCTGGGCACCTTCGGTGACCATCACGCCGTCGACCGTCCTGGCGTTATGCGTGGCGCGCCGGCCACACCAGCACAGCGCTTCAACCTGCAGGACCTGCACCCGGTCCGCGAGTTCGATCAGGCGCTGCGAGCCGGGGAAAAGGCGGGTCCGGAAGTCCGCAGTGATGCCAAAGGCAAAGACATCCACCTCGATCTCGTCCACCACGCGTGCCAGCTGCTCCACCTGGGCAGCGGAATAGAACTGTGCCTCGTCGCAGATGAGGTAGTCCACGCGGATGCCCCGCGTGCGCCGGAGCACCACTTCATCCCAGAAGTCCGTGGCATCCGTGACTTCCACCGCCTCGGCCTGCAGCCCCAGGCGGCTGGAGATCCGGGAATCGCCGGCGCGGTCATTGCGGCTGAACCGCACCCCGCCGCGGCCGCGGGCCCGGTGGTTGTAGTCCATTTGCAGGGCCAGGGTGGACTTGCCCGAGTCCATGGTTCCGGAGAAAAAGACGAGCTCAGCCACGGGATCCCCGGCGCCCGGCCACCTTGCCTGAGGCTGTTTTGCCGGAAGCTGTTTTGCCGGAAGCCTGGAAACTGAGCAGCGGAACTTCGCGCTCGGCCTTGGTCAGGGAGCCGTGCTGGCCCACGACTTCCATCGCCGTCGGCCGTACCCGGCGCGTGTCGTAGAACGCCAGCGCGTCCCGGGCAGCCACCATCACGTCACCCACGCGTCCCGCGACCTCGGCCCGGACCTCTCCGAAGAGTCCGGCAGCCACTGCCTCCTCCCGGGTGAACGCCCAGATCCTTTCGCCGAACCGGGCGCGCCAGGCCGCCAGGAGACGTTCCCGTGCGGCATCGCCGGCGTCGTCCTCCAGGTAGAGGTGCACCATGCGCGGTTCGCCGGCCGTGTGCCGGACGCCGTCCACGAGGGCGGGGTCCGCGGCGTAGTCCAGGCGCTGCGGCTCCGGGACGTCCAGCATCCCGTGGTCGGCAGTGACCAGCACCGTGGTTCCGGCAGGAAGGCTTGCATCAAGGCGCTTGACCGTGGCGTCCAGCTCCTCGAGCTGGTGTTCCCACTGCGGGGACTGCGCGCCGTAGCGGTGGCCGGCCTTGTCGAGGTCGTTCACGTAGAAGTACATCAGGGCGGACCCCGAGTCAGCCATCACCTCGGCTGCCGCCGCCGTGCGGGCATGGGAGGTGGTGCCGGAGACGAACGCCCCGCCCCGCAGTGCCGCCTGGGTCATGGGCGAACCGCCGAACTGCGGCAGGCTGACGGTGGTGACCGCCACGTGTTCGGAGGCACGTTCAAAAACGGTGGGGAACGGCTGCCACAGCTGCGGGTCCACGCCGGCATCCCAGTTGCCCAGCATGTTGACCACCTTGTCCTGCGCCGGATCAAGGACGTCGTACCCCACCAGTCCGTGCTGGCCGGGAGCGAGCCCCGTGCCCAGGCTGGCGAGGGAGGCTGCTGTGGTCGACGGGAACGCTGCATCCAGCCACACGGGCACAGCGCCCTGGCCCTGCTGAATAATGCCGCGGAGGAAGGGGGTGTGGGCGGTCTTCTGCTTGAGCAGGCCGCGTCCCAGCCCGTCAGCCAGGACCACGCACACGCGCTTGGCCTGCGGGAGGTCCAGCGCGTTCTCGAAGCCCGGTACCCCGAGGCTCGCCGCGGCGCTTCCCAGCACTTCGGCCACGGAGCGGCGGCCGTAGGCCGGGGCGGCCGGCAGGCCGCCTACGGCAGGGCCGGCGTCCGTGGTTCGCGTTGCGGGGCCTGAAGAATGGTTGTCCTTGTCCCGCATTTCAGCGCTTGTGCCCCCGGCTGAGCCGGCTGGCAAAAACGCCCATGCGGGGACGGGGGTGGGTGGCCGACGACGCGTGCCGCACCGGAGTGGGGGACCCGGTATTCACCGCGCGCAGGGCACGGGCAAAAAGCTTGGCATCCTGGACCGCCTGCAGGCCGTCCGCCTCGGCGCTGATCCGCAGGACGATGTCCTCCTGGGCGATGGTGCCGCTGTAGCCGTGGTCGGCCTCGCACTGCGGATCGCCGCAGCTCGCCGGACCCATGTCCAGGCGCTGGCCGCCGGACCAGGCGATGGACAGCGTAACTTCACGGACCGGGTCCGAAGGCTTGTAGTTCTGCGGCTGGGCGTACATGTAGCTCAGGACCACCGAACGGATCTGGGCCACCGGGACGGATTCCGTGGAAATCTGCGCCACGATCTGTTCGCCCGCCTCGTCGAGCTGCTGGTCGTCCACGTGGGTGATCACCAGCATGTCCTCGGTGAGGACCAGGACGGTGATGTGCCGGCGGACCTCGGCCCGGTCGAAATGCGTTTCGAGGTGGACCAGGTGTGCCAGGCAGTCCCGGCCGTCCAGTGCGTCATCCACCACGTCGGCCACCAGCAGCGGGTAAAAGCCGGCCTGCTGCAGGGCGCCTTCGAGGCTCTGGCCCTGGACGCTGTGATTGTGTGAGCTGTGCTGGAAAGCCTGCGGGCTGTGGTCGGGCGCTTGAGGCTTCGAGGTGGGAGGCTGGGAGCTCATTTTCCCATTTTCACAGATCGCTGTGGCACATGCTAACCAGGAGGCTAGCTCCGCATCGCCCGGCGCGCGCTGTCGGTGCGCTGGGCCGCGTTGCCGATCCGGACGTCGGCGGCCAGGATGAAGGCCCCCTGCGGCGTGGCCAGGACCGGATTGAACTCGACGAGCGCGATCTCCGGATGCGCGTCCTTGAGCCGGGCCAGCCGCGCGGCCACGTCCTCGAGGGCGGAAACGTCGACGGCGGGCAGGCCCTGGTAGCCGAACAGCTTCCGGGACGCGCGCGGGCTGCGGATGAGGTCGCGGAGGTCGGCGCCGGAGAGCGGCGGAGCCCGGTGCGCCCAGTCGTCCAGGAGGTTGACGGCGTCGCCGGCCAGCCCAAAGGAGACCACCGGCCCCAGCAGCGGGTCCTCGATGGCGCGCAGGGTGCAGGCCTGGCCCACGGGAACCATGGTCTGGACCTCCAGCGACGCTGGGCCGTAGGGCTCCAGCGCGCGGCGCATCTGCAGGATGTTCAGCCGGAGGGAGTCCGCGTCCTGGATATCCAGCCGCACTCCGCCCAGGTCCAGCCGGTGGCGCAGCGTAGGGTCGGTGGTCTTCAGTGCCACCGGCCAGCCCAGCCTGCCGGCCGCCTCCACGGCTTCATCCTCGGTGTCGAAGCCTTCCGAGGGCATGACCCTGATCCCGTAATGCGCCAGCAGCCGGGCGGCGCCGTGGGGGTTGAGTTTCTTGAGCTGCTCACCGCGGACATCGGCCAGCAGGTTCTCGAGGTCGGCGTGCGCGGCGTCAGGATCGCATCCGTCGGGATCCACGAAGAGGCCCTGGTCGCGTTCAGCCCATTCGGCGTACCGGACCACGGCAGACAGTGCGGCCACCGCCGCCCCGGGATTGGAATAGCACGGCACCGGCGGGACGCCGGAGTCCTCCCCCACCATGCCCTCCACATACACCGACGGATCGAGGATGCCGGTGAAGGCCGCCACCACGGGCTTTCCGGCCTCGGCGGACGATTCCGCTAGCGCCCCGGCAATCTTCTCCACGGTCAGTCCGCGGGCCGGAAGGAAGGCGACCACGGCCGCGTGGACTGTGTCCCGGGCCAGGACTTCCCGGAGCCGTTCCCGCAGGGCCGGCAGGGCACGGGACATGCCGGCGTCCAGGTCCAGGTCAACCGCGAGCGCCTCTACGCCGAGGCCGTGGGAGACGGCGCTGTCCGCCACCACTTTGCCCAACGCACCGGAGTTGCTGATGACCGCCACCCCGGCGCCTTTGGGAAGAGGCTGGGCGGACACGATCTGCGCCACGTCCATGAGCTGTTCGATGGTCTCCACGCGGATCACGCCGGACTGGCGCATCATCGAGTCCACGGCGTCGGCCGGAGCCTGCGTGGTGCGCACGGCATGGCCAGGCGGCAGCTGCAGCCCCATGGAGGCGGACTTGGCCACGATCACCGGCTTGGTCCGGGCCAGCCGCCGGGCCAGGCGGGAGAACTTCCTCGGGTTGCCGATCGACTCCAGATACAGGCCGACGGCAGTGGTGTCGGCGTCGTCCTCCCAGAACTGCATCATGTCGTTGCCGGAGACGTCGGCCCGGTTTCCGGCCGACAGGAAGGTGGAGATGCCGGCGCGGCGCCGGCTGGACGCTGCGTAGAGCGCCACCCCGATGGCCGCGGACTGGCTGAACAGCCCCAGGCCGCCGCCGCGGGCCAGGCTGGGCGCCATGGAGGCGTTCAGGGAAACCGCGGGGTTGGTGTTCACGATCCCAAGCGAGGCCGGGCCGATGACCCGCATCCCGTTGGCCCGCGCCTGCCGCACGAGCTCCCGCTGCCGGGCCAGGCCCCGTTCCCCGTCCTCGGTGAACCCCGCGGAGGCCACCAGGACCCCCTTCACCCCGGCGGCAGCGCACTCGTCAACGACCTTGGGAACTTCCTCATAGGGCACCGCCACGATGGCCAGCTGCACCGGGCCGGGAACCTCGGAGAGGTTGCCGAAGGACAGCATGCCGGCCAGCTCAAAGGCCTCGGGGTTGATGGCGTACACCGGTCCGGTGAAGCCGCCTTCGATAATGTGCTCCAGGAGCTGGTACCCCACGGTCCCCCAGCGCCTGCTGGCACCGATTACCGCCACCGACGACGGCGCCAGGAGGTCCTGGACGCTCCTCGCCTCCGCGCGGTGTTCCCGGGCTTCCATCACCGCACGCGATTTGTCCGTGGGATCGATGTTGAACTCCAGGCTCACCACGCCGTCGTCGAAATGGCGCTTGACGTCGTAGCCGGCGTCGGAGAAGACCATGAGCATCTTGCGGTTTTCGGGCAGGACCTCGGCGCTGAACCGGCGGATCCCGTTTTCGCGGGCCGCGGCCGCGAGGTGCTCCAGGAGGATCGAACCGATGCCGCGGCCCTGGTGCGCGTCGGCGATGTTGAAGGCCACCTCGGCCTCTGCAGGGTCGTCCAGCCGGTCGTACCGGCCGATGCCGATGATGTCCCCGCCGATGGTGATGACGAAGGCCACCCGGTCCCGGTAGTCCACTTCGGTGAAGCGCTTGAGTTCGCGGCTGGAGAGCCGCTCCTTGAAGGCGAAGAACCGCATGTAGATGGAGTTCTGCGATTGCCGGGTGTGGAAGGTCTGGACGGCGTCCGCGTCGGTGGGGTGGATGGGGCGCAAATGCGCAGTGCCGCCGTCCCGCAGGACGACATCGGCCTCCCAATATTCCGGATATTCGCCGTCCCCGGGCTGATCCACCATAGGCTTAGCCTAGCTAAACCTCCCGAAGTGCACCCCAAAAAGGATCCACCAGCCCCATGGCACGCCGCCAAACCCGCACCCCCGCAGGGGAAACAGTCCAGGACTATACCGAAAACATCGTTGACATCGATGTGACTTCCGAGATGGAAGGCTCCTTCCTGGAGTACGCGTACTCAGTCATTTACTCCCGGGCCCTGCCCGACGCCCGGGACGGCCTGAAGCCCGTCCAGCGGCGCATCCTCTACATGATGAGCGACATGGGCCTCCGTCCGGACCGCGGCCACGTCAAGAGCGCGCGCGTGGTGGGCGAGGTCATGGGCAAGCTCCACCCGCACGGCGACACCGCCATCTACGACGCCATGGTGCGCATGGCCCAGGACTTCTCGCTCCGGCTTCCCCTGATCGACGGCCACGGAAACTTCGGCTCGCTCGACGACGGTCCCGCAGCACCGCGGTACACCGAGGCCCGCCTGGCGGCGGCGGCACTGACCATGACGGACCACCTCGACGAGAACGTGGTGGACTTCGTCCCGAACTACGACAACCAGCTCACCCAGCCCGAGGTCCTGCCCGCTGCGTTCCCCAACCTGCTGGTCAACGGCACCACCGGCATCGCCGTGGGCATGGCCACCAACATGGCCCCGCACAACCTTGTCGAGGTCATCTCCGCCGCCCGGCACCTCATCGCCAATCCGGACGCGACGCTCGAGGACATCATGCGCTTCGTCCCCGGGCCCGATCTTCCCACCGGCGGCCGCATCGTGGGCCTGGACGGCATCCGCGACGCCTATGCCACCGGCCGCGGTTCCTTCAAGACCCGCGCCAAGGTGGAGGTGGAGCAGCTCTCCGCCCGCCGGACGGGCCTCGTGGTCACCGAACTGCCCTACATGGTGGGCCCGGAAAAGGTGATCGAGAAGATCAAGGACGCGGTCAACAGCAAGAAACTGGCTGGCATCAGCGACGTCGTGGACCTGACCGACCGCAAGCACGGCCTGCGGCTGGTCATCGAGCTGAAGAACGGCTTCAACCCCAACGCCGTTCTCCAGCAGCTGTACCGCTACTCGCCGATGGAGGATTCCTTCGGCATCAACAACGTCACCCTGGTGGACGGGCAGCCGCAGACGCTGGGCCTGCTGCAGCTGCTCACCGTCTACGTGGACCACCGCATCTCGGTGGTCCGGCGCCGGACGGTGTTCCGGCTGGGCAAGAAGAAGGACCGCCTTCACCTGGTGCAGGGCCTGCTCATCGCCATCGTGGACATCGACGAGGTCATCCAGATCATCAGGTCCTCGGACGAGGCCTCCGCGGCGCGGGAACGGCTGATGTCCATCTACGACCTCTCCGAGATCCAGGCGAACTACATCCTCGAGCTCCGGCTCCGCCAGCTGACCAAGTACAGCAGGATCGAGCTGGAGAAGGAACAGGACGAGCTCCGCAAGGAGATCGCCGAACTGGAGGCCATCCTCGAATCCGATCAGCTGCTGCGGGACCTGGTGTCCGGTGAACTCGGCGAGATCGCGGAGAAGTACGGAACTCCGCGGCGGACGGTACTGCTGGAATCCGAGGCCGTGGCCCCCACCGTGGCCAGCGCCGGCGCGGACCAGGGCAAGGCAGTCAAGGGCAAACCCGCTCCCCTCGCCCTCGAGATCGCGGATGATCCCTGCTGGGCGATCCTCACGGCTTCGGGCCAGATCGCCCGGACTTCCAACCGGGACAGCCTGGCCGAGACCGGGCCGCGCTCCAAGCACGATGTGTTCCGTTCAGTGGTCAAGACGTCGGCCCGCGGCGAGATCGCGGCAATCACCTCCCAGGGGCGCATGCTGCGGATCCAGGTGATGGACATGCCCGTCCTGCCGCCGGTCTCCGGCCTGCCGAACCTCGCCGGCGGCGTTCCCGCCAAGGACTTCATCACCCTCCTGAAGGGTGAGTCCCTGGTGGCGTTCGCTCCGCTCGACGAGGTGCTGGCGCTCGGCACCGCGCAGGGAGTCGTAAAGCGCGTCCAGCCGGACTATCCCCTGAACCGCGAGGACTGGGAAGTGATCACGCTCAAGGAGAAGGACAGCGTGGTTGGCGTGGCGCCGGCGGGATCTGACGACGCCGACCTCGTCTTCCTGACGCGGCAGGCCCAGCTGCTGCGGTTCACGGCCGGCACTGTCCGCCCGCAGGGCAGGACGGCCGGCGGCATGGCCGGCGTCAAGCTCGCCGCCGGCGACCAGGTGGTGTTCTTCGGTGCGGTCGCCCCCGGCGACGAGGCCGCCGTCGTCGTTACCATTTCCGGAACGGAAGGTGCCCTGCCCGGCACCGCCCCCGGGGCCGCCAAGGTGACGGCCTTTGCCGAATACCCGGCCAAGGGGCGCGCCACCGCCGGGGTCCGGGCACACCGGTTCCTGAAGGGCGAGGACACGCTGCTGCTGGCGTGGGCCGGCCACGGCCCGGCAAAGGCATCGTCGTCGGCAGGGGTGGCCCGCTCGCTGCCCCAGGAACACGGCCGGCGCGACGGTTCAGGCATTCCGCTCTCGCAGGCGGTGGATGTGATCGGCCCGAGCATGGCCTGGCCGGAACCGGCCTAGACTACTGCCATGCCTATCGTCCCGGATGAGAAGGACTGGACCTGGGTCCTGTCCCGCCCCTGCACCCAGTGCGGCTTTGACGCGTCCACCGTCACGCCGGCAACGGTTCCCGGCAGCGTCGAAAGCATGCTGCCGCGCTGGCGGGCCGTGCTCCGGAGGCCGGACGCCTCCGAGCGGCCGGACGCGAGCACCTGGTCCGCGCTGGAGTACGCCTGCCATGTCCGTGATGTGTTCAGCCTCTTCGACCGCCGCCTCAACCTGATGCTCACCGTGGACGATGCCCGGTTTGAGAACTGGGACCAGGACCAGACAGCGCTGGACAGCGACTACGCCCATGCAGACCCTGCGGTGGTGGGCGCCGAGCTCACCGCCGAGGGAGAGCAGGCGGCGGCCTCGTTCGCCAGGGTGCGGGAATCACAGTGGGACCGGACTGGGCTGCGCAGCAACGGTTCGGAGTTCACGGTCCTGACGCTCGCGCAGTATTTCCTGCACGACGTCGTCCATCACCTGGCGGACGTGGACGGCTGACCCGCCGTTCTGGCAGAGCTGCCGGGGCTACAGGACCTTGTCCCAGGCAAGGCTCGTGTTGACCGGGATGTAGCCCATCTTGCGGTACAGCGCCATGGCCCCGCTGGGGTTCTCGGAGTCCACGTCCAGAGATGCCTTGTCCAGGCCCGCCGCCGCAAAGCGCCGCATGGCATCGGCCAGTAGTGCCTGGGCGATGCCGCGCCCGCGGAACTCCTTCCGGACGCCGAGCAGGTCCGTGTAGCCTTCGCTGAGGCCGCGGGTCACTGTGTTGTCCGGATCGTAGCTGGCGAACTGGTAGCCGGCGACCTCAGCCGTGCTGCTCTCCAGCACGACGGCGCTGAGGTCGGGCCGGGCCAGGGGGTCGTTGACCACGAAGCCCCATGCTTCCTCGTCCCGTGGCTCGCTGCCCCAGTGGTCCGCGAATGTCTGGTTGTGCGCCAGCCGGACGGCCTCGTTCAATGCCGGCTCCATGGTGACCAGCTCGAACCCGTTGGCCAAGGCCACATCGGGCAGCGGAGCCGACAGCGGGCGGTGCATCTCGTTGTAGTAGCGGACCACCTCATACCCGGACTCCTCCAGGAGCGCGCATTGGTGCTGCTGCTTCTGTTCGATGAAAATCCGCAGGCGCGGCGGCGCCGGATTTTCGTTTTCCGCAGCGCCGCCCTGCCCGGAACCGGAATCATCAGCACCGGCATCTCCAGAACTTGCGTCTTCGGCGAAGCGCTGCCTGGTCCGGGCCTCCAGCCACTGCAGCAGGGCCGCGCCGACGCCGCGGCGCTGCCACTGCGGGTCCACGGCACAGAATCCGTGGGCCTTGGCCCCGTCGTGGTTTTTGGTGAGGCGGGCGTAGGCCCGGGGAACACCTTCAGGGTCGAAGCCCAGAATGGCGTTTTGCCCGACCGGGTTGTTCTTGGATTCAATGATCTGTTCCAGGTCCGCCCGCCGCTCGAACCAGACGGGCTGCTCGGCGGCGGCGGTCCGGGCGATCAGCGCAGCCCAGGAGTCGAGATCCCGTTCCGAGACGGGCCGCCACTGCAGGTCAGGGAAGCCGACCGCCGGGGCGGCCTGCGCATGGTTGTGCGTCATGGGAACAGGCTAGCCGTCGGGAACAACGGCAGGAAGCCGTACGCTGGGGCAAGAACCGGGGCCACGTCGGCAGTCCACAGCGGAGTGGTCAATAGCCAAGTGGCCAGTAGCCGCCGGAAGAGAGCTGTGGTGGAGTAAGCCCGAGGACCAATCACACGGCCCGGCCTGATGCCAGCGCATCGGCAGCGGGATTCAACCGGTCCGGCCAGATCTCCAGAAGCGCATCCTCCGGGCTGATGTCCGCAGGGTTATGGGTCACCAGCACCACGGTGCGCGACGTAAGACCTGCACGCAGGTCGGCCATCAGCGCGCGGCCGGATTCGGCGTCGAGGTGCGCCGTCGGCTCATCCAGGAGGATCACGTCGGCACGCGTCATGAGTGTCCGGGCCACTGCCAGCCTCTGCCGCTCGCCGCCGCTGAGGAAGGCGCCGCCCGGCCCGATGCGCGTGTCCAGGCCATCCTTCAGCCGGGCCACGAGCGGCGCGAGGCCTACGGCTTCCAGGGCGTCGCGCATCTCCTGCTCGGCCTCCTGCGCGGACGCCGAACCCGGCTCCTGCTGCGGGCTGCCAAGCAGCAGGTTGCCGCGGACAGTGGAGTCGAAGAGGTGGGCCTCCTGTGGGCACCAGGCCGCACGGCCGGTCACTCTGATGCTGCCTTCCTTGGCAGGAAGAAAGCCGAGAATGACTGCCAGCAGAGTTGATTTGCCGGCACCGGAGGGCCCGGTCACCGCCAGCCAGCAGCCGGGTTCAGCCACGGCGGAAAGTCCGCCGAAGACCGTCCCGCCGCCGGGCCACGCGGCCGACAGCCAGTCCAGTTCCACTCCTGGCCGGCTGAGCTTCCGGGGCCGCGGCGCGGCAGGTCCGGCGGTCGCCATGCCGGTGCCACCGGCCCGGCCAGCCGCGCCGGCTATGCCGGACGTCCCGGATACGCCGGAAGAGTCGAGCACCCCGGACTCACCGATGCGGCGCAGGACCGCGCGCAGCGCCGGGAACTGCCGGACCGCCGTCGTCATGCTTCCAAAGGGTTCGGCGAGCGCAAGCTGCAGAAGGACCACGACGCCGACGGTGGTCGCCGGCAGGGAGCCGGCGAATACCTGCGGGGCCGCCAGCACCGCGCTGAAGAGGGCGGCCGCGCCGCAGGCGGCCACAGTGAGCGCCTGGCCGAGGCCTTCCGCCCACGCCGAACGCCGTGCCGCGCCCGTGGCGGCCCGGTCCAGCGCACGGATGCCGTCCAGAACCGGCTGCTTGGCACCGTTGGCGTGCAGTTCCGCCCTGGCGTCCAGGGCAGCTGCCGCCCGCCGGAGGACTCCGGAGCGCAGCCGCTGCTCGGCCTTCACCGACATCCGGTCGGCGAGCAGTGCCGCCGCGGGCGCGGCCACGAGGCTCACCAGGGCTGCGGCGAGAACTGCCGGCAGGGCCGCAGGAAGCAGCCAGCCCACCGTGCCCGCAGCAACTGCCGCCACCGCTGCGGCGGTGACCGGCGGCAGGACAACCCGCGGGAGCAGGTCCCGGACGGTGTCGACGTCCTCGATGACGGTGCCGAGCACGTTGCCGCCCTGGAGCAGCCGGCGCAGGGACAGTGCCCGCTGGCTGAGGGACGCCCAGAGGCTGCCGCGCAGCTTCGTCAGCGAGGCAAACACGGCTTCGTGGAGGAGGAGCCGCTCGCAGTAGCGCAGCACGGCCCGGCCGATGCCGAAGAAGCGGACACCCACGATGGCGGTCAGGAGGTACATGATGGGCGGCTGCTCGCTGGCCCGCAGGATCAGCCATCCGGAGAGTCCGGACAGCGCGACGGCGAACAGGGCGGCCAGTGCCCCGACGATCCCCGAAGCAGCAAACCGTCCCCGGACCGGCGCAAGCAGCCGGGCGAGCATCCCGGTGGTGTGGCCGGTACCGTGGCCGGCCTCTGCGGCCGGGAGGCTGGCCGCGGCGGTGCCGGCCGCCGCCGGGGGGACGCTCCCGCCTTCCGGCAGATACTGCGCGCCATCCTCGGCCGAAGCGTTGGAAACGGCCGAAGCGTGACCGCGCATTTCACTCGCAGCTGCAACTCCGCCGGAAACCGGCACAATCTGGTCTGCGAGTTCCCTCGTCTGCCGGTCGTGTGCCACCAGGATGACGGTCGCACGGCCGCGCAGGGCGCGAATCGCACCGTGGACACGGTTGGCCGATTCCCGGTCAAGGTGGGCGGTGGGCTCGTCGAGCAGCAGCACGGTGGCGCCCGCCTCGATGCGGGCCAGGCCGCGGGCAACGGCCACGCGGCGCAGTTCGCCCGGGCTCAGCTCGGCCGGGTGTTTGTCCGCCAGGTGGTCCGCGCCTGCTGCCGCCAGGCAGCGCAGCACTCCCCCGCCGTCGTCCTCGAGGTTTGCTGTTGCGGTGCGGGCCGTCAGGTAGAGCAGCACCTCCCCGCGCACGGTGTCCGCCACCATTACCGGATGCTGCGGCACCCAGGCCAGATCGTCCGCCGCGAATCCCTCGATAGCTCCGGACACAACCGTTCCGGACACAGCGGTGCCGGACACTGAGGTACCGGACACTGAGGTACCGGACACTGAGGTTCCGGACACTTCGGTACCGGACACTGCGGTACCGGACAGAAGGGTGCCGCCGCCGCTTCCGATAGTCCCGGCCAGTACGCCCAGCACCGTGCTCTTGCCTGCCCCGCTGGGACCGTCCAGCGCCGTGACCAGTCCCGCCGGCGCTGAAAAACTGAGGGGTCCGACGGCGGGACCCTCCCTTCCCGGATAGCTGACCGTGAGCTCCCGGACTGTAACGCCCGCCGGTCCCGCACCGCCGGCCGCTGCAGCGGCCGGCCCGTCCGCGGATCGGGGCGCCGGCACAAGCCGCCTGGGCTCGGGTGCGTCCAGAACCGCCGTTGCTTCGGCAAGGGCGGCCCGGCCGTCGTCGCTCGCGTGGTGTGCGGTTCCCAGCTCACGGAGCGGAAGGTAGCAGTCGGGGGCGAGAATGAGCGCCAGCAGCCCCGCTTCCAGCGCCATGTCGCCGTGGACGAGCCGTACACCGATGAACACCGCCACCACCGCAACTGAGATGGTGGCGATCAGTTCCAGGGCGAGCGCCGAGAGGAACGCCGTCCGCAGTGTTCCCATGGTCCGTGACCGGTAGTCCTCGGAAATGTCCTCCAGGGCGCGGCGCTGGGCGGCGGCGCGGCCGAGTCCCACCAGCACCGGCAGTCCCTTGGCCAGTTCCAGCATGTGCCCGGACAGCCGGGAGAGGGCGGCCTGGGCGTCCCGCACCCTGTCCTCGGTGTAGCGGCCGATCAGCACCATGAACACGGGCACCAGGGGCACCGTCAGCACGATCACCACGGCACTGACCCAGTCTGCGAAGAGGATCCGGGCGCCGAGCAGCAACGGGATCACCGCACAGTTCACCAGCGCCGGGAGGTACTGCGTGTAGTAGCTGTCCAGGGCATCCAGGCCGCGCGTCGCAAGCACCGCCAGGCCGCCGTCGGAAGGTCCTGCAGTACGGACGCCGTTGCGCAGTGCCGACTCCAGCAGTTGCGCGCGCAACTCCTCCTTGACGCCGAGGGCTGCGCGCCGGGCGGCGACACCCTGCGCCCAGACCGTGACGGACCGCAGCACCACCCCGGCCGCTCCCCAGGCGAGCTGGCCGGACCACGCGGCGTCCTGCGTCATGAGGCCGGCGAGCGCGGACGCGACGGCCTGCCCCATGAGCACCAGGGACAGGGCCTTCAGCGCAGCCAGCAGCCCAAGGCCGTAGAGGGCGCGGCGGGTGGAGGGGCCGGACGGGAACTGCGGTTTCACTGCGGGTCAGTCTTTCCTGATGAGGGCTTTGGCTGCGACCGCGGGCAGGAAGCTGTGCGCCTCCGGGATGTGGGCGGCGCTGACGCGGCGGCGGAACACCCAGTACGTCCAGGCCTGGTAGGCGATCACCAGCGGCAGTCCGACGCACGCGACGATGCTCATCAGCCCGAGGGTGTAGTCGGAGGACGAAGCATTGGCGATGGTGAGGTTGTAGGCGGGGTCGATGGTGGATGGCAGGACCACCGGGAACACGGCGCCGAAGATGGAGGCGGACCCGCACAGCAGGAACACACCGGTCGCCAGGAAGGCCCGGCCTTCGTTGCCCTTCCGGGCCTGGGCCCAGGCCACGGCCGCCGCGACCACGGCAACCGCCAGGACAACCAGCGTCCAGGCCTCACCGCTGAGCACCTGCACCCCGATGGCCCAGCCCGCCATCGGCAGGAGCAGGACGGGTAGCAGCCGCACAAACCATTGCCGCGCGCGGTGCCGGACCTCGCCGTCGGTCTTCAGAGCCAGGAAAGCCAGGGCGTGCAGCAGGGCGAAAGCAGCCACCGCCAGGCCGCCCAGCACGGCGTACCAGCTGAACCAGGCCCACGGGCCGCCGTCGCGGTCGCCGTTGGCGTCCAGCGGCAGTCCGGTGGTGGTCAGCCCCAGCGCGGCACCCACGCCGAACGCCGCAACAAAGGATCCGACGGCGATCGCCCAGTCCCAGGTGTTCCGCCAGCGGTCGGTGTCCACCTTGCCGCGGTACTCGAAAGCGACGGCCCGGAAGATCAGCGCGACGAGGACCAGGAGCAGGGGCAGGTACAGGGCGGAGAACAGCGAGGCGTACCAGAACGGGAAGGCCGCGAACGTGGCGCCGCCAGCGGTCAGGAGCCAGACTTCGTTTCCGTCCCAGACCGGGCCGATGGTGTTCAGGAGCACCCGGCGTTCGGTGTTGTTGCGGGCGAAGATCTTCATCAGCATCCCGACGCCCAGGTCGAACCCCTCCAGGAAGAGGTAGCCGGTCCACAGGACCGCGATGGCAATGAACCAGATGGTTGGCAGCAGTTCCATGCTTTGTATCCTCGGGTCTGAGTAGGCGCGGGTCTTAGTAGGCGAAGGCCAGGACGTCGTCGGACGTTCCGGGTTTGCCCGGTCCGCCATCGCGTGGTGTGGCGTCCTCGTTCTCGTCCGCCGGAAATTGGACCAGTTCGGGCATGGCCGAGACGACGCCGCCCCGGACATACTTCACAAGCAGCTTTACTTCCACCACCAGCAGCACTGCGTAGATCAGGGTGAGGACGATGAGGGAGGTCAGGATCTCACCAGCGGATACCCCCGGCGAAACGGCTGCGGCCGTGAACATGAAGACCGGGTCGATGCCGTTGAGGTCCGGGTTGGGAGCCACGACAAACGGCTGCCGTCCCATTTCCGTGAAGATCCAGCCGGCGGCGTTGGCACCGAACGGGGCCAGGATGCCGAACACGGCCAGCCGCATCAGCCAGCGCGACTCGGGCACTGTCCCTTTGCGGGTCAGCCAGAGCGCCACCAGGGCAGCGAGGGCCGCCAGGCCGCCGAACCCGATCATGGCGCGGAAACCCCAGTAGGTGACCTCCATGACGGGAACGTACTGGATCTCCTGGCCGGCGCGGTCACCGTAGATGGGGTTGTCCGGCACGTGCGTTCCGTAGTCAGCCTTGTACTGCTCGATGAGGCTGTTGACCCCCTTCACCTCGGTGGTGAAGTCGCCCTTGGCGAGGTACGAAAGAATGCCCGGGATCTCGATTACTGCCTTGATGTCGTCGCAGTTGCGGGAGCCGACGTTGCCCACGCTCAGGACGGAGAAGCCCGTTCCGTCGTGGCAGGCTGCCTCTGCGGCGGCCATCTTCATGGGCTGCTGCTGGAACATCAGCTTGCCCTGCAGGTCACCGGTGAGGGCCGTTCCGGCAAAGGAGATCATCGCGACGACGGCGCCGATCCGCAGCGATTTAAGCCAGACGGAGTGGTCGGCACGGTCGCGGCCCGGGATGTCGGCAGAGCCGGCGATGACCTTGCCGTCGGCACCGATCGTGTCGATGCCGTCACGGCGACGGCGCCAGAGGTGGTACCAGGCGATGCCCAGCAGGAATCCGCCGGCCACGGCCAGCGCGCCGAACAGGGTGTGCGGCACGGCCACCAGGGCGGTGTTGTTGGTGAAGACGGCCCAGGCATCGGTCATGACCGGCCGGCCGTCGATCATTTTGACGCCGACGGGGTGCTGCATCCAGCTGTTGGCCACAATGATGAAGTAGGCGGAGAAGAAGGAGCCGACCACCGCGATCCAGAGGCACGCGAGGTGGACGCCCTTCTTCAACTGCTTCCAGCCGAAGATCCACAGGCCCAGGAAGGTTGACTCGACAAAGAAGGCCAGAAGCGCCTCGAGGGCAAGCGGGGCGCCGAAGACGTCTCCCACGAAGCGGCTGTATTCACTCCAGGCCATGCCGAACTGGAATTCCTGCACGATGCCCGTGGCCACGCCCATGATGAAGTTGATGAGGAAGAGCTTTCCCCAGAACTTGGTCATCCGGAGGTAGGCAGGATTCGCGGTCCGGTACCAGACGGTCTGCATCACCGCGACCACCAGGCCGAGGCCGATGGTCAGCGGGACCATCATGAAGTGGTAGACGGTGGTGATTCCAAATTGCCAGCGTGCGATTTCCAAGGCGTCCAAGGCGGTCCCTACTTACGGTTGGGTCTAGCTCTCCAGCGCTGTTTTCTACACAACGTAGAACTTCAACTTCTACAGAGTGTAGAACACAGCTCGAACACTGTAAACACGGTTGCACGCCCTCGGGACGAACGCAATCATCCGCGACGCGCCGTACGTTCTACCTCATGTAGAAACGCGGCGCCAAACGCGATAGATTTGAAGTTGCAGTATTGGAATCACAGCACGGGCCGGTCAGCCGGCCATGGGCAGTGCGTTGTCAGAAGGATGTACAGATGGCAAGTCTTGGGGAACTGGAACGGGCGGTCATGGACCTGCTCTGGGCTGGCCACGAAGCAGCCACGGCCAACACGCTGCGGGACATGCTCGCGCAGAGCACGGCGGCGCAGGGCGGAGCAGCAGGGCACGAGGGCAAGGACCTGGCAGTGACCACCGTCCTGACGGTCCTTTCGCGCCTCGAAAAGAAGGGGCTCGTGGAACGCGAACGCGGCATGCGGCCGCACCGCTACCAGGCTGTATCCAGCCGCGAGGACCACACCGCCGAACTCATGCACGAAGTGCTGGGATCCGCTCCGGACCGCGAGGCCGTGCTGGCCCGGTTCATCGGTTCGGTGACGGAAAGTGAAGCCGAGACGCTGCGCAAACTGCTTGGCCACAGCTAACACCTGATGTTCTGGACCTCATATTTCCTGGCGGTCCTGGCGATAGTACTGGCCTGGCCGGTACCTATCCTTCTTTCGCGCGCTCACTGGCCGGCGCGCGACCCTTTTACGGCCATGGTGCTGTGGCAGGCCATCGCCCTTGCCGGTGGGCTGTCCATGATCGGCGCCATGTTGGTCTATGGCCTCGAACCCGTTGGCGACAACCTGGTCGCGGGCCTGCGCGCGCTGGCAGGCATGGTGCTGTTTGCGGCGCCCACCACCGCGCTGGGCTTCTGGCATGTCTTTGCGCTCTCCGCAGCGGCCCTGCTGACGGCGCACCTCGTCTTCACGCTGCTGCTCACCTATTACAAGATCGAGCGCCAGCGCAGGCGGCACCGCGAACTGCTGGCCCTCCTGGCCTCGCCCTCCGACGACGGGCCCGGCACAGTGGTCATCAGCCATGATTCACCGGTGGCGTACTGCCTGCCCGGCGGCGCCCGGTCCGTCACCGTTCTCTCCGACGGGCTCATGGCCGCCCTCGAGCCGGCGGAGCTGCGGGCCGTCCTGATTCACGAAAACGCGCACCTGACCCAGCGCCACCACCTGCTGCTGTGGGCCTTCGCCGCCTGGCGCCAGGCGCTGCCGTGGCTGCCCACGACCCGCCTGGCCCAGGAAGCCGTGAACTCGCTGATCGAGATGCTGGCGGACGACGTTGCCCTCAAGACGGAGAGCAAGGCAACGCTGATCAAGGCGATTGCAATCGTCGCGAGCGGGTCGGCGGCGCCCCAGGGGGCCGCCGACATGGAACCGGCAGGGCTTACGGGCGCAGGCATGGCCGGTGCAGGCCTTCAGTTGCCGGACGGCGCCGGCGGTTCCGGCGCGGCGGGCACGACGGCGTCACGCGTCAGCCGCCTGCTCTCTCCCAAGCCCCCGCTCGCCGGCGGCCTCCGGGCGGCTGTCCTTGCAGTGTGCACGCTGCTGCTGGCGATGCCCACCGCCCTGCTGATCGTTCCAGGCCTGCTGGGCTGAGCCTGCTGCGCTGCCTTTGTTGGCAGGGCCCGCCTCATGCAGGCCCTGCGTTATGCGGGCTGCGTTAGGGCGCCTGCCGTCAGGCGTCGATGCGTTCGCGGTCCAGGCTGGACGCGCCGGCGATGATGAAGTCCTTGCGCGGCGCGACGTCCGATCCCATCAGCAGGTCGAAGATGGCCTCCGCCTGCTGGGCGTTCTCGATGTTAACCTTGCGGAGCATCCGGTGCCGGGGGTCCATGGTGGTTTCGGCCAGCTGTTCTGCGTCCATCTCGCCCAGGCCCTTGTACCGCTGGATGGGTTCCTTGTACTTCCGGCCTTCGGCGGCGAGCTTCGCCAGCAGGGTGTGCAACTCTGCCTCGGAGTAGGTGTAGACCATCTCGTTGGCCTTCTGGCCGGGATTGATGACTTCCACCCGGTGCAGCGGCGGCACCGCAGCGAACACCCTGCCCTCCTCCACCATCGGCCGCATGTAGCGGAAGAACAGCGTGAGCAGGAGCGTGCGGATGTGGGCGCCGTCGACGTCGGCGTCGGTCATCAGGATGACCTTCCCGTAACGGGCCGCTTCGATGGCGAAGCTGCGTCCAGAGCCCGCCCCCACCACCTGGATCAGCGCCGCGCATTCGGCGTTCGAGAGCATGTCTCCCACCGAAGCCTTCTGGACATTGAGGATCTTGCCCCGGATCGGCAGCAGGGCCTGGAAGTCCGAGGAGCGCGCCAGCTTCGCCGTGCCGAGCGCCGAGTCACCTTCGACGATGAACAGTTCAGACCGGGCGACGTCGTCCGTGCGGCAGTCGGCGAGCTTGGTGGGCATCGACGACGACTCGAGCGCGGTCTTGCGGCGCTGCGTCTCCTTGTGGACGCGCGCCGAGATGCGCGACTTCATCTCGCTGACGATTTTTTCCAGCAGGAGCGCCGACTGCGCCTTGTCGTTGCGGTTGGAGGAGTTGAGCTTGGCGGCGATCTCCTTCTCCACCACGCGGGCCACGATGGCCTTGACCGCCGAGGTGCCGAGGATTTCCTTCGTCTGGCCCTCGAACTGCGGCTCGGCGAGCCTCACCGTCAGGACCGCGGTGAGCCCGGCGAAGATGTCGTCCTTTTCGATCTTGTCGTTGCCGGCCTTGAGTTTCCGGGCGTTGGCTTCCACCGTCTTCCGGAACGTCTTCACGAGGGCCTGCTCAAAGCCGGCCTGGTGGGTGCCGCCCTTCGGGGTGGAGATGATGTTCACAAAGCTGCGGACCGTGGTGTCGTAGCCGATGCCCCAGCGCAGCGCCACGTCCACTTCGCAGTCGCGTTCCACTTCGGCGATCTTGCTGTGGCCGCGCTCATCCAGCACAGGGACGGTTTCCTTGAACTTGCCGGCACCGTGCAGGCGCCAGACATCCGTGACACCGGAATCGGCGGCGAGGAACTCCACGAACTCGGAGATGCCGCCGTCGTGATGGAAGACTTCCTCGTGCATGCCGAGTTCACCGGGTGTACCGGGGAGCTTGCGCTCATCCCGGACCGTGATTTTCAGTCCCGGTACGAGGAAGGAGGTCTGGCGCGCGCGGGCCGCGAGTTCCTCGTAGGAGAACCGGGCATCGGGCGTGAAGATCTGGGTGTCCGCCCAGTAGCGGATGCGGGTACCGGTGACGCCGCGCTTGGCCTTGCCGACGACGTCGAGGACGGAGTCTTCGACGAACGGAGCGAAGGTGGCGGCCGGGTTTGGCCGGCCGTTGTCGTCGAAGCGGCCGGGCTCGCCCCGCCGGAAGGACATCCTGTAGGTCTTGCCGCCCCGGTCCACTTCGGCGTCGAGACGTGCCGAGAGCGCGTTGACGACCGAGGCACCGACGCCGTGCAGGCCGCCGGAGGCGGTGTAGGAGCCGCCGCCGAACTTACCGCCGGCGTGAAGCTTGGTGAAGACCACCTCAACGCCGGTAAGCCCCGTCTTGGGCTCGACGTCGACGGGAATGCCGCGGCCGTCGTCGTGGATCTCTACAGAGTTGTCCGCGTGCAGGATGACCTTGATGTCATGGCCGAAACCGGCCAGCGCCTCGTCGACTGAGTTGTCGATGATTTCCCAGAGGCAGTGCATGAGGCCGCGGGAGTCCGTGGATCCGATGTACATGCCGGGGCGTTTGCGCACGGCCTCCAGCCCCTCCAGCACCGAAAGGTGGCGGGCGGTGTAATCAGAACTCGGTGCCACAGGTGGTGAACTCCTTCAGGGATGGGCCGGCCAGGCGTTAAATGGCTCCCTCTAGCCTAGTCCCGCCGCCGCCAAACACCTGACTGCCACACCCGACACGGGCCCCAACTCCCAGCGTTCGTTACGCACACGTGATACGCGGACAGCGAAAGTGACCCATCCTTGCCATGGTTTGTCAGCGAATGCTGGTTATATAGATGTACAGATCTACTAAGGAGGCCGACATGACAACAGCAGTTGCCGACCGCACGCTAACCGCAGCTGACCGGTGTGACCGTTGCGGAGCGCAGGCATACGTCCGGGTTGTACTCGAGTCCTCCGGAGGTGAGCTGCTCTTCTGCGCCCACCATTCACGCGCCGTCGAAGCGACCCTGAGGCCGCTCAGCTCCGACTGGCACGATGAGACGGACCGGCTGCACGAAAAGGCTCCGGTTCCGGTCGACTAGACAACACAGCTCAAAGCAACACAGCTCAAAGCCAGGATCCCCAAGCGGGGGTCCTGGCTTTTTTCTTTGCCGCGCTCAACAGGGTACGACAAAGGCCAGGCCTGCCGCCGGGTGTTCCGGCAGCAGGCCTGGCCTTTGTTCGCGTTTCCCAGTCCAGTGACTACTGGCCCAGTGTGTTCCTAGTCCAGGTAGTCCCGCAGCACCTGTGACCGGGACGGGTGGCGGAGCTTGGACATGGTCTTGGATTCGATCTGACGGATGCGTTCACGCGTAACGCCGTAGACCTTGCCGATTTCGTCTAAAGTCTTCGGCTGGCCATCCGTGAGGCCGAACCGCATGGCAACAACGCCGGCTTCGCGCTCGGACAGGGTGTCCAGCACGGAGTGCAGCTGTTCCTGCAGCAGGGTGAAGCTCACAGCATCGGCCGGCACCACAGCTTCGGAGTCCTCGATGAGGTCACCGAACTCGGAGTCGCCATCCTCGCCAAGCGGGGTGTGCAGCGAGATGGGCTCGCGGCCGTACTTCTGGACCTCGACGACCTTCTCGGGGGTCATGTCGAGCTCGAGCGCCAGCTCTTCGGGCGTGGGTTCGCGGCCCAGGTCCTGCAGCATCTGGCGCTGGACACGGGCCAGCTTGTTGATGACTTCCACCATGTGCACCGGGATACGGATGGTGCGGGCCTGGTCCGCCATGGCACGGGTGATGGCCTGGCGGATCCACCACGTGGCGTACGTGGAGAACTTGAAGCCCTTGGTGTAGTCGAACTTCTCGACGGCACGGATGAGGCCGAGGTTGCCTTCCTGGATGAGGTCCAGGAACAGCATGCCGCGGCCGGTGTAGCGCTTGGCCAGCGAAACCACGAGGCGGAGGTTTGCCTCCAGGAGGTGGTTCTTGGCGCGCTTGCCGTCGTGGATGATGAACTCGAGCTCGCGCTTGTACTTCGGTTCCATCGAGCCGTCGTCGGCGGCAATCTTCTCTTCGGCGAACAGGCCGGCCTCGATGCGCAGCGCGAGGTCGACTTCCTGTTCGGCGTTGAGGAGGGCTACCTTACCGATCTGCTTCAGGTAGTCCTTGACGGGGTCGGCGGTGGCGCCGGCCGACATGACCTGCTGCACAGGTGCGTCGTCGTCGTCGGCGTCAGAGTAAACGAATCCCGAACCGGTAGGCGCTGCGGCTTCCTTGCCGGCCTCGTCGGGTTCATCGACCAGATCAGCGGTGTCGGGCTGCGCGTCGTCGAGGTCCTCCTCGACTTCCGCATCGGCATCGTCATCGGTTGAGCGGCTTCCGGCAGCTTCGGCGGCAGCCTTGGCTCCGGGCTTGGGTCCGCGCTTCTTGGGCTCGGGCTTCCCAGCGGCACGGGTGGCTGCACGCTTGGCGCTGGATGCCGCCGGCTTTTCCTCGGCAGTATCAACGGCCAGGGCGGCGGGTTCCTTCTTCGCGGAAGACGGGGTCACAGAAAACCTTTCTAGCGGCGGTCTGTGGAGTCACCTTCGGGCAACACCACTATGACCCTGTCAAGTCCGTGATTGACATCAGATGCAACCGAACGACAGAGCCACTAAGTAGAACTGCCGGGGCGGCCGCAATGTTCCCGTTTGGGATCCACTGCAAGCATTTGATTCACGGACCCAACCGGGTCTCGGCCTCCATTGTCTCATGATTTTCCGCGCCACGGGCCGAACGGGCCGTAATAAGCCCCGCTGGTGGGGCGCGGCGGCTTTGACTTACCCGTGTCCATGGGGCAACTGATCCTGACGTCCGCCCCTGGGCGACGTCTGACCCTGGGCGACATCTGACCCTAGGCGGCATCCGAGCCGAATTTCTGCCACGCGGCCTCGCGGCGCCCGGCCCAGCCGCAGATTGTCCCTCGGCGCACAACCTCGGACAGCAGCTCGGCCAGCCGGTATCCGGGGCTGGCTTCCAGTGCCCGGGTCAATGACGCGTGCGCAAAGGAACCTCTCCCCCGGCACCATTCGATCCAGCCGCTCGCCGTCAGCGCCGCGGCCCGCGCCTCGCCCCCGCCGCACGACGACAGCTCCCGCATCAGAGCCTCGAGTCGTTTCAGCGCTTCCCAGTCCGGCACCCGTGGACTCAGGCCCAGCAGCACTTCGCCGTAACCGGGCAGGGCCTCCGGGTCGCAACCGGAAGCCGCTGGGCGCCCGGGGCTACCGGCGGCCGGGTGCTGTTCGGGCAGCGGCGGCCGGGACACGGGCAGCCCGGTGCCCGCGGAGAAAATCCCGAAGGCTTCCGCCCCTGCGGCCGCCGCGGCACGCCCAGCTGCGGCCATTACCAGGACCGCGTCACGCCAGGCCGGAACACGCAGGGACGCGCGCAGGAACCCGGCAAGTTCGGGTTCGAGGCCGCCGCCCGGAACGGCAACAAGTGGACCCACCTCATGGGGGCCTGCCTCAAGTGGACCGCCACCCGGTGGACCAGCTTCAGGCGGAAGGGGCTGCAGCGCAGCCTCCCAGGCATCGAGGACGGCGTCGAGCTGGGCCCGAAGAGTTCCCTTCCCCACGAGGGCCCGGGTCCAGTCGCGCTCGGCTGCGATGACAGCGGCATCGTCCGCGGCGGGTGTGTCCACGCTGCCGGGCGCTGCGGCCCCGGGCGGCGCACCGACGCTGCTGCCCAGATACACCATCTCCGCGTTGAGCCGGCTGTCGCGGATTTCGGTGACGGGGCGTCCCGGCGGCGGGCAGCAGCTGCTGTCTGTGCAGTACACGTTGCGCCAGTACTCTTCGCCGACCAGCCAGGCATCCCGGACCGGCATGCCGGACAGTCCGAGCGCGCATTCAAGGTCGGCCAGCAGAGGCCGGAAGGACCGCGCCGCTGTTTCTTCACTGCCGGCGTTGTCAAATCCATCCCCGGCAAAGAAGACCAGCAGTGTGCCGTCGGCTTCCTTGTCCGCGAGAAGGTACTCCGCCACAGTCCTGGCGAATTGCTCCCGGCCGCGGCGGCCTCCGCCCTCCGGAAGGTCGACGCGAAGCGTCGCTCCGAGCCGCTTGCCCTGCATGGTCATGGCCACGAGGCTCTGCGAAGGCCAGTAGCCCAGACTGTGCGGAATGTAGCCAAGAATGTCTTCGGGACCGCTGATGGTGAGATGCTCCGGTGCTGTCATGAGAACAGCTTCCGACGGCGGTCAGGGCCTGTGCGACATGCGTCTGCCGTATGTGGACAAGCCGGTCCGTGACGGGTCTGTTGAGGAACAGTGGCGCCGCCGCAGCAGCAGGGCCTGTCAGCGGCAACAGCGCCTAATCGCGGGACGGGGTCCTGCGGCGGGCGACCCGTTCCCGGCGTTGCTGGGCCATGGCCTGCAGCAGCGGCGGCACCACAACGCCCTGGGCAGCCATTTGCCGGCGGACCTTGCGGCGGACCACCAGCATGGCGATGGATCCGACGCCGAGGAGCAGGAAGTGCACGCACAGCGCAATGCGGAACGGTTCCAGGCCATACAGCTCCCCGCGGGAAAAGCCCGTGGAGTTGAGGATGTCCAGGACTGCACCGATCAGGTAGATGGCCATGAGCGCGGCGAAGAATCCGCCGACGTTGACAATCCCCGTCGCGGTGCCGATCCGGTGCGCCGGGTTGAAGGTGCGGGCAAAGTCGAAGCCGATCATGGAGCCCGGGCCTCCGATGGCCAGCACCACGATCAGGACGGCCAGCAGCCACAGCGGCGAGCGGCCGGGATACAGCAGCACAGCCGCCCAGGCCGCAGCGGTGGCACCGACGAGGAGCAGGACCATGGTGGAGCGCCGCAGGGGGTGCCGGGCAACAAAACGCCCGATCAGCGGCCCGGCCCCGATGGCGCCGGCCACGTAGAGCGACATGAGCGAGGCGACGGTTGCGGCGCTGAGCCCCTGCGCCGAAATCAGGAACGGGTAACCCCAGGTCATGGCGAACACCGTGCCGCTGAACTGGATGGTGAAGTGGCTCCACATGCCCAGCCGTGTCCCCGGCTGCTTCCAGGCGCGGGACAGCGAGACACCCGTGGCGCGCAGCCCCTTGGCCGCCTCCTGCCTGGCCGTGCCGGGCGGCATGTCCTGGAGCATCAGGACCACCAGCACGACGGCGACTCCGGAGAATCCCGCCAGCGCAAGGAATGCGGGGGTCCAGCCCGCCGCGTGCAGGATGAAGGCGAACGGCACCACGCTCAGCAGCTGGCCGAGCTGCCCGGACATGCCGGTCAGCTGGGTCAGCAGCGGCACGCGGGCGGGCGCGAACCACAGCGGAATCAGCCGGATGACGGAGATGAAGGTCATGGCGTCACCGGCACCCACGAGAACGCGGCCCAACACGCCGGCCGGCACGCTGTCCGCGAATGCCAGCTGCAGCTGGCCCAGGCCCATCAGCAGGGCACCCCCGGCGATCATGGCCCGTGACCCGAAGCGGTCCACCAGCACGCCCACCGGAATCTGCAGGGCGGCATACACCAGCAGCTGCAGCACTGTGAAGAAGGAGATGGCCGAGGCGCTGGCGTGGAACCGCTCGGTGGCTTCGAGGCCGACCACACCGAACGACGTACGCTGCGTCACAGCCACCAGGTACGAGAAGATGCCGATGGACCAGATGAGCCAGGCGCGGGGTGCAGTCACTCTTCAATTATCCTCAGCCTGAACAAAAATACTATTTATTTTGCCCATTTTTAGCTGCGCAGTGACGAGTCTTATGCACCCCAGTGACGGGGCTTACGGGGCGGGGTTCTCCCGCGCCAGGTAGGCCTCCACAGCTGCACCCAGGGCGTCGCCGTCGGGCAGTTCATCGTTCTCGTTGGCGAGCAGGGACCGGCGCACCGTGCCCTCCGCCTTCTCGTCGTAGCGGGCCTCGAGCCGGGACACCACCTGCTGGACTTCCTCCGACGCCTCGATCTGCTCGGCAATCTGCCGGCCCACCTCGCGGCCGGACTCGCGGAGCCGGTCGGTCGGCAGCATCAGCGATGTGGCGGCGCCAAGGTACTCGAGCCCGGCCACAGCCGCAGTGGGGTACTCCGCCTCGGCGAGGTAGTGCGGCACGTGGATGACGTACCCGGCCACATTGCGTCCGGCGTCGGCCAGGCGGAGTTCCAGGACATGCCCGACGGCGGCAGGAACTTCCACAGTCGGCTTCCAGGAAGAGATGCCTTCAATGAGCTCGGGCCGGTTGCCGTGCACGGTCACGCCCACCGGGCGGGTGTGGGGCACAGGCATGGGAATCGAGTGGATCCAGGTCACCAGGTTGACGTCAAGGGCTTCGACGATCTGCACCACGGCGCGGGCGAACCGTTCCCACTGCAGGTCCGGCTCGAAGCCGGCGAGGAACAGGAAGGGCTTGCCCAGCCCGTCAACCAGCCGGTACAGGGCCAGGGTGGGCGGCTGGTAGTCCTGCAGATGGTCCTCGACGAAGGTCACATGCGGGCGCCTGGACCGGTAGTCCATCAGCTGGTCGGCGTCGAACACCGCAACGCGTTCGGAGTCGAGCGTGTCCAGCAGTTCGTCGGTGATCTGCCGGACCACGTGGCCGGCGTCGGCGAAACCGGTGAAGCCCATTACCAGGTTCAGCCCGCGGAGCTCAGGGTTATGGAACAGCCCAATGTTCTTGGCGTAAAGCGCGTCGGGGTCCAGCAGCGAGCCGGAAATCCTTTCAAACACGGCGAGTTCCTTTCGTGGTCGGGGTTACTCTTCATAACGCCGGGGAGAGCGGCCTCATTCCTCAGGCAGCTGTGGCGCGGCTCTCAGCCGATCCGGCGGACCGGCACCTCCGTCCGCCATGGCGCGGCCAGTGCGAACCGCGCATCGAGGAAAACGGGCAACCAACCGAGCCCGGGACTCCCGAGAGACTACGATCGGAAGTGGCTTCCTGCCCGAACAATCACAGAGAATTGAGGACCGATCCTCGTGGTCAAGAATACTGAAATCAACCTTAGTGTCATTGCAAGGGACCTGAAGAAGGCGGCAAGTGACGCAGTGGTCATCGGCGTCGGACAGGGCACCGACGGCCCGTTCCTGCTGGACAACCCGCTGACTGCCAAGTCCGTCGAGGCCCTGGCCGACTCCCTGAAGGTTCTGGGCATCACGGGCGCCGCAGACCAGGCGGTCCGCCTTCCCGGCCTTCCCGAGACGGGTTCCGGAATCCTGGTGCTGGCCGGCGTAGGCAGGGTCGACGCCGGCGGAAGGGCATCCGGCGAAGCACTGCGCCGTGCTGCCGGCTCCGCCGTCCGCCAGCTCGCCGGCCTGTCCTCTGTGACACTGGCTTTCCCGACGGCGAATGTCGCCGACGTTGCCGCCGTCGCCGAGGGTGCCGCGCTGGGCGCGTACTCCTTCACCGAGTTCCGTTCGTCCAAGGATGGCCTCAAGGACCCCGTGGCCGACGTCGCAATCTTCACTGAAGTGTCCGCCGACAAGGATCTGAACGCTGCCCTCGACCGTGCCCGCCTGCTGGGCAAGGCTGTCAACGCCACCCGCTCGCTCGTGAACCAGCCGCCGAGCCACCTCTACCCCGAGTCGTTCGCCGACGCCGCCAAGGAGCTGTCAAAGGGGCTGCCGGTCAGGGTCACGGTGTGGGACGAAAAGCGCCTCGAAAAGGAGGGCTTCGGCGGCATCATGGGTGTGGGCAAGGGCTCGGCCCGGCAGCCGCGCCTGGTCAAGGTGGAGTACTCCCCCGCCAAGGCCACCAGGAAAATCGCCCTGGTCGGCAAGGGCATCACCTTCGACACCGGCGGTATTTCCATTAAGCCGGCCCTCGGCATGGGCGACATGAAGAGCGACATGGCGGGCGCCGCCGTCGTCCTTAATACAGTGCTGGCCATCGCCGGCCTGGGGCTGCCGGTCAAGGCGACCGCCTGGCTGTGCATCGCCGAAAACATGCCCTCCGGCGCCGCCTCCAGGCCCGCCGATGTGCTGACCATGTTCGGCGGCAAGACCGTGGAGGTCCTCAACACCGACGCCGAAGGCCGCCTGGTCATGGCCGACGGCATCGTCGCGGCAAGCCAGGAGTACCCGGACGCCATCATCGACGTCGCCACCCTGACCGGCGCACAGCTGATCGCGCTCGGCAACCGCACCGCCGGCATCATGGGCGCCGACAGCGTGACCGGCCCGCTGAAAGCCGCTGCTGACCGGGCCGGCGAACTCGTGTGGCCCATGCCGCTGCCGGAAGAACTGCGTCCCAGCCTCGACTCGCAGGTGGCGGACATCGCCAACATCGGTGAGCGCCACGGCGGCATGATGACTGCGGCCGTGTTCCTGCGCGAATTCGTGGGCAAGGACAAGAACGGACAGAGCATCCCCTGGGCGCACATCGACATCGCCGGGCCGTCGTTCAACAACGGTGCGCCCTACGGCTACACGCCGAAGCAGGGCACCGGCTGCACGGTCCGCACGCTGGTTGCCTACGTCGAGGATCTCCTGGCCTGACCCGCTGTGCCGCGCGGCTGTGTAGCGGCGTGATCCGCCCGCCACACAGCCGCGTGACACTCGACACAAGCGCTCCACAAAAGCACCGGCAAGGTGGAGCATGGATAAGTGGTTCGCTAAGGTGAACCACGGTAGTCACAAATGAAAGGGAAAAGGCCTGCTGGCATAATCACGGCAGAGCAATTTCCAAGACCAGATGATGCGTACTCTCGTGTCATCGTTCACGCGAGGGAGCGTCTAAGTGGCCGATCAGGCAACTGCGCAAGAATTCGACATCCTGGTACTCGGTGGTGGCAGCGGCGGGTACGCCACGGCTCTCCGGGCCGTTCAGCTTGGCTTCACCGTTGGCCTCGTGGAGAAGGGCAAGCTCGGCGGCACCTGCCTCCACAACGGCTGCATCCCCACCAAGGCGCTGCTCCACTCGGCCGAACTGGCAGACCACGCCCGCGACTCCGCCAAGTACGGCGTGAACGTGACGCTCGACAGCATCGACATCACCGCTGTCAACGCCTACAAGGACGGCATCATTGCCGGCAAGTTCAAGGGCCTGCAGGGCCTCATCAAGTCCAAGGGCATCACCGTCATCGAGGGTGAAGGCAAGCTTCAGGGCACCGACACCGTCGTCGTGAACGGCACCGCCTACAAGGGCAAGAACATCGTCCTCGCGACGGGTTCCTACTCCCGCACGCTGCCGGGCCTGGAAATCGGCGGCAAGGTCATCACCTCCGACGAAGCCCTCACCATGGACTACATCCCCAAGAGCGCCATCATCCTGGGCGGCGGCGTGATCGGCGTCGAATTCGCTTCCGTCTGGAAGTCCTTCGGCGTTGACGTCACGATCGTTGAAGGCCTGCCCTCCCTCGTTCCGAACGAGGACGCCACCATCGTCAAGAACTTTGAGCGCGCCTTCAAGAAGCGCGGCATCAAGTTCTCCACCGGCGTCTTCTTCCAGGGCGTTGAGCAGAACAACGACGGCGTCAAGGTCACCCTTGTGGACGGCAAGACCTTCGAAGCCGACCTCCTGCTCGTGGCCGTGGGCCGCGGACCGGTCACCGCCAACCTCGGCTACGAAGAGGCCGGCCTGACCATCGACCGCGGCTTCGTCATCACCAACGAGCGCCTGCACACCGGTGTCGGCAACATCTACGCCGTCGGCGACATCGTCCCCGGCGTGCAGCTGGCGCACCGCGGCTACCAGCAGGGCATTTTCGTCGCCGAAGAGATCGCCGGCCTCAAGCCCGTCATCGTCGAAGACGTCAACATCCCCAAGGTCACCTACTCCGAGCCGGAAATTGCGACCGTCGGCTACACCGAGAAGGGCGCCAAGGCCAAGTTCGGCGACGACCAGGTCGAAACCCAGGAATACAACCTCGCCGGCAACGGCAAGAGCTCCATCCTCGGCACCAGCGGCATCGTCAAGCTGGTCCGCCAGAAGGACGGCCCCGTCGTGGGCGTCCACATGATCGGCGCCCGCATGGGCGAGCAGATCGGCGAAGCCCAGCTGATCGTGAACTGGGAAGCCTACCCCGAGGACGTGGCCCAGCTGGTCCACGCCCACCCGACCCAGAACGAGTCCCTGGGCGAGGCGCACCTGGCCCTGGCCGGCAAGCCCCTCCACGGCTAATTCGTTCCGCAAGACAACAAGGGCCCGGTGCACCAGGCTCGAACAGCAGGTGCACCGGGCCCGAACAATGCAGCAATTCATCCGCACTTTTTTAGATCAATAAGGAGAACGGGGACGACATGTCTGAATCCGTTAACTTGCCCGCCCTCGGTGAGAGCGTCACCGAAGGAACTGTCACCCGCTGGCTCAAGCAGGTGGGTGACCGGGTAGAGGTGGACGAACCGCTGCTCGAGGTATCCACCGACAAAGTAGACACCGAAATCCCCTCTCCGATCGCCGGCGTCATCGAGGAAATCCTCGTCGCCGAAGATGAGACCGCTGAAGTCGGTGCCCCGCTGGTGCGCATCGGCGACGGCTCGGGCGGCGGCGCGGCCGAAGAGGCACCCGCTGCGGCCCCTGCCGAAGAAGCACCGGCTGCTGCCCCCGCCGAAGAGGCACCTGCCGCTCCTGCTGAAGAGGCCCCCGCGCAGGAAGCACCCGCTGCCCAGGCAGCACCCGCATCCTCCGGCGAAGGCCACGAGGTCACCCTCCCCGCGCTCGGCGAGAGCGTCACCGAAGGCACCGTCACCCGCTGGCTGAAGGCCGTTGGCGACACCGTTGAGGTGGATGAGCCGCTGCTCGAGGTTTCCACCGACAAGGTGGACACCGAGATCCCGTCCCCCGTGGCCGGCACGCTGCAGGAGATCCGCGTCAACGAGGACGAGACCGCCGAGGTTGGTTCTGTCCTCGCCGTGATCGGATCCGGCGCCGCAGCTCCTGCTGCCGAGAAGCCCGCCGAGGCTCCCGCCGCCCCCGCCGCGGAACAGCCGGCACCGGCAGCCGAGAAGCCCGCCCCCGCCCCGGAAGCAGCCCCCGCAGCTGCACCGGCTGCCCCGGCACCCCAGGCTGCTCCGGCGCCTCAGGCAGCCCCCGCACCGCAGGCCGCTCCGGCTTCCCAGGCTGCAGGCGCAGAGTCCGGCTACGTCACTCCGCTGGTCCGCAAGCTCGCCAACCAGCACGGCGTGGACATCTCCTCCGTCTCCGGCACCGGCGTCGGCGGCCGCATCCGCAAGCAGGACGTCCTGGCCGCTGCTGAGTCCAAGGCTGCTCCGGCCGCCGCAGCGCAGGCAGCCCCTGCCGCAGCGTCCGCTGCTCCGTCGGCTGCAGCTTCCTCGCTGCGCGGCACCGTGCAGAAGGCACCGCGCATCCGCCAGGTCATCGCCCGCCGCATGCGCGAATCCCTTGAGGTCTCCACCCAGCTCACGCAGGTGCACGAGGTCGACATGACCAAGATCGCCAAGCTGCGCCTCAAGGCCAAGAACTCGTTCCAGGCCCAGAACGGCACCAAGCTGACCTTCCTGCCGTTCATTGCCAAGGCTGTGGCCGAGGCCCTGAAGCAGCACCCGAAGCTGAACGCCGCGTACGACGAGGACAAGCAGGAGATCACCTACCACAACGCCGAGCACCTGGCGATTGCGGTGGACACTGACAAGGGCCTCCTGGTTCCGGTCATCTCCGACGCCGGCAACCTCAACCTCGCCGGTCTCGCCGGCAAGATCGCTGACGTCGCCGGCCGCACCCGCGACGGCAAGATCGGCCCGGACGAGCTGTCCGGCGGCACGTTCAGCATCACCAACATCGGCTCGGTCGGCGCACTGTTCGACACCCCGATCATCAACCAGCCGCAGGTCGGCATCCTCGGCACCGGTGCGATCGTCAAGCGCCCCGTCGTGGTCCAGGACGAGAACGGTGACGACTCGATCGCCATCCGCTCCATGATGTACCTGTCCCTCACCTACGACCACCGCCTGGTGGACGGTGCGGACGCGGGACGCTTCCTGCAGACGCTGAAGGCCCGCCTCGAAGAAGGCGCGTTCGAAGCGGACCTTGGACTGTAACTGACAGGACTGTAACCAACAGCCACTAACGACGGCGGTGCGGGCGCCGGTGATTGCCACCGGAAGTCCGTGCCGCCGTCGTAGTTTTAAGCTCCCGTGCGGCACGCGTGGCTTTGCTACAGGACGTAGAACCACTGGCTAAGCTGGAGCCATGACTATTCTCTTTAGCTTTCTGGTGTTCCTGCACATTGTTGGAGCCGGCATGATCGTGGGTTACTGGATCGCCACGATGAAGCAGCCCACCGTGCACCCCCGCCAGCGCGACGGAGCTTTCCTTCAGCTCCTGACGGGCATCGCCATGATGGGCCTCCTTCCGCTTCTGCCCGATGCCCACCCGAACTACGCCAAGCTGGGCATCAAGTTCGTCATCGGCGTCGTTGTTGCAGTCCTGGCCGTGATTGGGGCGCGCAAGGTCAAGAACGGCCAGCCGGTCTCGACCGGCCTCGCCCACGGCGTCGGCGGGCTGGCACTGATCAACATTGCCATCGCCACCCTCTGGAACTGATCGGCACCAGGCAGCACATCCGGCTGTCCGGTCATAATCCTCTGACAGCGGACAACCCGTGCACCGGAGGCAGCGAATCCATAGGATTGGTAGCGGCGGGGCACCGGCTGCTGCCGAATCCCCGGATCGAATCAACGTTGAGGAGTGACATGGCTACAACACGCACCGCGCACACTGTATGGACCGGAAGCCTGACGGAGGGCTCAGGCAACACCACCCTGGACAGCTCGGGCCTCGGCACGTTCGACGTCACCTGGAAGGCCCGCACCGAAGCGGCCGGCGGCAAGACCAGCCCCGAAGAACTCATCGCCGCGGCACACTCCGCCTGCTTCTCCATGGCGTTCAGCCACGAGCTGAGCCAGGCCGGCTTCACCCCGGACGAGGTCAACACCAAGGCTGAGGTTGGCTTCCAGCCCGGCACCGGCATCACCGGCAGCCACCTGACCCTGAACGCGCGCATCCCCGGCATCTCCGAGGAGGATTTCCAGCGCATCGCGGAATCCGCCAAGAAGGGCTGCCCGGTATCCCAGGCCCTGACCGGCATCGAGATCACCCTGGACGCCACACTCGCCTCCTGAGCTTAAAGCCCTGGCCTTTAGGGTCAGAAAGGGCCCTGTTCCCGCTGGTACATCCAGTCGGGAACAGGGCCCTCGCTTTGTCCGGGAAGGGGCCGCCGGCCTGCCGGCGGCCCCTTCCCCTGCCCCTGCCCCTAAGCGTTGCTGTGACTGCGGGCCGGCAGCGGTGCCGGGCGCAGGCGGCGGTAGCCTTCGCGGGCCGGCGGCCGGTCCGTTGGCAGCTCCTGCACCATTTCCTTCAATGCCGTGATGCCGTATTCCAGCTGCGGGTCCTGGCGTGCGGCGTAGGCGTGCGGCGGGAAGGTCACCTCGATGTCCGGCGCCACGCCGTGGTTTTCGACGCTCCAGCCAACGCCGCCGCCAAACCACGTGGCGTAGCGGGGCTGGGTCACGCCGGTTCCGTCGGCCAGCGTGAAGCGGTTGTCAATGCCGACGACGCCGCCCCAGGTGCGGGTTCCGATCACCGGACCGATGCCGCGCAGCTTCGAGACCTGGGTGATGATGTCGCCGTCGGAGCCGGCAAACTCATCGGCCAGGATGATGACGGGACCGCGCGGTGCGTGGTGCGGGTAGGTCCGCGGCTTTTCACCACGGGGCATGCTCCAGCCTGTCACCTTCCGCCCGATCAGTTCGGCAACGAGCTGGGAGGTGTGGCCGCCGCGGTTGCGGCGCACGTCCACAATCAGGCCGTCCAGCGCCGTCTCGGTGTCCAGGTCGCGGTGGAGCTGCGCCCAGCCGTTAGCCAACATGTCCGGGATGTGCAGGTAGCCGAACTTCCCATCGGATGCGTCGCGCACGGTCCGGCGATTGGCATTGACCCAGTCCTGATAGCGGAGCCGTTCCTCATCCTTGATCGGGACGACGGCGATGCGGCGCTGGGCACCTTCTGCCGGGCCGTGGCCGGCGCCGTTGCGGATGGTCAGTTCCACTGCACGTCCGGCCGCACCCACCAGCTGCATGGCCGGGGTCAGCGATTCCGTGAGGCGCACGCCGTCGACCGCCAGCAGGACGTCCCCGGCCTTGGCGTCGGCGCCCGGCCGCGTCAGGGGCGACGTGGCCAGTGGGTCCGACGATTCGCCGGCCAGGATCCGCTCGATTTCCCAGCCTTCGCCGGTGAACGCGAGGTCGGCGCCCAGCCGGCCCTGGCCGTTGCTGCCGTTTTCAACGGCTGCCGCGGGACGGACGTAGGCGTGCGATGTGCCGAGCTCCCCGTGGAGCTCCCACAGCAGGTCCACCAGGTCGTCATGCGAGCCGAGCCGGTCCACGATGGGACGGTAGCGGGCGTGGATGGAGTCCCAGTCCTGGCCGGCCATGTCCTCGGTCCAGAAGAAGTCGCGCTGCAGCCGCCACGCCTCGTCGAACGCCTGTCCCCACACGCTCAGCGGATCCATCAGGACGCGGATGCGGGTGAGGTCCACCTTGACCAGCTGGCCGGATTCCTCGTCCGCCTTGGCGTCGGAGGGCACCACCCGGACCTGCTTGTCGTGGACCAGGACCACCTTTTTGCCGTCGCCGGACAGGCGGTAGCTGTCCAGGGCCTCCACGAGGGTGGTGGCCTTGCGCTTGGCCAGGTCGAAGCGGACCAGGCTCGGGGCGGCGTTCTTGTCCGCCAGGCTGGCCCTGCCCTCCCCGGTGACTCCGGCAAGGGCGTTGTCGAGCCACAGCAGGGCACCGTCGGCGGCGGCCAGGTCCGAGTAGTTGCCCTGCGGGACCGGGACGCTGATGACCCGGTGTGCCAGGCCTTCCGCATCCACCCGAACGGCGGCAGTAGTGGTCTGCCCTTCGGCGGCCGCATCTGCCTGGGCTGCCGCGTCGTCCTCACCGTCGGTGCCCTCCGCCAACGCCACGCTGGGACCGAAGGGCGAGGCGGTGTCCGCCGCCAGCGCCACCAGGTAGGGCTTGATGGGGCTGGGGAAGGACAGGTCAAAGGAATGGCCGTCGTAGACGGGATCAAAACTGCGGTTGGAGAGGAAGGCGAGGAACTTTCCGTCCGGGGAGAACGACGGCGATTCGTCCCGGAATCGCCCGTCCGTCACCTCCACAATTTGGGCCTCTCCCGCCCTGCCGGCTGTGGCCTTGGCCTCCGCAGCGGAGGCCCGGACCAGCCGCAGGCGGCTGCGGGAACCAAAGGATGTCACCGGCTCGGACCAGGCCAGCCAGGCAGAGTCCGGCGACCAGGCGAGGTCCTCGATGCTGCCCTCGCCGATGCTGGTCACGGCCGTCAGCGTGCCGTCCCGGGTGTCCGCAATGTACACGTCACCAAATGCGGTTCCGACGGCGATCCAGCGGCCGTCGGGGCTGGCTTCGATGGCGCTGGCGCGGGTTGGCCTGGGAAACCGGACCGTGAGCGGGTTTGATTCCGCCGCAACGCCGCCGGTGGCCTGGCCCGCCGCGGTCCCGGCCGCTGCCTGGGCGGGGGCGAGGTCGGCGGCCGCGTCATCGGCCACCGGATGGGTAACGCGGGCACCTGCAACACCGGGCCCCGCTACGCCCGGCCCCGCTACGCCGGCGGCGGAAACGGGCCTGGGCAGGGACACTGCCGCGGAAGCGGCCTCCTGCTCATCGGCCGCGGACACGGTCCTGGCACCGGCTGCCGCGGCCGGTTTTGCAGCTGCGTGGGGTTTTGCGGCCAAGTGGTCTGAGCCATCGCGTGCCGGGACGTGCGGGGCGATCTCCCTGATGAAGAGGGCCTCGTCGCCGCCGTGATCCGCCACGTAGGCGATGCGGCCGTCCGTCAGGGGGCGCGGCAGGCGGGCGCGGACACCGGCCGTGGCTTCGACCACTCGGGAGGGCCCGTCCTTGTGCCGCAGCCAGTGGATGGTCCCGTGGGACTCCACGGCGCTGGCTTCGCCTTTCATGTCCGGCCGGACATCACCAAGGTGCTTGGAGACCTTCAGGAGCGCGGGGCGGCGGCCCTGGGAGGCTGATCCGAGCGTGATCTCCAGGCGGACGGCGTCCGAGCCGAGGTCGTGCAGGAGCCAGAGCTCACCTGCCGATTCGAAGACCACGCGCTTGCCGTCGGTGGCGGCGTGGCGGACGTAGAAGTCCTCGTGTTCGGTGTGGCGCCGCAGGTCCCCGCCGCCGGGCAGGACCGAGTACAGGTTGCCGTAGCCCTCGTGGTCCGAGAGGAAAGCGATGCGCCCGTCCACCCACATGGGGTCGGCGAGGTTGCCGTCCAGTTCCGGGAGGAGCCGCTCGAACTCGCCGTTGCCGTCGCCGTCGATCCAAAGCTTCCCGGCGGTGCCGCCGCGGTAGCGCTTCCACCAGGCCGGCTCGCGGGACAGCACGCTGCCCACCACCACCGGCTTTTCGTCCCCGAGTTCCGGGCCGAAGGCCACGGACTCGACCGGCCCCAGCGGCAGTTCCTCGGCCCAGCCGCCGTCGGTGGACAGCCGGTAGGCGTGCGTGTGGCGGCTCTCGGCCTGGCGGAACGCGCTGGTGACCACGATGTCCCCGTCCGGCGTGAAGCCCTTGACCCTGGTGGTGCTGTGCCCGAAGAAGGTCAGCTGGCGGTATCCCCCGCCGTCGACGTCGGCAATGACCACTTCGGGTGCCGTTCCCTGCACGACCGTCCAGACCAGCTTCTTTCCGTCCGGCGTAAAGCGCGGGTTGCGGGCCGGCAGCTGGAGAGAAGAAACACGCCACGCACGGCCACCGCCGAGGGGGGCAATCCACACGTCGTCCTCGGCCACAAACGTGACCAGATCGCCGTGAACATGAGGGAACCGGAGGTAACTCGAAGAGGTCATCGTTCGATCATAGTCAAGGTGTAGGCGGCCATCGGGGACGTGCCCCGCCGTGCCGGGCATGGTGAGATGGATCATGCGCATCGTCATGGCCGGCGCCTCCGGCCTCATTGGAACCGCACTCTCGTCCCGCCTCTCTTCTGACGGGCACGACGTCGTCCGGCTGGTAAGGCGGCCGCCGGCGTCGCCGTCGGAGATCCCCTGGGATCCTGCCAACGGGACGCTCGACCCGGCCGTCCTGGAGGGAGCCGGCGCCGTCATTAACCTTTCCGGTGCGAACATCGGCGCCAGGCCATGGACGCCCCGCCGGATCGATGAGCTGTTCCGTTCGCGGCTCGATCCTACCCGGACCCTGACCGCCGCGATGCGCCGTGCCGACTCCCCTCCGGCGACCTTCATCAGCCAGTCAGGGGCGGGCTACTACGGCGACGCCGGGCACACCCCTCTGACGGAGGAGTCCCCCGCGGGGCAGGGCATCATGGCCCGCATCTGCGTCGAGTGGGAAGCGGCAGCCCATGAGGCTCCCACCGGCGTTCGCCTGGTAACCCCGCGGACGGCAGTCGTGCTGAGCAGATCAGGCGGAGCCATGGGACGACTGCTGCCCCTGCTGCGCGCAGGCGTTGGCGGGCCGTTGGGCAACGGCAGGCAATACTGGCCATGGATCACTCTCCCCGACCTCACCTCCGTGTTCGGGTTCCTCCTCACGTCCGGACACTCGGGTCCCGTGAACGTTGCGGCGCCGGACACCGCGGATGTGAACACCCTCGTGGCGGGCCTGGCGAGGGCGCTGCACCGCCCTGCCGTGCTGCGGGTGCCGGCCCCGGCGCTGCGCCTGGCCATGGGCAAGCTGGCCGACGAACTCCTGCTCGCCAGCCAGCGGATCGAGCCCACGCTGCTCCGGGACAGCGGGTTCACCTGGCAGCACCCCTCCGTGGCGCGTGCCGCCGAATGGGTGGCCAGCGGCGATTAGGAGCTGTTCTCCTGCAGGCCGTCAGCCCGTCCCTTTTTCAGCCCGCCGGCAGGATGTCCGCGATGCGCCAGCTCCCCTCCACCGGGACCAGAACCAGCCGCAGCCTGACAGCCTGCTGCGGCGCACCTGTCGCAACCACCCCGCCATCCGCCGTCCGCTCCTGATAACCCGTCGCCGACGAAGTCGCGGCGACGACCGCCCGAGTGGCCGTGCTTTCGGGCAGGCGGCGAAGGCCGGAAAGGCTGGTACTGAAACCTGCCAGGACCGTCCCGAGGTTCTCCAGCCTGGCGCGGATTGCACGGTCCGCGGCATGAGCCGGCGTGTTCGGGGCGTTGACGTCGTCGAGCAGGTCCAGCCTGCCCTCCCGCAGCGCCAGCGAACGCAGCTGTGCCAGGCCACGGACCGCTTCGACGGGATCCTTCGCCGCAAGCCGCCGCCGGACGTCATCGGGGACGAGGCTGTCATGTTGCGCCGCAGCGCTTGGCTGCTGCCCGGGCAGGGCCGGGCCCTGCGCCGCTGGGCCTGACGACTGCGTCTGTGGGCCTGACTCCTGTGCAGCCCCGGGAAACCCCAGAAACACAGCACCGCCAAACACCGCCGCCGCGAGCACGCCGGCGGCCGTTGCGAAGCGGTGGCGGCCCGAGTCCGCTCCGGCGAACCGGTGGACCCGTGGCGGCAGGCTGCTGGCGACGGTAATGACTTTGGCCCGTCCGTCCGCGCTCCGCATGTCCGCGGTCCGTCCGTCCGCGGTCAATGTGCCCGTTGATTGCCGCTCCGCCCTGTGCCTGGCGAATGATGGCCTAACGGGCGGGGGCTTATGGGTCGGCGGTTCAACGGACGTTGGCCCGGGCGAGGGCCTGCCGGTCGTGGGCCTGAGGGAGGAGTGCCTGGCCGCATGCCCGGCCCCGCGGTGCCCGGCCGGCGCGTGCGGGAGCGACGGAACCAGGGCCGCCTTTCCCGCACCTGGTGACAGTCGGCGGCCGTGCCCGGCTGCGGCCCTGACCCAGCTCACAGTCTTCAGCCGCCTCCCCCAGGCCAGCAGGCGGTTCCTCACCCGCCCGCCGGGCTGCGGGATGGGCCGCCGGGTCAGCAGTTCCGGCAAAACGCTGTCATGCACCGAGCGGGACAGGTCAACAGGGACAGCGGCTGCGCTGCGGTACACGGCCGTGCCAAGCTCCGCGGCCGACGGACGCCGCCGCCGGTCATCACTGAGTCCCGCCTCCAGCGCTGCGGCCAGCTCAGCAGGCACCTCCGGAACAAGCAGGGAGAGCGGCGGCCTGGCCGCTGACGGGGGCGGGGCCTGTCCGGTGAGGCAGTACCAGCCCAAGGCGGCCGCCGCATAGACGTCGCGCTCCGGCTGAAGTCCTGCCCGCACCGCATCCACCGGGGCCGGATCCGTAAATCCGCCGGTGCGCTGCTCCGGAACTCCGGAGGCATCGCCCACCATCCGGGCCACGCCCAGGTCAGCGAGCAGGGGCTTTCCGTGGGCACTGAACAGCACGTTGCCGGGTGCCACGTCCGAGTGAGTGAAGCCGTTGCCGTGCAGATAACCCAGGACCTGCGCAATCGGCGTCAGCACCGTGACGGTCTCGCCGACACTGAGTTTGCCCCTCGCCGTCACCAGCTGCTGAAGTGAACCTCCAGCCGCATAGTCCATTAAGAGCCCGAAGCTGCCGTCCCGGGGTTCACCGGTCCGGACCACGCCGTAGGCCTTGACCAGGTGTTCGTGGTCCAAAGCCGACATGACCAGGAGTTCACGGCGGACATCCTCCTCCCGGGCGGCCACGGGAGCGGATTCACGGCCGGGCGGTCCGTCATTGCCCGCCGGCGTGCCGAAGCATTTCAGGGCCAGCTTCACGCCCGTGGGGTCCTGCGAGACCAGCCACACTTCTGCGTTGCCGCCGCGGCCCAGCCGGCGGCAGACGGAGTAGCCCGCGACTGCCGGTGGCTCCCCCTCAGGATCGTCTTTTTCCGCGCTGTGGTTTCCCCGGCTGTCGTGTTCAAAGCTGTGGTTCTCCAAGCTGTGCTGGTCCATGGCTTAAGGAGTACCGGAAACCGGCCTTTCCTGCAGAAGTTATCCACAGGCAGGGCGGGCAGCTCCGCCGACCACAGGAACGGCGCGGAATGTGACCGGGAACGGGGTGAGAGCTTGGGCACACTATCGGGCAGGACGCCGGCTGAGGTCTAAGCTGGAATGCATGACTCTTGAGTTCACAAAGCTCGGTCTTGCCCCGGATTTCGTCGATTACAGCCACGCCTGGGACATCCAGCGCGAAATCCATGAAAACGTCCTGGCCGGCAAGGCCCCCAGCACAGTACTCCTCCTCGAACATGCCGCCGTCTACACGGCCGGAAAACTGACAGAGGATCACGAACGGCCCTTCGACGGCACCCCCGTCGTTCCCGTGGACCGTGGCGGCAAGCTCACCTGGCACGGACCGGGCCAGCTCATCGGATACCCGATTATCAAGCTGAAGAACAAGGCCGGCATCAGGGATTACGTGGAGCGCCTGGAATCGGTGATCATAGCGGTGCTCGCGGACTATGGCATCACAGCGGTCCGGATCAAGGGACGTGCAGGTGTCTGGATCGAGGAGGACGCCAAGGGTCCCGCGCGCAAGATCGCTGCGATCGGCATCAGGGTCAGCCAGGGCGTCACCATGCACGGCTTCGCCATCAACTGCAACAACGACCTCGCACCGTACGGCCAGATCATCGCCTGCGGAATCACCGATGCCGGTGTGACCACGATCGCCCAGGAAACCGGCCGCGATGTGTCTCCGGCCGATCTCGTTTCGCGGATCACCGAGGAACTGCGCAACAATGAAGACGCCCTAGTCGCGACCCCCGAAGGAGCTCTCCTGTGACCCTGGCACCAGAAGGCCGGAAAATGCTGCGGATCGAGCAGCGCAACGCGGCCACCCCGGTGGAACGCAAACCGGACTGGATCAAGGCCAAGGTCCAGATGGGCCCGGAATTCGTCGGACTGAAGAACCTGGTCAAAAAAGAAGGCCTGCACACCGTCTGCGAAGAAGCCGGATGCCCCAACATCTTCGAATGCTGGGAAGACAAGGAAGCCACCTTCCTCATCGGCGGCTCCGAATGCACCCGCCGCTGCGACTTCTGCCAGATCGACACCGGCAAACCCTCCCCCGTCGACATGTTCGAACCCACCAAGGTGGCCCGCTCCGTCCAGTCGATGCAACTGCGCTACGCCACCGTCACCGGCGTCGCCCGCGACGACCTCGAAGACGAAGGCGTCTGGCTCTACGCCGAAACCGTCCGCAAGATCCACGAACTCAACCCCGGCACCGGCGTCGAACTGCTCATCCCGGACTTCTCCGGCAACCCCGAGCACATCGCCGCGATCTGCGACTCCAAACCCGAAGTCTTCGCCCACAACGTCGAAACCGTCCCCAGGATCTTCAAGCGCATCCGCCCCGCGTTCCGCTACGAACGCTCCCTGGACGTCATCACCCAGGGCCGGAACCTGGGCATGGTCACCAAATCCAACCTGATCCTGGGCATGGGCGAAACCCGCGAAGAAATCTCCGAAGCCCTGGCCGACCTCCACCAGGCAGGCTGCGACCTGATCACCATCACCCAGTACCTGCGCCCGAGTGAGCGGCACCTGCCCGTGGACCGCTGGGTCAAACCCCAGGAATTCGTGGACCTGCAGCACGAAGCCGAAGAACTCGGCTTCCTCGGCGTCATGTCCGGCCCCCTGGTCCGCTCCTCCTACCGCGCCGGCCGGCTCTGGGCCACCGCCATGCGCAAAAAAGGCCGCGACATCCCCGCCGAACTCGCCCACATCGCAGAAGGCATCCAGGACTCCGGAACCACCCGCCAGGAAGCCAGCACCCTGCTCGCGGCACACCAGTAGCACCGGGCATTTTCCGCGGCCAGGGGCCGGACACCGCAACATTTCGGCGTCCGGCCCTTTGTCGTGGATCACGTAGAATTAAGGCACTATGGCGAAATCCCCTGACTCCAGCAACAACACTCCTGCGGCCGCTGATGCCTCCAAGCGCGGTCTTTTTGGGCGCAAGCCCAAGGCCGTGAAGGAAAAGAAGCCCAGCCGGCTTAAGCAGATCCGCGAGGTCTTCAACATGACCCGCCGCCACGACCCCATGGTGCCGTGGCTCATGCTGCTGGCGTTCCTGGGCGTCGTGGCCGTCAGCTTCCTCGTGGGCTTCCTGCTGGACAACTGGGTCACCGGCCTGATCATCGGCATCCCGCTTGGCTTCCTGGCCGCCACGCTGATCCTGTCGCGCCGGGCCGAACGCGCGGCGTTTGCGCAGATCGAGAACCAGCCGGGCGCCTCGGGCGCCGCTCTGGGCACGCTGCGGAGGGGCTGGATCACCGAGGAGCAGCCCGTGGCCGTCAACCCGCGGACCCAGGACGCCGTTTTCCGCGCCGTGGGGCGTCCCGGCGTCGTCCTCGTTGCCGAAGGACCCACGCACCGCGTGCGCCCGCTGATCGAAGGCGAGCGGAAGAAGCTGGCCCGCATCCTTCCCAACGTCACCATCCACGTGATCGAAACCGGCCGCGGCGAGGGCCAGGTCCCCATCAGCCAGGTGGCGAAAAAGATGAACAAGCTCAACAACGAGCTCACCAAGACCGAGGTCAGCGCGGTGTCCAAGCGCATTTCGTCGCTGGGCGGGCGCCTTCCGATCCCCAAGGGTGTGGACCCCTACAAGGCCCGTCCCCAGCGCGGACGTTAGTCCGCCTGAAACGCCCCGGGGCCGACGCATCCGCGCCGGCCCCGGGGCGTTTTCTTTTGAGCGGCGTCGTCTTTTGCGCAGCGTCGTCCAACCAGCCAGACCCCAGCGCCTGCAGAAGCCGGAGCCTCCTGTGAAAATCCCGTCCGCGTCCGCCGTCGTCCGTGTCTTCCGCCTGCTGGCGGTTGCCGAGGCCTTCAGCTGGGCTGCTCTCCTGGCCGGCATGTACTTCAAGTGGATCGCCGGGACCACCGAACTCGGCGTGGAAATCGCAGGACCCGTGCACGGCGCGCTGTTCATCGGCTACAGCCTGTCGGCCCTCGCCCTGTGGCGGCTGCAGCGCTGGCCGTTCACGGTGGCGCTGTCCGCTGGCCTCTCGGCGGTGTTCCCCTTCGCCACGGTCCTGTTTGAGCGGTGGGCGCTCCGCCGGGGATTCCTCCCGGCCGGACGGGAACATGCTGCCGGACGGCTGCCTGCGGACGGCCTGCTACATGCGGACGAGGACCGTGTCCATGGCCTTGTCATGGAGTCCGCGCTGGTCGGGGTCGAAGATGACCGCGGGAATCACCAGGCAGAGCAGGACGGTGCGGACCAGGGCGGCCAGCGGACCGGCCGCTGAGCCGTCCGGCTTCACCACGTGGATGCCCATCACCCGGTGGCCGATGCTGTACCCCAGGGTTCCGATCAGCAGGATCTGCTCAACGGCGAAAACAGCAAGGGTGGCCATGGAATTGCCAGCCAGGAACACGTTGCTGATCAGCAGCGCGATGGTCCAGTCGATGATGATCGCCAGGATGCGGCGGCCCGCGCGGGCCATGGACCCGGGGCCCGATTCGGGGAAGCCCAGGCGCTCCCCCGGGTACTTGGAAATGCCGGAAGTGTCCGGCCCGCTGAGCCACGAACCGATGTCTTTGCGATCTACCACCCACCAAGTTTAGCGAGCCGGCCGCGGCGCCGCCGACGCTCACACTTTGGATAGGCGTGGACCACAGTGTGGACACCGTATAGCGTTTACATATCAGTAGGTTCTGTAACCTGCCGGAAACAATGCGGACACGGACGGGAAATCCCGAATCCCTAGGGTGGTAACAGTTGCTAGCGAGCCGGAAGCGGGGCACTTTTGTGTTCCGCCCCCTTGGATTGCGCTGGACCACTTGGCTTTACAGCCAGTTATTACATATGCGTAAGGAGCATAGATGTTCAAGACTGCGGACGAAGTCCTCAAGTTCATCAAAGATGAAGACATTCGGTTTATCGATATCCGCTTCACCGACCTCCCCGGCGTTCAGCAGCACTTCAACGTGCCCGCCAAGAGCGTGGACGCTGACTTCTTCGTCAACGGCCAGCTGTTCGATGGCTCTTCCATCCGCGGCTTCCAGGGCATCGCCGAGTCTGACATGCAGCTCATTCCGGACGTCACCACCGCGTTCCTGGACACGTTCCGCATGGAGAAGACCCTTGCGCTGAACTTCTCCATCGTGAACCCCCGCACGGGCGACCCGTACCACCGCGACCCCCGTGGCGTGGCCGAGAAGGCTGAAGCCTACCTCGCCTCCACCGGCATCGCCGACACCGCGTTCTTCGCTCCCGAAGCAGAGTTCTTCGTGTTCGACAACGTCCAGTACCAGTCCTCCCCGCAGGGCAGCTTCTACAAGATCGACTCCGAAGAAGCTCACTGGAACACCGGCCGCGAAGAAGAAGGCGGAAACCTGGGCTACAAGACCCCCGTCAAGGGCGGTTACTTCCCGGTCTCCCCGACCGACAAGCAGGCCGACCTGCGCGACGCCATGTGTGTTGCCCTGGACGAGGCCGGCCTCGAGGTCGAGCGCAGCCACCACGAAGTTGGCTCCGCCGGCCAGGCCGAGATCAACTACAAGTTCACCACGCTGACCCACGCGGCCGATGACCTGCAGAAGTTCAAGTACGTCATCAAGAACACCGCCGACGCCTGGGGCAAGTCCGTCACCTTCATGCCGAAGCCGGTCTTCGGTGACAACGGTTCGGGCATGCACTGCCACCAGTCGCTGTGGAGCAACGGCGAGCCGCTGTTCTACGACGAGAAGGGCTACGCCGGCCTGTCCGACACCGCCCGCTGGTACATTGGCGGCCTGCTGAAGCACGCCGACGCCGTCCTCGCCTTCACCAACCCGACGGTCAACTCCTACCGCCGCCTGGTCAAGGGCTTCGAAGCTCCGGTCAACATGGTCTACTCGCAGGGCAACCGCTCCGCCGGTATCCGCATCCCGATCACGGGCTCCAACCCGAAGGCCAAGCGCATCGAGTTCCGCGCTCCGGACCCCTCCTCCAACCCGTACCTGGCCTTCGCGGCACAGCTGATGGCCGGCATCGACGGCATCCGCAACCGCATCGAACCGCCGGCTCCGATCGACAAGGACCTCTACGAGCTCCCCGCCGAGGAAGCCAAGGACATCCCCAAGGCTCCGGGCACGCTCGAGGAAGCCCTGGCAGCACTGGCTGAGGACAACGAGTTCCTGCAGGCCGGCGGCGTGTTCACCCAGGACCTGATCGACACCTGGATCGAGTACAAGTACGAGAACGAGATCCGCCCGCTGTCCCTGCGCCCGAACCCCTACGAGTTCGAGCTCTACTACGGCGTCTAGTCTGACTGGCTTGACCTCAGGGTGACACTCCTGACACCGTCAAGGGCGGCCACCGGTTCCGACCGGTGGCCGCCCTTGGCGTTTGTGGTCAGGGGCCGTTTCGGTTATGTTCCCCGGCAGGGTTCCTCCGCGTACCGGCCCCACAGCGAGTCCGGCCCCGTGCCGCCAAAGGCCTCCCGGTCGTCCCGCAGTGCGCGGCACAGAATGAGGGAATCCGCGAAACTGCGCCGCATGTAAGCCTCCCAGTCCGCCCGTTCTGAGGTGAAGGCCTGCGTTCCCATCTGGTACTTCAGGTGGGCGAAGTGATCCAGGATCCGGTGCGCCGCCGCCTCGGCCCGGCCCGCCAGCTGCTCCGCTTCCCGCCTCGCCGCGGGATCCCCGCTCGCCGACGCATCTGGCAGTTCCTCGCGGTGCCAGAAGTACGGCTGCAGGTCCACGTTGTCCGCGAAGATCCTGTCGATCTCCTGCTGCTGGGCATAAAGGGAAGCTGCGGTGCTGCTTTCCAGGGTGCTTCTGATGCCGAGGTACTGGTATGCCGCCGCGATGAGCGTGGCCGCGACGCCCGCTCCGATGAGCAGCAGCTCGGCCCTCCTGAGCTTTCGGGCGCGGCTTTCCTTCGCGCGGGTCCGGGCATGGTCCACATCCTCGCGGCGTTGGCGCGCCGGAAGCTGGCTCCCGACGTGCTGAGACCGGGAGCCAGCCTGTTCCGGCGAGTGCCTCCGAGACGAAGACCCTTTCAAGCCTTCCCCCCAACAAGGTTTGAAGTGCACTGCCAAGACACAGCGTAGGCACGCCCCCGCACCGGCGCAACGGTCCGGCGGTATCTATGGGAAGGTTCAGCGGTCAGAAGGCCGCGTACATGGTCCGCTGCGGGCCCGCGTCGCCGCCCAGATAGACGCCTTTGTCTGCAAAACCCGCCTTCACGTAGGCTCCCTGCCCGGCCGGGTTTCGCTCGTTGACTGAAAGCACGACGCCGGCCTGGCCGCCTCCCAGCCTGGCCGTCAGTTTGGCGGCCGCCGCCACGGCCGCAGAGGCTGCCGCCTGTCCCAGGCCCCGGCCCTGCCGCCGCCTGTCGATCAGGAACCCGCGCAGCAGCCAGGCGGAGTCGTCGTCGGGCCAGCCGGCGAGCCGGGCTGCCCCCGACTGCAGGGTCAGCACTCCTGCGGCCCTGCCGCCCGCCTCGATGACATAGGGCCTGCGGGACCCGTCCTCCAGTCCTGCAAGCATCATGCGCAGGGGGTCGCCCACAAACTCCTGCTGGCCCGGGGCGAGCTCCAGTTCCGCCACCGCCCCCAACTGGATGGCCCGGGCATCGGCGTCCAGGTCCCGCAGCGGAATGAGCCATACGTCCGGACTCACGTCAGGAAGCAGGTGACGCCCCGTCGGCGGGTGGACCCGCCGGATCCATCCACATGACCTCCCACAGGTGGCCGTCCGGGTCCTGGAAGCTGTGGCTGTACATGAAGCCGTAGTCCTGCACCGGCTGCGATTCCGTTCCGCCGGCGTCCAGGGCCTTGCCCACCATCTGATCCACAGCGTCCCGGCTGTCCACCGAGAAGGCCATGATGGCCTCGGTGGCTGAGGTGGCGTCCACGACCTCCTTAGAGGTGAACGTCTTGAAGAACTTCTCCACGAGGAGCATGACATAGGCGTCGTCGTTGACCACCATGCACGTGGCGTTCTCGTCGGTGTAGTCCTGGTTGAACGTAAAGCCCAGCGCAGTGAAAAACTGTACGGATCTGTCGAGGTCCCTCACGGGCAGGTTCATGAAGATTTGGGTAGCCATGCGCCCAAACCTAGCACCGGTTCACTGGCCGTAGAAGACCTTCTCGAAGACCCCCCGGGCCCGCCTGCTCACCCGCAGATAGTCCTCCTCGAACGCCGTGGCCTTCCCTTCCTCGTAGCCGCACCACCTGGCCACGGCCTCGAGGTCGCGCCGGGATGAGGGCAGCAGGTCGGACGCGCGGCCCGTCCAGATCACGTTCGCAGACCGGATCCGGCTGGCGAGCCGCCAGGCGTCGGCCAGGAGGCCTGCGTCGTCGTCGTCCAGCAGGCCCAGCGACGCAGCCGCGCTGAGAGCCTTCAGGGTGGACGTGGTGCGCAGTTCGGGGTGCTTTCCGGCGTGCTGCAGCTGCAGCAGCTGGACAAGCCATTCCACGTCACTCAGGCCGCCCCGCCCCAGCTTGACGTGCCTGGCCGGATCGGCGCCGCGTGGCAGCCGCTCGGACTCCACCCGCGCCTTGATGCGCCGGATCTCGCGGACATCGGCGTCGGAGATGGCCTCCGGGTACCGGATGGGATCGATCAGCTTCACGAAGTCAGCCGCGAGCCCGTCGTCGCCGGCGATCGGCCGGGCACGGAGCAGCGCCTGCGCCTCCCAGATGAGCGACCAGCGGCGGTAGTACTCGCGGAAGGAGTCCAGTGACCGGACCATGGCCCCGTTCTTGCCCTCCGGGCGGAGATCGGCATCCACGGCCAGGACCCGCTCAGCCATGATCGCCGGCTTGAGCGGCTGGGTCAGGAGGGTGGACAGGTGGCCCACGATCTTCGCCGCCTGCTGCTGGGCTTCCTCGTCCGAGGCTCCCGGCAGCGCACGGTGGACGTACAGGACATCGGCGTCGGATCCGTAGCCGATCTCCAGCCCGCCCTGCCGGCCCATGGCCACCACCAGCACCGATGTCTTCAGCGGGCCGGCGGCGGCCACAATGTTTTCCGCCACCCGCAGGGCGCCCAGGATGGCGGCGCGGTCGGTTTCGGCGAGGGCCTCCCCCACCTGGTCCTGGCCGAGCAGTCCGGCGCTGTCCGCGATGGCGATCCGCAGGATTTCCCGGCGGCGGATGAGCCGGGTGAGGCGCATGGCGCTTTCCGGATCGGCATGCCGGGACATCTTCGAGGCGATTTCCTGCCACTGGGCCTCAAAGCTGAGCGGCGCCAGATCCTTGTCCGTTCCCAGCCAGGACACCGACTCCGGCGACACTTCGAGGAGGTCGGCGATGAGGCGGGAGTTGGACAGCATGTGGCACAGCCGTTCGGCCGCCGCGGCCGAATCGCGGAGCATGCCAAGGTACCAGTGGGTGGTGCCGAGCGCCTCGCTGATCCTGCGGAACGCAAGCAGCCCGGCGTCGGGGTCCACGCCCTCGGCCAGCCAGCCGAGGAGGATGGGAAGCAGCTGCCGCTGCAGCGCGGCCCGCCGGCTGACCCCGCCCGTCAGTGCCTCGATGTGGCGGAGGGCGCCCTGCGGATCCCGGTAACCGAGCGCCGCGAGCCGGCCCTGCGCGGCCTCGGGTGTCAGGCGCGCATCCTCGCTGCTCAGCTTGGCGGCCGTGTTCAGGAGCGGCCGGTAGAAGATCCGGTCGTGGAGTTCGCGGACCGAGCGTTTGGTCCGCTGCCATCCGGCCAGCAGCGCGTCCGGGTGCGGCCGGTCGGTGGAGAACGGTCCCAGCACAGCTTTGGCGAGGGTGCGCAGGGCTTCTTCCTTGACCGGCATGAGGTGCGTGCGGCGCAGCTGGAAAAGCTGGATGCGGTGTTCAAGCAGCCGCAGGTACCGGTAGGCGCGGTCGAATTCGCCTGCGTCCGCCCGGCCGATGTAACCGCCGGTGGAGAGTGCCGCTATGGCCGACGTCGTGTCGCGGCGCCGGAGGGACTCGTCCGATTTGCCGTGCACCAGCTGCAGGAGCTGGACCGTGAATTCAACGTCGCGCAGCCCGCCCCTGCCCAGCTTGATCTGCCGCTGCTCCTCGGCCTGCGGGATGTGTTCGGTCACCCGGCGGCGCATGGCCTGCACGGATTCCACGAACCCGTCCCGGTTCGCGGACGTCCACACGAGCGGCGAAACGGCCTCCTCGTACCGGGCACCGAGCTCCGCGTCGCCCGCGATGGTCCGTGCCTTCAGGAGCGCCTGGAACTCCCAGCTTTCGGCCCAGCGGGCGTAGTAGCTCTGGTGTGAAGGCAGCGTCCGGACCAGCGGGCCGGACTTTCCCTCCGGGCGGAGGTTGGCGTCAACCTCCCACAGGCCCGGTTCACGGGCCGGGGAGGAAATGGCACGCGAGATGCCTGAGGCCAGCGCCGTGCCGATGGTGTTGGCCCGGGCATCGTCCAGCTCCCCTGCCTCCACCACGTAGATGACATCGACGTCGGAAATGTAGTTCAGCTCCCGGGCACCGCACTTGCCCATCCCGATAACGGACAGTGCGACGTCGGCGACCTCGCCGGCGTCGAACTTTTCTGCCGCTTCGGCGCGGGAGACTGCGAGGGCGGCCTCGATGGCCGCACCCGCCAGGTCGGCAAGTTCGGCGCCGACGGCGGGCATAAAGTCCAGCGGGTCGGCGGCACAGAGGTCCTTGACGGCGAGGTCCACCACGCCCCGCCGGTAAGCGGTGCGGAGTGCCCCGTAGGCCTCCGGGCCGGAGATGCCTGCGACCGGCCGGGCTGCGCTGGGGTCGGCGCGGACCGACCTGAGCAGCTGGGCGCGCAGCTCGGCGGGATCGGCCGGCAGCGGTTCCGGGCTGGCCGCCACGCTGAACGCGTCCAGGTGCTCCGGGTGCCTGATGAGGAATTCACCCAGCGCCTCGCTGGCGCCCAGGACCCGGTAAAGCGGTTCGCTCACCTCGATGTCCGCCGCCGCCAGCTTCCGCAGGTCGGGGTGCTTTTCGATCAGCCGGACAAGGGATTGCAGGGCGGTATCCGGGCTGGCCGCCAACTGCAGGCCGGCAAACAGGATGTCCTGCTCGATGCCCTCCAGTTCGGGGGCGGCAAGGAACCGTTCACCCTTCTCAAGGTCGCTGAAGCCGGCGGTAATGAGCCGGCGGGCCAAGCTCACCGCGGCCGCCTAGAGTATGGCGAGGTTGCGCTGCAACTCATAGGGGGTCACCTGCAGGCGGTAGTCCTGCCATTCGGCACGCTTGTTCCGCAGGAAGTGCTCGAAGACCTGCTCGCCGAGGATCTGCGGCATCAGTTCCGAGTCCTCCATGGCACGGATGGCGTCATGCAGGCTGGCGGGAAGGGGGTCATGCCCCATCGCCCGGCGCTCCGCGGAACTCAGCGACCAGATGTCGTCCTCGGCCGCCGCGGGCAGTTCGTAGCCCTCCTCGATGCCCTTCAGTCCCGCGCCCAGGAGCACGGCGTAGGCCAGGTAGGGGTTCGCGGCCGAGTCGATGCCGCGGTATTCGATCCGGGCGGACTGTCCCTTCCCGGGCTTGTACAGCGGGACCCGGACGAGGGCGGAGCGGTTGTTATGGCCCCAGCTCAGGTAGCTGGGTGCTTCTCCCCCGCCCCAGAGGCGCTTGTAGGAGTTCACGAACTGGTTGGTGACCGCGGTGAATTCGGGGGCGTGCTTGAGGATGCCGGCGATGAACTGGCGCGCGGTCTTGGAGAGCTGGAACTCGGCTCCGGCCTCAAAGAACGCGTTGGTGTCACCTTCAAAGAGCGAGAAGTGCGTGTGCATGCCGGAACCCGGGTGCGCGGTGAAGGGCTTGGGCATGAAGGTGGCGTACGTGCCCTGCTGCAGTGCCACCTCCTTGATGACGGTGCGGAACGTCATGATGTTGTCCGCCGTCTGCAGGGCGTCCGCGTAGCGCAGGTCGATTTCGTTCTGGCCCGGGCCGGCCTCGTGGTGGCTGAACTCCACGGAGATGCCCACGGATTCCAGCATGGTCACGGCGGTGCGGCGGAAGTCCTGGGCGACGCCGCCCGGGACGTGGTCAAAGTAGCCGCCCTCGTCCACCGGAACGGGTGAACCGTCCGGGCCGGGCTCCTGCGACTTGAGCAGGTAGAACTCGATCTCGGGGTGCGTGTAGCAGGTGAACCCCATGTCTGCTGCCTTAGCCAGGGTGCGCTTGAGGACGTTGCGGGGATCCGCTGCCGAGGGCTCGCCGTCGGGCGTGAGGATGTCGCAGAACATGCGGGACGTCTGCTCAGTCTCGCCGCGCCACGGAAGGATCTGGAAGGTGGACGGATCCGGCTGCGCCAGCATGTCCGACTCGAAGACGCGGGCCAGGCCTTCGATGGCCGAGCCGTCGAAGCCAAGGCCCTCGTCGAAGGCGCCCTCGACCTCGGCGGGCGCCAGCGCCACCGACTTGAGCGAGCCCACGACGTCGGTGAACCACAGGCGCACAAAGCGTACGTCGCGCTCTTCGATCGTGCGCAGGACAAACTCTTGCTGGCGGTCCATGAAGCCTCTTCTCCGGTCTACGTCCATGCCCCGGTCCGTCCTCGACGGAGCAGGAGCAGCTCACGAATCACTTTACTAAGCATTTAGGCGTGATGCTGGCGGAGCTACGCCGCGTAACACAGCGTTAACACGCAACCGGTGGACGGCAGGCCGAAGGCGGGCCCGCCCGCTATGACGCGAATCACCCGGGATGGGGTGGCGGCCGGTGGCTAGCACGGCGGCTCGCGGACTACGCTCTTGCCATGGCCTCAACCAGCAGTCCCGATTCAAGCATGTCCGCTGAAGTACCTGCACCCTACGGGAACGGCCCCGCGGCAGCTGCGGCGCCGCCGTCGGAATCCGCAAAAAAACCGCTCGCCCGGATCCGCACGCACCACCTGCAGCAGGCCAAAACCAGCGGCGAACGCTTCGCCATGCTCACGGCGTACGACCAGTACACGGCTGAGATCTTCGACCAGGCCGGCATCGAGGTCCTGCTGGTGGGCGACTCCGCATCCAACAATGTCTTTGGCAACGAAACCAGCCTTCCAGTGACCGTCGATGAACTGCTGCCGTTGTGCCGTGCGGTCGCGCGCACCGCGAAGCGTGCCCTGGTGGTGGCGGACCTCCCCTTCGGCAGCTACGAGGTGTCACCGCAGCAGGCCGTGGCCACCGGCGTGCGTTTCCTGAAGGAAGGCCTGGCGCATGCAGTGAAGCTCGAAGGCGGCAAGTTCTACGCCGACACGGTCAGGGCAATGGTCCAGGCGGGAATTCCGGTCATGGCGCACATCGGCTTCACGCCCCAGAGCGAGCACTCCCTGGGCGGCTACCGCGTGCAGGGCCGGGGCGACGACGCCGCGCGGCTTGTCGAGGACGCCGCGGCGCTGGCCGATGCCGGCGCGTTCTGCGTGCTCATGGAAATGGTTCCCGCCGAGACGGCAAAGGCCGTGGACAGCGCCATTGCAGTGCCCACCATCGGCATCGGCGCGGGCAATGCCACCACCGGACAGGTTCTGGTCTGGCAGGACATGGCCGGGCTCCGCGGCGGCAGGATGGCCAAGTTCGTCAAGCAGTACGCGGACCTCCGTACCATCCTGGGTGACGCCGCCAAAGCCTACGGCGACGATGTCCGCTCGGGCCAGTTCCCGGGCCCCGAACACTCCTTCTAGAACAGGACGTTGCTTCCAGAACGGGGGCATTCCCTGCCAGGGTCAGTCGTCGTCGCCCTTTTCCCAGGATTCATTGCGCGCCTTGACTTTCTCGAGCGCGTGTTCCGCCTCTTCCCGGGTCTTGTACGGACCGATCAGCTGGCTCCAGTCCGACATCGCATCTTCCTCGACCTGGTGGGTGTTGACGTTGTACCAGTACTCGGGCATCGGGGTTCCTCGCTTTCCGGGTGGCGGCAGGCCGCCGCCGTGATCCACGTAACTTAACCCGCAACGGTTACCGCCGGGCGCATTAATTTACATGGCGTTCTGCACTGCCTTATATGATCAATCTATGCCTTCCTTAGCCTCGACCGCACCCACCGGCACGCTTACTCCGGGAACCATCAGCGCCCAGCGTCCGGTTCCCGCGTCGATCCCGCGGCCGGAGTATGTCGGCAAGCCGGCACCGGCGAAGTTCACCGGGTCAGAGGTCAAGTCGCCGGAAACCATCGAGAAGATCCGGGTGGCCAGCAGGATCGCCGCCCAGGCCATCGCGGAGGTCGGCAAACACATCCGGCCCGGCGTCACCACCGACGAACTGGACGGCATCGGCCACGAGTTCCTGCTGGACCACAACGCCTACCCGTCCACACTGGGGTACCGCGGCTTCCCCAAGTCACTGTGCTCCTCCCTGAATGAGGTCATCTGCCACGGCATTCCGGACAGCACGGTGGTGCAGGACGGCGACATCATCAACATCGACATCACGGCCTTCATCGGCGGGGTCCACGGCGACACCAACCACACGTTCCTCGTGGGCGATGTGGACGAGGAGTCGCGGCTGCTGGTTGAACGGACCAGGGAGTCCCTCAACCGCGCCATCAAGGCCGTTGCCCCCGGCCGGCAGATCAACGTCATCGGCCGCGCCATCGAGTCCTACGCCCGGCGCTTCGGCTACGGCGTGGTCCGTGACTTCACCGGGCACGGCGTGGGCGAGGCCTTCCACACCGGACTGATCATCCCGCACTACGACGCCGCGCCCGCCTACAACACCGTGATTGAACCCGGCATGGTGTTCACCATCGAACCCATGCTGACCCTTGGCACCATCGAATGGGACATGTGGGCGGACGACTGGACGGTGGTCACCAGGGACCACAAGCGCACCGCGCAGTTCGAACACACGCTCCTCGTCACCGAATCAGGTGCCGAAATCCTCACCCTTCCCTGACGCCAGGCAACCGCCCGCGTCATTGACGGCAACTCACCCTTGCCCAGCCCGAGCCCCTACCCTGCCACGAACGGAATCCCATTGGCCAAGAAGGACGAAAAGACCCGCAAGAACGCCCCGCTGATCGGCATTGACATCGGCGGCACCGGAATCAAGGGCGGCATCGTAGACCTGAAGAAGGGCAAGCTGATCGGCGACCGTTTCCGGCTGGCAACGCCTCAGCCTGCCACGCCGGAAGCGGTGGTCGAGGCGGTGGCCAAGGTCGTCGAAGAACTCCAGGCACGTCCCGACGCCCCGGAAGCCGACAGCCCCATCGGTGTGACCTTCCCCGGCATCATCCAGCACGGCGTGGTCCACTCGGCCGCCAACGTGGACAAGAGCTGGCTCAACACGGACATCGACGCGCTGCTCACGGCACGCCTGGGCCGCCCGGTGGAGGTCATCAACGACGCCGACGCGGCCGGCCTGGCCGAAGCCCGGTACGGTGCGGGCGCGGGAATCGGCGGCACCGTCCTGGTCATCACGCTCGGCACCGGCATCGGGTCCGCGTTCATCTTCAACGGCCACCTGGTGCCCAACGCCGAGCTCGGCCACCTGGAGATCGACGGCTTCGACGCCGAAAGCAAGGCATCGGCGGTGGCCCGCGAACGCGACGGCCTCAGCTGGGAAGAGTACAGCGTACTGCTGCAACGTTACTTCTCGCACGTCGAGTTCCTCTTCTCCCCGGAGCTGTTCATCGTCGGCGGCGGCATCTCCAAGCGCGCCGACGAGTACCTGCCGCACATGAAGCTGCGCACGCCGATTGTTCCGGCTGAGCTGAAGAACGAAGCCGGCATTGTGGGCGCTGCCCTGGAGATCGCCGTCAAGCACGAACTCGCGAAATAGACCCGCCAAGCAGAAATCCCGAAGGCGGCAGACGGTATGTCTGCCGCCTTCGGCGTGTCCGCTGCGTCTGCCCGCAAGGGTCCGGACACAGCTCACACGAGTTAGGTAAACTGCAGCAAAGCAGTGAATTGCATACAACAAAGGATGGGCCCATGAAGCGCAAGGCCACCGCCCTCGACGTCGCCAAGCTGGCAGGCGTCTCGCGCAGCGCCGTGTCGCTGGTGCTGAACGGCCGCGGCAACGGCAACGTGGCGCTCGAAAGCCAGCAGCGGATACGCGATGCGGCCGCGGCGCTGAACTACTCCCCCAACAAGATCGCGCTGAGCCTGCGCAACCAGCAGTCGCGGGTCATCGGAATCGTGTCGGACCAGGTGGTCACCAGCCCGTTCGACGGCAACATCATTGCCGGTGCGGATGCCGTTGCCCGGGAACACGGTTTTGTCACCGTGGTCATGGATACGGAGTTGGACGAGTCCCGCGACGAAAGCGCCGTCGAAACCCTGTTGGACCGCCAGGTGGATGGCCTGATGTACGTGACCGTGGGCCTGCGTCCCCTGCATGTGCCCCCGAACATGGCCCGGGTCCCGTCGATCCTGGCCAACTGCTTCGATGACCGGCCGAACGCCGGACTGCCGGCCGTGATCCCCGACGAGGTCCGTGGCGGCCGGGAAGCGGCCGGCCACGTGATGGGCCTTGGCCACCGGGACATCGCCTTCCTCGCCGGCGACTCCCTGACCCCCGCCGCGCCGCGCCGGATCGAGGGCTACCGCGAGGCCTTCAGCGCCGCGGGGTTGCCTGTCAATGAGGACCGCGTCCTACAGGTGGGCTGGGACATCGACGCGGGGTTCCACGGCGCCATGAAACTTCTCGACGGCGTGGAGCCAGCGGACCGGCCCACCGCCATCCTGTGCGCCAACGACCGCCTGGCCATCGGCGTCGTGCTGGCCTGCTACCGCCTGGGACTGAGCGTTCCGCAGGACGTTTCGGTGATGGGCTACGACGACGAATTCCGCGTCGCCAAAACCATGGTCCCGGCGCTCAGCACCATGGCCCTGCCGCTTCGGGAGATGGGGGCGGCGGCCATGACGGCGCTGCTCGCCGAGGTCGGGTCCGTCCCGGGCGGCGGGCCCGACGACGAGGGGCCGGGTACCGCTGCCGCCGGTACCGCCGCCGCAACCGAGACGATGGTTCCCTGCCAGCTTGTGGTCAGGGACTCCACCGGCCCGGTCCCGGCCGGGCGCTGACCCTGCCGGTCCGGAGAAGCTAGACGGGCCGCGCGAGTTCCCAGACGTCGGCCTTTGTTCCTGCCGGAAGGCGCAACTGCCATTCCTCGCCCGCAGCCGGGTAGGCGCGGACCGTCGTCGCGACGGAGCCGGTACGGTAGACCTCCACCAGCGAGGCATCCACGAACATCCGCAGCTCCTCCCCCGGCTGGACGGTCCCGCTGAACACCGTCTGGGTGCTGCCGTTGCCAACCAGCAGGAGTTCGATGGCGGTGTCCCCGCCGCCGGCGCCAGGGGAACCACCGGCGGAACCCGCCGTCACTATGGCCTCGGCAAACGCCGGCAGCGTCACTGCCCCGGAAGCCTGGCTGGCCCGCTGCGCCCCACGGTAAGCGTCGATCTCAGGGGCCGGGCTGACCGCCAGGGCACCGTCCACCACCGAAAGCTCGCGCGGGAACGTCAAGACCCCCGCCCAGCCGGCGGCATCGATGTCGTCCTGGCTGCGGCCGCGGCGTCCGTCACGGCCCGGGCCTTCGTTGGCCCATCCCCACAGCAGTGCCCGGTCCTCCAGCGCCACCACCTGCGGGGCGTAGAAGTCGCGGCCGAGGTCCGACTTGCCACCGGCCCGGGGAGTGAACACGGGCAGGCCGGTCGCCGGGTCTTCGGTCAGCGACCCACTCAGGTGGCCCACGCCGTTGGCGTGCTCGTGCGCGTCTCCCGAGAGCCAGAGCGAGAACATCATCAGCCAGGTCCCGGATTCCGAAGAGGTCCCGGAGTCCGCGGACGTCCCGGCACCCCCGGCCGCATCAGCAGCATCCGGCACCCGCACCAGCTGCGGGCACTCCCAGATCTCGGCCGGGGTGAACTCCGAGGCCACGGGGTTTTCGGACGTCAGCCAGATGCCCTGATATTTCCAGTCGGACATGTCCTCCACGGTGTACAGGAGCAGCGCGGCGTGCCCGGTGGCCAGCCCGGCGCCCTGTATGGCGTACCGCCTGCCGTTGAACATGAAAATGAACGGGTCCCGTACCGCGGTCACCAGTCCGTCCGCGGGCATCGTAGCCGCCACATGGCCGGTCTGCTCCCAGCGGACAAGGTCCTCCGACCCGCGGGCGATGACCACCTGTGAGTGACCCCCGTCGCTGCGGACGCCGGAGTACGCGGCGGTGGGAACACCGCCGTCGTCCGTCACGACACCCGTCCAGCAGCCATACTCGTCCGGGCCCCCGTCCTGCGGGCGGAGCGCCACGGGGTGTTCCTCCCAGCGGACCAGGTCCGCCGAACTCACGTGGCCCCAGGCGATCTTGTGGTGCCTGGCCGAGTCCGGGTTGTACTGGAAGAAGACGTGGTAGCGGCCGTTGATGAAGCTGATGCCGTTGGGATCGTTGATCCAGCCCTGGGCCGGGCGCGCGTGGAACCGGGGGAAGGCGGCGTCGGGGTGGGTGTCGGCTACGTCGTCACAGTGGACCGTGTTGACGTGGGCTGTGTTCAAGTGAACGGCGGCGAGGTCCGGGGAGCGCATGGCGGGCCTTTCGGGGCTTATAGGAGGAGAGGTTATTTGCCAGTGCCGGCCGTGAGGCCGTCCTGCAGTGCGCGCTGGCCGAAGATGAAGACCACCAGCGCCGGAATCATGGACAGGACCACACCCGCGAGCACCACGGAGATGCTGCCCGTGCCGAGGTTGCCCTGGAGTGAGACGAGCCCCAGCGGGAGGGTGAAGTTCTGCTCGGAAATGGTGAGGATGAGCGGGCGGAAGAACTCGTTCCAGTGGAAGTTGAAGGCGAGGATTCCCACAATTGCCATGCCGGGCACCGCCAGGGGCGCATACACCGAGCGGAAGGTACGCCACGGGCTGGCCCCGTCAATCGAGGCTGCTTCGGCGAGTTCGGCCGGGAGCCCCATGAAGTACTGGCGCATCAGGAAGGTGCCGAACGCCGTCGGAATGGCCGGCAGGATCAGCGCGAGCAGCGTGTCGGAGAGGCCCATGCCGCGGATCAGCATGAAGACGGGCACGATCGTCACCTGCACAGGCACCATCATGGTGGCCAGCACGATCGAGAACAGCGCCCCGCGGCCGCGGAACTTCAGGTGGGCGAACGCGTAGCCCGCCAGTGCTGCGGAGATCATCTGGCCTACTGCGATCAGCCCGGTCACCAGGGCGCTGTTGAGCACAAGCAGGAAGATGTTCAGCCGCTGGAAAACTTCCCCGTATGAGGTGAAGTCCGGGTTCCAGGGGATGAACGACGGCGGCAGCTTGAAGGATTCCGACGGCGAACGCAGCGACGTGGACAGGGTCCACAGCACGGGGCCCAGCGTCAGGGCGGCCGCCAGCAGCAGCAGGAGGACACGGACGGCGAAGCTCCAGTTGAAGCTCTTCCGGTTGGGCGTCGTTACGGGGAGGCCTTCGGACAGCCGGGGCGAATGTCCGGCCAGGCCGTGGTCAGTTGTGGTTGTCATGGCTGGCCTTACTGGTAGAAGACGAATCGCTTGCTAAGCCGGAACTGTGCGGCCGTGATGGCCATGATAATCAGGGTGAGCAGCACGCCGATCGCGGACGCCTGGCCGAATTCGAGCCGCTGGAATGCCGATTCGAAGATCACCATGACCGCGGTCCGGGTGGAGTCGCCGGGGCCGCCGCGGGTCAGCACGTAGGGCTGGTCGAACACCTGTAGGGCGCTGATGATGGCCATCACTGAAGCCACCAGCGTGGTGGGGCTCAGCAGCGGCAGCGTCACATGGAGGTGCTTTCGCCAGCCGGTGGCGCCGTCTATCGAGGCCGCCTCGTAGGTCTCCACGGGAATGGACGCCAGGCCGCCGATGAACAGCAGGAAGGAGAAACCGAAGTTCTGCCACACGTAGACAAGGATCACGACGGCGGCGGACCCGCCCGGCGTGGTCAGCCAGGGCACCGCGGGGATGCCGACGAGGGACAGGAACCAGTTGACCACGCCGAACTGTTCATTGAAGAGGTACCGCATGAAGATGGACACCGAGGCGGCGGAGAGGATCAGCGGGAAGAAGAAGGCGGAACGGAAAAACACGCGCAGCCACGCCGGCATCTTTTCCTGCACCATGACGGCCAGCGCGAGGGCGAGGCCGAGCTGGAAGGACACAGCCACCACCACGAACACGATGGTGTTCAGGAAGGAGACGCGGACGGTGGGGTCCTGGACCACTTCGGAGAAGTTGTCGAAGCCCACGAATGTTGGTGCCGAGATGATGTCCCAGCGGAAGAAGGCCAGGATCACGGAGGCCACGATGGGGATCAGCGTGAACAGGCCCATGCCGAGGATGGTGGGGGCCAGGAAGATCCAGGCCAGCCAGCGCTGGCCGTGCCTGTCGTTGCTTCCGCGTCGGGTCCCGGCGAGCTGGGCGCCGTCGGCGCGGGCAGCCGTACCCGTCCGGCCGGCATCCCGCTTCGGCCGCTCCCGCGGCGGGGTGGTGGTGCTCATGACTGCCTCCTCAGGGCAAGTTCAAGGTCACGTTGCATGGAGGCGAGGGCCTGCTTGAGCTGCTGCTCGTCTCCGCTGACTGCGAGCGATACGTTCTTCATCAGGGCCGTTTCGACGGCGGCCTGCTGGGGCGGCGCCGGGATGGGGCCGGTGGTGGGGAAACGGTCGAGCGTGTCGTAGAAGACCTTCCAGTGGGCGGGCCCCTTGCCCGCATACAACTGTTCGTTGACCATGGAACGGCGTGCCGGCGTCGTTATCGGGTTGGGGAAAATCAGTTCCATGGCCTCGCGGCTGGAGCTGAACTTGATCCATTCCCAGGCGGCGTCTTTGTCCTTTGCGGTCTTCATGATCGCGTAGCCGGCGGTGCCGAACTGGTGGCGCTGGGTCTTCCAGCGGGGGAAGAACTGGACGTCGAAGTCGTTGGCGCCCATGCCCGCCTCGTGCAGGCCCTGCACCCAGTAGCCGCCGGCGGGTGTGGTCCCGATGCGGTTGGAAGCGAACAGTCCCACCAGGGAGCTGCCGCCGCCTTCCTCCGGCCGGACGCCCAGGCCGTCCTTGACCAGCCCGCGAAGGTAGTCGAAGGACTCGAACACGCGGTCGTCGTTGGCGTTGGGTTCCAGCCACTGGTAGCCGCCGGAGCGGAGGCTGCGGGAGGGGTCCTTGGCGTAGAAGCCGTCCCAGAGCCATTCGCCGCCTGCAGACCTGGTCTCCTTGAGGAAGCTGGTGTCGTTGGCGTAGAGCCATGGCACCACGCCGCCGAAGAGCCGGTTGGTCCAGTAGTAGGGCGTGAAGTCCGAACTCCGGGCTTTGCGCATCGCGGCCAGGCTGTTGCGGAAGTCGACGTGCGTCCAGTCGTCCGCGGGCCGGTCAAGCCCTGCCTGCGCAAAGGCGGCGGTGTTGTAGTACATGTTGGCGGCGTTCCAGTCCATGGGCAGCTGGTAGAGGCTGCCCTTGTACATGAAGGCTTCCACCAGGCTGGGGTGGACGTCATCGAAGAACTCCCGCATGTCCGCGGCGTCGCGGCGGACGTACTCGTCCAGCGGGTGGGCGAGCTTTTCCGCGAACAACTGGGCGCCCTCGGTGGCCACGTAGACCACGTCCGGCGGCGTTCCTGCGGCCACCATGGTGAGGATCTTGGTGAAGAAGTCTTTCCAGTCCACGGCCTGGATGGCCTGGACCTTGACCCTGATCTCCGGGTGGAGCCGGGTGAAGGCGTCGATGGCGCGCTGGCGGGCGGCGGCGTCCGCGGCGGTGCCCATGATGGCGATGCTGAGGCTGTTGTCTCCGCGGCCCGGAATGTCCGTGCCGGAGAGCCGCGGCCACGACGCCACGGTTGCTCCGATGATTCCCGCGCCGAGGGCACCAAAGGCGGTACGGCGGGTGATTTCCCGCAGGTGCCCGTTTGTGGCTTCGGTCATGTTCATTTCCTTCCTAACACGTGTTAGGAACTGTAGAGGACCGACCTAACACGTGTCAAGCGTCACATGGGTCGGCATAAGAGGAGCATGCCCATGCACCGTGAGTCGCGTCCCGGCGGCACCACAGGTTGGAGCCCCCGCGAAAAACCTCCGGGCAAGGCAGAAGCACCCGACCACAGTCCGGTCGGGTGCTTCTGTCGCTTAATGCATCTGCCGCTTGCGGCGTTTCCACTGGAGCCGGTGGCGGCTGCGGCTTCCCCTCCGCTGCCGCCACCGGAGACTTTAGAGCGTACTCTTGGCGGCGTTCTTTTCTTCCGGGCTCTTGGCCGCGGCGCCCTTGTCCTCGGGGCTCTTGCCGGCGGAACCCTTGCCTTCACCCTTGGTGGTTGCCGCTTCCCTGGCTTCGACGTCGGACTCGTGCCGGAGCAGGGCAATGGCGGACTCGAAGTCCTCGAGTGATTCAAAGGCCTGGTAGACGCTGGCGAAACGAAGATATGCCACTTTGTCCAGCTTCTGCAGCGGGCCCAGAATGATCAGGCCAACCTCGTGGGCGTCGATTTCCGCCGCCCCGGAGGCGCGGATGTTCTCTTCGACTTCCTGGGCCAGCATGGCGAGGTCGTCCTCGCTGACGGGCCGGCCCTGGCAGGCCTTGCGGACGCCGTTGATCACTTTGCTGCGGCTGAACGGTTCGCCCACGCCGGAGCGCTTGATCACGGACAGGCTGGTGGTTTCCACGGTGGTGAAACGGCGGCCGCACTCGGGGCACTGCCGGCGCCGGCGGATGGCGGAGCCGTCGTCGGCCATGCGGCTGTCCACGACGCGCGAGTCAGGGTTGCGGCAGAACGGACAATACACGTTGCTCCTCCCCCGTTCCTTTTCCGGCCAGTGTTAAAAGACGCTTCCGGGACCAGTTTACGGCGACATATGGGTGAATAACAAGCCTGTAATTACTACATGTAGTAGCCGGCCACTACATGTAGTGGTCAGCGGCCCGCTTGGAAGCGGACGGTGACAGCGTCACCGTGCGCCGGGAGGTCCTCCGCGCCGGACAGGCTGACAATGTGCCCGCTGACCTGCCCCAGTGCCGCTTCCGAGTAGTTGATAACCTGGATGGCCCGCAGGAACGTGGTGACGTTCAGTCCGGAGGAAAACGCAGCCGTGCCACTGGTGGGAAGCACATGGTTGGAGCCGGCGCAGTAGTCACCGAGGCTGACCGGGCTGTAGTCGCCGACAAAGATGGCACCCGCGTTCCGGATCCGCGCCGCCACGGCGGGAGCATCCGCAGTCATGATCTCAAGGTGTTCGGCCGCGTACGCGTCGCATGCCGCGATGCCCTGGTCGAGATCGTCAACGAGCACGACGCCGGATTGCGGGCCGGACAGCGCCTCGCGGACACGCTGGCTGTGCTTGGTGGACGCCGCCTGCAGTTCCAGCTCCTCACGGACGTCCGCGGCGAGCTGGAGGGAGTCCGTGATCAGGACCGAGGCGGCCTTGGGGTCGTGCTCGGCCTGGCTGATCAGGTCTGCGGCAACGAATGACGGACGGGCGGTGGAGTCCGCGAGGATGGCGATTTCGGTGGTGCCCGCCTCGGAGTCGATTCCCACCACGCCCTTGACCAGGCGCTTGGCCGTGGCCACGAAGATGTTCCCGGGCCCGGTCACGACGTCGACCGGTTCCAGGGCGGGGGCAGCAGCCTCACCGGGCACACCGTAGGCGAAGGCGGCGATGGCCTGCGCCCCGCCGATGGCGTACACCTCGTCGATCCCCAGCAGCGCCGCGGCGGCAAGGATGGTGGGGTGCGGAAGACCGCCAAAGTCCTTCTGCGGCGGCGAGGCGAGTGCGATCGACTCCACGCCTGCGGCCAACGCGGGAACCACGTTCATGATCACGGAGGACGGGTAGACCGCCAGGCCGCCGGGAACGTAGAGGCCCACGCGTGCCACGGGCACCCACTTCTGGCTCACCACTGCGCCGTCACCCAGGGAGATGTCGACGTCGGCCGGGCGCTGCCCGTCCGCGAAGCGACGGGCGCGGCTGATGGACTCTTCAAGCGCCGAACGCACGGCCGGGTCCAGGCCCTCCAGGGCTGACTGGAGTGCCTCGGCCGGAACACGCGGGTATGCCTGTTCCACGCCGTCGAACGTCCGGGCGAAGTCCGCGAGGGCGGCAAAGCCGCGCTGGCGGACGGCGGAGATGATGTCGGTGACCTTCTGTTCGGCGTCCGCGACTGTCTGCTGCCGTGCCCGGGGCACCGCCTCGCGGAGTTCGGCCAGGCTGAGGCTGCGGCCGCGCAGGTCGACGGTGCGGAAGTCGACGGCGGGGGTATTCGGGCGTACAGGGCTGTCCGGAGAAGTGGTCACCGGTTCATTTTACGCGCCGCGGCCCACGTCCCTGTCGCCTGTTACCTCCGGCTGGTACCGCGGTCAGCTACTGCCACGTGCGGGCGTCATCCGCGTCGTGGTCCGCGGAGGTGCGCAGCAGGCCGATGATGCGCAGGACGAAGAAGCCGGCGGCGACAGCCGCGGGCCACAGGACGAGGACGGTCAGGGACCGCAGCGAGAACGCAACACTGGCGTTGGCCGAAGTGTCCTGCGGACCGCCCAGCCAGCCGCCAGCCAGCACCCCGGTCTGCCAGGCGAGGACAGCCGCAGCGGCGCTGGCGGCGACGGAGAGCAGCAGCAGCCGCCGCGTCCCGCCGTCGCGCCGGCCGGACAGCAGCACGGCCACCAGGCAGCCCGCAAACACAAAGAGCCCGGCCAGCACCAGGTCCCGGGGCAGCCAGCCCTCGGTGTTGGTTCCGGATGCCAGCGCGGCGTTTCCCGAAATGAGGTTCTGCCCGCCCGGGGCCAGGAACCACCAAAGGAGCCCGGCCGGAACGCCGGCTGCCAGGATTCCCGCCACCCAGACCCACTCCCGGCGGGGACGCCTGCGTGCGCCCCGGGCCTCGTCGGAGGTGCTGACCGGAGGGGATGCGGGCTGGATCATGAAGAAACGCTAACAAATGTGGCCGTCAAATGTTGGCCGGGACTCTGCGACACATCGCTGCCAGGCACTGGACTGCCGCATCGGGCCGGAAGCCCAATAGTCTTGTAGTAGAGCACAATCGGCACGGATAAAGCAGGGAGATCGATTTCAGTGACGTCAGATGATGTCGCCTTCGAGGGCACGTTCAAAGAGATGTTCCGCCGGCATGCTGCAGGCGTTGCCATCATCACGGTGAACTACGACGGCGTCCCGTACGGCTTCACGGCAACCTCTGTTGCCTCGCTTTCCGCCAAGCCGCCGCGCTTCACCTTCAACATGGCGCGCAGTTCCAGTTCGTGGCCGGCGGTGGCCAACACCACGTACATCGGCGTGCACATGCTGGGCCTGGAGAACCAGGAACTGGCCGACCGCTTCGCGCGCACCAAGGAACGCTTTGCCGGCGACCACTGGGCCCACGGACCCCATGACGTGCCTGTGCTCAAGGACGTTGCGGGCTGGCTGATCGGCAAGATCCAAATGCGCCTGTCCTTCGAGAACAACGCTGTGGTGGTGGTCGAGGTGGTGGAAGGGCAGGTCGGCGAGGACGGCACGCCGCTGCTGTACCACTCCGGAACCTACGGCCAGCCGGTTCCGCTCGACTACGAAATCTAGGCGTCGACGAGCGGACCCTTCGCGGCCGGGACGGGATTTAACCTAGGCGCCAGGGTTGCCCAGGCGTCGCGGCAACCTAGGCGTCCAGGCAGGCCGGGCCCAGCAACACCTTGAGGTCTCCGAACAGCGACGGGTTCGGGTTTACCCGCAGGTGCACGGGTAGTGCCATGACCTCGATGCGGCTGTCGCCCTGCAGGTTCACCCGGACCTCGGAGTTGCCCCGGTGGTTCCGCAGCACGTCCCCCAGTTCCGTGACAACGGCCTCGGTGGCCTTGTGCGTGGGCATGGTGATCACCAGGGGCCCGTTGGTGCCCTGGCTGAGGTCGGGGACGGAGAGCTCCATGCAGTTCAGGGTCACGGCACCGTCGTCGCGCCGCTGCAGCCGGCCCTTGACCACCACGATCAGGTCCTCGGCGAGAACCGAAGCGATCGGGCCGTAGACCTGGCCAAAGAACATGACCTCCATGGAACCGCCGAGGTCCTCGATCTCCGCCCGGGCGTAGGCATTGCCGCTGGCCTTCGCGATCCGGCGGCTCAGCGAGGTGATCATGCCCGCGATGGTGACGATGGCGCCGTCGTGCGGCCCGTCCTCGGCGATGATCGAGGTGATGGACTGGTCGGCGTGCTGGCTCAGGACCCCTTCCAGGCCCTGCAGCGGATGGTCCGAGACGTACAGGCCCAGCATGTCGCGCTCAAACGCGAGCTTGTCCTTCTTCTCCCATTCCGGCAGGTCGGGGATCTCGATGCTCAGCGACGATTCGGACTCCGCCTCATCGAAGCCGGCAAAAAGGTCGAACTGGCCGATGGCCTCGTTGCGCTTGAGGGTAATGACCGAATCGATCGCTTCTTCGTGGACCATGGCCAGCGCGCGGCGGTGGTGGCCGAGGGAGTCAAAGGCCCCGGCCTTGATCAGGGATTCGATGGTGCGCTTGTTGCAGACCACGGCCGGGACCTTCATGAGGTAGTCCTTGAAGGAGCTGTAGGCGCCCTCTTTTTCGCGGGCGGCCACCATGGCCTCGACGGCGTTGACGCCGACGTTGCGGATGGCGCCCATGCCGAAGCGGATGTCCTCCCCCACCGGGGTGAAGTTCAGGGCTGACTCGTTGACGTCCGGCGGCAGCACCGTGATGCCCATGCGCCGGCATTCGTTGAGGTAGATCGCGGACTTGTCCTTGTCGTCACCCACCGAGGTCAGCAGCGCGGCCATGTACTCCGGCGCGTAGTGCGCCTTCAGGTAGGCCGTCCAGTACGAAATCACGCCGTACGCGGCCGAGTGGGCCTTGTTGAAGGCGTAGTCGGAGAAGGGCAGCAGGATGTCCCACAGGGTCTTCACGGCCTCCATGGAGTAGCCGTTGTCCTGCATGCCCTGCGAGAAGCCGGCAAACTGCTTGTCCAGCTCGGACTTCTTCTTCTTGCCCATCGCGCGGCGCAGGATGTCTGCCTGGCCCAGCGAGTAACCGGCCAGCTTCTGCGCCACGGCCATAACCTGCTCCTGGTACACGATCAGCCCGAACGTGCCGCCGAGGATGTCCTCCAGTGGCTCCGCCAGCTCCGGGTGGATCGGGATGACGTCCTGGATCTTGTTCTTGCGCAGGGCGTAGTCCGTGTGCGCGTTGGCGCCCATGGGGCCCGGCCGGTACAGCGCGAGCACCGCGGAAATGTCCTCGAAGTTGTCAGGCTTCATGAGCTTCAGGAGGGAGCGCATGGGCCCGCCGTCGAGCTGGAACACGCCCAGCGTGTCACCGCGGGCGAGGAGCTCGTACGAGGCCGCGTCATCCAGCGCCAGGGTTTCGAGGTCCAGGTCGACGCCCCGGTTCATCTTGATGTTTTCCAGGGCGTCGGAAATGATCGTGAGGTTTCGCAGCCCCAGGAAGTCCATCTTGATCAGGCCGAGGCCCTCGGACGTCGGATAGTCGAACTGGGTGATGACCTGGCCGTCCTGGAAGCGGCGCATGATCGGAATCACATCGATGATGGGGTCCGAGGACATGATCACGCCGGCGGCGTGCACGCCCCACTGCCGTTTCAGGCCCTCAATGCCGAGCGCGGTCTCGAAAACCTTGGCGGCCTCGGGGTCGGTGCTTATTAGCTGGCGGAAATCGCCCGCCTCGCTGTAGCGCTTGGCCTCCTTGTTCTGGATGTCGGCCAGCGGAATGTCCTTGGCCATCACGGCCGGCGGGAGCGCCTTGGTCAGCTGCTCGCCCATGCTGAACGGGTAGCCCAGCACGCGCGAGGAGTCCTTGAGGGCCTGCTTGGTCTTGATGGTGCCGTAGGTAACGATCATGGCCACGCGCTCGTCGCCATACTTACGCGTGACGTAGTCGATGACTTCAGAGCGGCGCCGGTCATCGAAGTCGACGTCGAAGTCAGGCATGGAGACACGGTCGGGGTTGAGGAAGCGCTCGAAGATCAGGCCGTGGTGCAGCGGATCAAGGTCGGTGATGCGCATGGCGTACGCCACCATGGAACCGGCACCCGAACCACGCCCGGGACCCACCCGGATGCCGTTGTTCTTGGCCCAGTTGATGAAGTCGGCCACCACGAGGAAGTAACCCGGGAAGCCCATGGAGGTGATGACGTCCAGCTCGTAGTCGGCCTGCTTACGGACCTTGTCCGGGATGCCCTGGGGGTAGCGGTACTGGAGTCCCTTGTCGACTTCCTTGACCAGCCAGGACGTTTCGTCCTCACCCTCGGGGCAGGGGAACCGGGGCATGTAGTTGGCGCCCGTGTTGAAGGACACCTCGCACCGCTCGGCGATCAGGAGCGTGTTGTCGCACGCGTCCGGGTGGTCGCGGAACAGCTCCCGCATTTCCTGCGGCGACTTCAGGTAGTAGCCGCTGCCGGAGAACGCGAAACGGGAGCCGCCGTTGTCGTAGGTGGGTTCCAGGAGGGTGGAGCCGGACTGGATGGCGAGCAGGGCCTCGTGCGCCTTGGCGTCGTGTTCGTGCGTGTAGTGGAGGTCGTTGGTGGCCACGAGCGGGAGGTTCAGCTCCTTGGCCAGCCGCAGGAGGTCGCCCGTGACCCGGCGCTCAATGTCCAGCCCGTGATCCATCAGTTCGCAGAAGTAGTTCTCCGCGCCGAAGATGTCCCGGAATTCAGCGGCGGCTTCTACGGCCTCGCGGTACTGGCCCAGGCGCAGCCGCGTCTGGACCTCTCCGGAGGGGCAGCCGGTGGTGGCAATCAGCCCCTCGGAGTAGGTGTTCAACAGCTCCCGGTCCAGGCGGGGCCACTTGCCAAACACCGAATCCAGGGAGGCGATGGACGAGGCCCGGAACAGGTTCCGCATGCCCGCGTTGTTGTAGCTCAGCAAGGTCATGTGGGTGTAGGAGCCACCGCCGGAGACGTCGTCCTTGCGCTGGCTCTCTTCGCCCCAGCGGACGCGGCTCTTGTCCCCGCGGGCCGTACCGGGGGTCACATAGGCTTCGACGCCGATGATGGGCCTGATGCCCTTGTCCGTGGCCTTCTTCCAGAAGTCGAAGGCACCGAAGAGGTAGCCGTGGTCGGTGGTCGCCAGGGCAGGCATCCCCAGCCGCTCGGTTTCGTCGAACAGCTCACCGAGCCGGGCGGCGCCGTCCAGCATCGAGTACTCGGTGTGGGTGTGGAGATGTACGAACGAGTCATTGCTGAAAGTCACCGGACCATTCTAGTGCCGACCCCCTGACAATTGATGTCGGCGTGCCGCTGGCTCAGGCCTTGCCGGACCCCAGGACCTCCAGCGCGTAGGCGAGATCCGCGGGGTACTCGCTGGTCACGGTGATGCGTTCCCCGGTGCGCGGGTGGTCGAAGCCCAGTTCACGGGCGTGCAGCCACTGCCGGGTGAGCCCCAGGGTGGCGGCGAGCCGCGGATCAGCCCCGTAGGTGAGGTCGCCGGCGCAGGGATGGCGGAGGGCAGCGAAGTGGACCCGGATCTGGTGGGTCCTGCCGGTCTCCAGGTGCACCTCCACCAGGGTCGCCTTCCCGAACGCCTCCAGGACCTCGTAGTGGGTCACAGAGGGCCGTCCGTCCTCGATGACGGCGAAGCGCCAGTCGTGGCCGGGATGGCGGCCAATCGGCGCGTCGATGGTGCCCTGCAGGGGATCCGGCAGACCCTGGACCACAGCGTGGTAAACCTTGTCCACGGTGCGTTCCTTGAACGCCCGCTTGAGGGCGGTGTAGGCGGGTTCGGTCTTGGCCACCACCATGACTCCGGAGGTTCCGACGTCGAGACGGTGGACGATCCCGGCGCGTTCCGTGGCGCCGGACGTGGAGATGCGGTAACCGGCGCCGGCAAGGCCGCCCACCACGGTGGGTCCTACCCAGCCCGGCGAGGGGTGCGCAGCGACGCCCACCGGCTTGTCGACCACCACAAAGTCGTCGTCATCCAGCAGGATCTTCAGGCCTTCCACAACTTCCTCCACGACTTCAAGGGGATCCCGGCGCTCGGGGACCGTCACATCCAGCACCGTTCCGGATGCGAGCTTGGCTGACTTCCCCACGGGTTTGCCGCCGCTGGTGACGTTGCCCTCGGCGATCAGCGTTGCCGCGGACGACCGCGACACGCCCATCAGCTTGGCCAGCCCCGCATCCACGCGGCTGCCGTCCAGCTCCTCGGGCACCACGACCCGTTCAGACATCGTCGCCGCCTTCCCGTTTGGCGACGCTGTGGTGCGAACCGTCAAGGGCAATCCCCCGCAGGGTCAGCAGGCAGATGATGACCACGGACGACACAACGGCGGAGTCGGCGATATTGAAGATCGCAAAATTGGGCAGCTGGATGAAGTCCACCACGTGCCCCATTCCGAACGACGGCTCCCGGAACAGCCTGTCCGTCAGGTTTCCCAGGGCGCCGCCGAACAGCAGCCCCAGCGCCAGCGCCCACCAGGCGGAGCCGAGCTTGCCCAGCTGGAACAGGATGGCGGCGGCCACCAGCACCATGATGATCGTGAACACCCAGGTCACGTTTTCGCCGATGGAAAAGGCAGCCCCGGAGTTGCGGATGTAGTACCAGTGCAGCAGCGGGGGCAGCACCGGGATACGTTCGCCCTCCACCATGGTGCTGGTCACCCACAGCTTGGTGAGCTGGTCGAAGACGTAGGCGAAGACTGCCAGTCCGGCGAACAGGGACAGCAGGACGCCGCGCCGGGGCCGCGGTGATGATGAAGCTGGATGCGCTGCGTCAGCGGCAAGGTCGTCAGTCATGGTGCTTTCATTCGGGAACCGTCGTTAATGGCAAAAGCCGGTGGCCGAGGAATCCTCAGCCACCGGCCTTCAGAATACGTGCTAAACGGCGGCGCTGCTGCTTTCGCCAACCTCAGGGGCGGCAACGGAACCGCGGGCGTCCAGGTCGCGCAGCTGGCCTTCGATGTAGGCCTTCAGGCGTGAGCGGTAGTCGCGTTCGAAACCTCGCAGCTGCTCCACCTTGCGCTCGAGGACGGAGCGCTGCTGCTCCAGGGCACCGAGGATCTTGCGGGACTTCTCCTGCGCGTCGTTGACCAGGCTGCTGGCTTCGATCTGCGCTTCGGCGATGATCTTGTCGCGCTGCTGCTGGCCCTCGGCCACGTGGCGGTCGTGCATCTGCTGGGCCATGGCCAGCAGGCCGGCAGCGGACTCGGAGACGTTGGTGCCGGTGACGGCGGGTGCCTGGGCTGCGACCGGTGCGGCCTGCTCGGCTTCCTTCTTCTTGGCAGCTTCGGCAGCCTTGGCCTCGGCTTCGGCCTTCGCGCGTGCTTCGTCCTTTTCGGACTTGGACGGCGCAGGAACCTTCTCAACGACAGGGGCGACGGCGGAGGTGGCAGCCGGCGATCCGGAGCCGCCTTCGGCGAGCTTCTTGCGAAGTTCTTCGTTCTCCTGGTTCAGGCGCCGCAGTTCAACGACGATCTCGTCCAGGAAGTCGTCAACCTCGTCCTGGTCATAGCCTTCGCGGAACTTGGTCGGCTGAAAGCGCTTGTTGACAACGTCTTCTGGCGTCAAAGCCATCTGGTCACCTCGTTGGTCTAGTTCGTCAGGAGGCCTTCCGGCCGTCAAAACTACGGTACCTAAATTTGGTCTGGTTCCTCTAATTCAACACCGTGGCGTCGAACAAAAGGTTCTTTTGCGCCCGGGGATCCGTGCGGATCGGCCCCGGCGCCGCAAGCTGATATGAAGTTATGCAAGTGACTTGGTGATCCCCATGGCAATGCTCAGGCCGATGAACAGCACCAGAAACCCGAGGTCCAGCGACACGCCGCCCAGCCGCAGCGGCGGGATCAGGCGCCGCAGAACCTTCAGCGGCGGATCGGTTACCGAGTAGACGGCATGAGCCGCCACCAATGCTACCCCGCGGGGACGCCATTCCCGCGCGAACATCTGAACCCAGTCGAAGACGAGGCGGACAATCAAAGCGACGAAAATGAACAGCAGGACGATATAGACGAGCCCGAATAGTATTCCCATGAGCTAACCCATTGTCTCCATGTTCATCACGGGCGCCTGGGCGCCCTGGGATTCCTGCCAGCTTTTGCTGCTCCCCTATTTCAGCACGGATGCCAGGCAGGTGCGTCCCTGCCTGGCATCCGGAGAGCGTATTTTAGCTTTGGTTGAAGAAACTGGCGGTGGCGTCGCTGGCCTTCTTCTCATCTCCGATGACTTCGACGTACGACGGCGACAGCAGGAAGACCTTGTTCGTCACGCGCTCGATGCTTCCGCGCAGTCCGAAGACGAGGCCTGCGGAAAAGTCGACCAGCCGCTTGGCGTCCGATTCCCCCATGTCCGTCACGTTCATGATGACGGGGATCCCGTCGCGGAAGCTTTCGCCGATGAGCTTGGCGTCGTTGTAGGAGCGCGGGTGGATCGTGGTGATCTGCCGCAGTCCGGTGGTCTCTTCGCGGCTCGATGCCGCACGCTTGATGGGTGTCACGGGTGCGCGGTATTCCTCTTCGGCAGCTGGTGGCGCTTCACGGGTGACCTCTCGGAGCGGCGCCGGTGCGCGGCGCTCTTCACGGTCATGCTCCATTGAGTTGTCCTCGTCCTTTTGCTGGGTGGAAAGCTCAGACTCGTAGTGTTCATCGCCGTCGGCGAGCCCAAGATAGATCATTGTCTTGCGCAGAGCGCCAGCCATGGTCGACTCCTAATCGTGTCCGGAAGCGGGCCGCCCAAAAGTCAAGACAGCATTGGAATCCCCGCCATTCACTTCCAATACGAGAGACGCTACCGCACCGCCGGGCGCGAACCGAGAATATCTGAGCCAATTCGGAGGTGTGTCGCACCGAATCGGACAGCTGCTTCCAGGTCCTGGCTCATGCCGGCGGAAATCCCGGTGGCACCGGGGAAATCCTGCTGCAGGCCGGTTGAGATACCCAGCAGTTTTTCGAAGGCCCGGTCGGGATCCGCCCCAAGCGGAGCCACCGCCATGACACCGGCCAGGCGAAGGCCGGCGGCGGCTTCAAGCTGCTCCGCCAGTTGCGGCACGTCGGCGGGGGCCGCCCCTCCACGGTGGGCTCCGGCGTCGTCATCCAGGCTCACCTGGATGAAACAGTCCAGGCTGCCGCGGCCGGTCAGCTCCTGCTGCGCGGCCATGGCCCGCTCCAGGGCGGTCACAAGCTGGGAGCGATCCACAGAGTGCACCGCAGAGGCGTAGCGGACCACGGTCTTGGATTTCTTGCTCTGGAGCTGGCCCACGAAATGCCAGGTGAGGTCCAGTGCCTCGAGCTCCTCGGCTTTAGCGGCCGCCTCCTGGTCCCGGTTTTCCCCGAAATCCCTGACGCCAAGCGCAGCCAGTCGGCGGACGTCCTCAGCCGGGTGGAACTTGCTGACCACTATCAGGCGCGGCGGGGTGTCGCCGCGGCCGGCCGCGGCGACTGCCCGGGCGATGCGCTGCCGGACGGCGTCCAGGTGCTCCCGCAGCTGCACTGTCCTTGCATCCCCGGCTACCGGGCTGTCACTCATGGGTCCACACCAGTCCGGCGAATCTGCCGGACCGGGAGTCGCGGCGGTAGGAAAACAAGGAGTCGTTTTCAAGCGTGCAGGGTCCCCGGTATTCGACGGGAACGCCGAGGGCGTCGAGCTGGCTTGCGGCAGCGCCGGGAAGGTCGAGCGCCGGCGTTCCCCATGACGTTGTTGACCAGGCCGATGGGAGAACGGCCGAGACTTCCTCGCGAAGTCCAGCGGGCACCTCGTAGCAGCTGCCGCAGACGGACGGTCCAAGCCAGGCCCGGATGTCCGTGGCGCCGGCAGCGCGCATTTGTTCCACCGCTGCAGGAATGACGCCGGAGAACAAACCGGGGCGCCCGGCGTGAACGGCAGCCAGCACGGGACCGGAAGCACCGGCGCCCACCAGGACCAGCGGAATGCAGTCCGCCACCATCACGGCCAGCGGCCCGCCGAGCGAGACGAGCGCGTCCGCCGTCGGGGCATCAGCGCCGGGTTCAGCGCCGGTACCGGGTTCAGCGACAACGGACACTTCGTTGCCGTGGACCTGGTTCATGTACTGGAACCTGCGTGGAGCGATGCCGGTGGCATCCTCCAGCCGGATCCTGCGGCGCAGCACCGCTCCCGCGTCATCGCCCACGTGGAGGGCGAGGTTGCCGGCACCCGTGTCGGTGAACGCCACGGACACGCCTGGCTTCACTTCAGCACGCCACAAAAACAATCGGAACTCCGGCAATCAGGGTCGGGAAACGGAACACAGTCACCAGCCGAACAGGGTCAGTAACCGAGAACAGCTGCCGGGCAGATGTCCGCCCGGCAGCCTCCTACTTCAGGAAATCGGGGACGTCCAGGTCGTCGGACCGGCTGCCGGTCAGGTCAGGCTCAACCACCGACGGAAGGTCGACGTCGAAGCCGGAGTCGGCGGGGACAGCTGACGGGCGCTGCTGGCCCCAGCTGCTCAGGCCAGCGGCACCGACACCGGCGTGCACGGGCTGGACGTTGACCTGCTGGCTGCCGGCGGACGGCTGGCTCTGCGGCGCGGCCGCGGGAACGGCGGGCCGCTGGGGTGCAGCCTGCGGCTGCGACTGGTCCATGGACGGCGAGGTGGCCTTGACGTCGTCGAAGCCGGCCGCGATGACCGTGACGCGGGCTTCGTCGCCCAGGGCGTCGTCGATGACCGCACCGAAGATGATGTTGGCCTCCGGGTGGGCAACTTCCTGCACCAGGCGCGCGGCCTCGTTGATCTCGAACAGGCCGAGGTCGGAGCCGCCCTGGATGGACAGCAGGACACCGTGTGCGCCGTCGATGGAGGCCTCCAGCAGCGGCGAGGCGATGGCGAGCTCGGCTGCCTTGACCGCACGGTCCTCGCCGCGGGCGGAGCCGATGCCCATCAGGGCCGAGCCGGCACCCTGCATGACGGACTTCACGTCCGCGAAGTCAAGGTTGATCAGGCCGGGCGTGGTGATGAGGTCCGTGATGCCCTGGACACCGGACAGCAGGACCTGGTCAGCAGAGCGGAAGGCGTCCAGGACGGAGACGTTGCGGTCGCTGATGGACAGCAGGCGGTCGTTGGGGATCACGATCAGCGTGTCCACCTCGTCCCGCAGGGCGTCGATGCCCGCCTCGGCGGAGCCCGCGCGGCGGCGCCCTTCGAAGGTGAACGGGCGGGTGACCACACCGATGGTCAGGGCGCCAAGGGAGCGCGCAATGCGGGCGACGACCGGCGCGCCGCCGGTTCCGGTGCCACCGCCTTCGCCTGCGGTCACGAAGACCATGTCGGCACCGCGGAGGACTTCCTCGATCTCGTCGGCGTGGTCCTCGGCAGCCTGCTTGCCGACCTCGGGGTTGGCCCCGGCACCCAGCCCGCGCGTCAGCTCCCGTCCGACGTCGAGCTTAACGTCGGCGTCGCTCATCAGCAGGGCCTGGGCATCGGTGTTAATAGCTATGAATTCGACACCGCGGAGACCCACCTCGATCATGCGGTTGACTGCGTTCACGCCACCGCCGCCGATGCCGACGACCTTGATGACGGCCAAGTAATTCTGCGGAGCTGCCACGTTACGTGTCCCTTGTTAGTGTCCTATTGCGAAAACTGATGGAGTCGACCTTGAAGCCCTGAACCTTAACCCTCCACTTGAAGGTTATAGTTATGTCAAGTAACTCACGTCTGTGACGCTATTTCCTATGCTGGCTACATTCAATAACCGCCACCGCGTGTCGTCCTAATCCCCGTGAAATACACCGGAATCACCGTGTCACCGGATGGCGCGGGACGCTCACGTCGTACGTGTTGACCGGGTTCGCGGGGTCGGCCGGCACCTTGAGCAGCGCCTCCAGCACCCGCGCCTTGAGCTCCTTCTCCCCCGCGTTGCCCCAGATCACCGTTTGGCCGTCCAGCAGCTTCAGCTCCACCGCATCGACGGACTTGGCGGAGGCGTTGGAGAGCTTGGCGAGCACATTGGCCGGAAGCGCGCCGAGGACCTCGGCCGTGGCCTGGAACAGGTCCTTGCCGATGGTGCCCGCCCCGCCGTCAATAACCGGCAGCTTGACCGAGGCGGGGTCGGCGGTGGTGCCGAGCTTTACGCCGTCGACGTCCACGAGCAAGTATTCGTTGCCGCGCTTGACGAGGGCGACGGGGACGCGTTCCTGGACCTGCACCACCAGGACCGACGGCGGATGGGCCTGCGTCCTGACAGACTTGATCTGGACGAGCGGTTTCAGCAGCGAGTCGATCTGGGACTCGCTGACCTGCGGCAGCGGCGTGCCCAGCAGCGGCTTGAGTGCCGCCTGCACCTGGGCCGGCTTGAGGAGCTTCGTGCCGGTGACGCTCACGCTATGGACCGCCAGCACCGGGGAGTAGACGGCAGCGGCGATGAGCCCCGCCACGATGGCAGCCGTCACACATGCCGCCACGATGATGTTGCGCCTGATGCGGCGGCCCCGGGGTTCGGGAAAGGCCAGCACATTGTCGGGACCGGTGCCCGCGGGCACCTCTTCGCCAACCGGGGCTGGCTTCTTCGACTTGGTTCCGGGTTTGCCGGCTTCCGGGCTTTTCAGCCGGGACCAGGGCGCTTTGGCCTGTTTGTCCTGTGCCTTGCCCTTCGACGCAGGGCTCTCCGGGACAACCTTGGAGGCAGTGATCACGGCCGGCTTGCCGCCGTCGGGCCTGGCCCCGCCCGCACGGCTGCCCCCGGCATCCCGGACCCCAGCGTCCCGGACCTCGGCGTCCAGGGCAGCACCGGCCTCCCGGGCACCATCAGTGTTCCGGGCAGCCGGCTTGGCCGGACGGTAGGTGGGGCGCCGGGTGCTAGCCACCGAGGGACTCCACGATGAGCGGCCCGTACGCGGTGACGTCCCCGGCGCCTGCGGTGAGGATGATATCCCCGGGCTGCGCGGCGGCGGCCAGTGCGCTCACGGCCTCGTCGCCTGCTCCGGCCAGTCTGCCGCCGGCGCCCAGGTGCTCCGTGATGAGGGCGCTGGTGACGCCGGGGATGGGATCCTCGCGGGCCGGATAGATGTCCAGCACCAGGGCCGTGTCTGCGGCATTGAGCGCGTCGGCGAAGTCTGCGGCAAACTCCCGGGTCCGGGAAAACAGATGTGGCTGGAACAGCACATGGACCTTGTGTTCGCCCGCCACGGACCGTGCCGCCGCCAGGGCTGCGCGCACCTCCGTGGGGTGGTGGGCGTAGTCGTCGTACACCCGCACGCCCCGGCCCTCCCCCTTGTATTCGAACCTTCGCGAGGCGCCGGAGAAGCCGGCCAGGGCAGAGGCGGCGGCCTGGGCGTCCACGCCGAGTTCGAGCGCCACCGCCATGGCGGCTGCAGCGTTCAGCGCATTGTGCCGTCCCGGGACCTGCAGCGCCAGCGGGAACCGGCCGCCCGCCGTCGTGATGGCAACCCTGCCCGGGCCACCGTCCTCGAGCCGGAGATCGGCGGCCTCAGAGGTGCCATACAAAACAACGCGGGCATTGCCCCGTTCACGGGTGCGCAGCGCGAGGGCATGCGCGCCGGCGTCGTCCGCGCACGCCACCAGCACGCCGTCGGCGGGCAGCAGTGCCGTGAACCGGTCGAAGGATTCGTACACGGCTTCGGCGGTGCCGTAGTGGTCCAGGTGGTCCGGTTCCACGTTGGTGACGACGGCGATCTGCGGCCGGTAGTTGAGGAACGAACCGTCGGATTCGTCCGCCTCCGCGACGAAGACCTGCGAGCTGCCGTTCGCCGCATTGACGCCGAGCGCCGGCACATTGGCCCCGATGGCAAACGACGGGTCGAGGCCCGCGCCCTGCAGCAGCACGGTGATCATGGACGTGGTGGTGGACTTCCCGTGGGTACCGGCAACAGTGACCACGAGGTCCCCGCCCATGGTGGCGGCCAGGGCTTCGGAGCGGTGCAGCACCGGCAGCCCGGCGGCCCGAGCGGCCTGGAGTTCCGGGTTGTCGGCGCGGATCGCCGAGCCGGCCACCACCGTCTGGGCGTCTTCAAGGTTTCCGGCGTCGTAGCCCACGCAGACCCGGGCACCAGCCGCGGCGAGCTCCGTCATGACCGGCAGGTCCTTGGCGTCCGAACCGCTGACGGGAACCCCGCGCGCCACCATGATCCTGGCGACGGCGGACATGCCCACGCCGCCGATTCCGATGAAGTGCACGCGGCCCAGTGATTCCTGGCTGGGTGCTGCGTTGGTGGTCATTTGGATACCGCTTCCAGTACGAGGTCGGCCATGAGCTGGTCGGCATTTCGGATGCCAAGGTTCTCCGCGTTCAGCGCCATTGCATCGAGCCGGGAACGGTCAGTCAGCAGCGGGATGAGGCTGGTGCGGACCCATTCCGGGGTGAAATCCCGGTCCGCCACCAGCAGGGCGCCGCCTGCATTCACCAGTCCGCGGGCGTTCAGCGCCTGCTCGCCGTTGCCGATGGGCAGCGGCACGAAGACCGCAGGCACACCGACGGCGGCCACCTCGCTCACGGTGGCAGCGCCGGAACGGGCGAGCAGCAGGTCAGCCGCTGCGTAGACAGTCTCCATGCCGTCCACGTATTCAAGCTGCCGGTAGCCGTCGGCGCTCAGCGTGTTACCGTCCGGGTCGGCCACGGACTTGCCGCGGCCAGTGATGTGGATGGTCTGCACTCCCGCCTTGGACAGAGCCTCGAGCGACGCGGCCACAGTGCGGTTGATGCTTTGCGCCCCGGAGGAGCCGCCGGTCACGATGAGCACCGGCTTGTCGGGCTGCAGGTCAAGGCTGCGCAGGGCGCCGTTACGTGCCGTTGCCCTGACCATGGCGGAGACCTCGCGGCGCATGGGCATGCCCACGTGGCGGGCATGCCGCAGCGGGGTGCCGGCGAAGGCCACGGCCACGTGCCGGCTCAGCCGCGCCCCGACCCGGTTGGCCAGGCCCGGCCGGGTATTGGCCTCATGGATGACGATGGGGATCTTCCGCCGCCAGGCAGCGAGGTACATGGGCGTGCAGACGTAGCCGCCCACGCCCACGAGGACGTCCGCTGCGGCGTCGTCGAGGATGCGCCCCGCCTGCCGCACGGCGCCGGCGAGGCGTCCCGGAAGGCGGAGCAGGTCCGCGGAGGGCTTCCGCGGGAACGGGACACGGTCGATGGTGGCCAGTTCCAGCCCCGCGGCGGGGACCAGCCTGGTTTCCATGCCGGCGGCTGTTCCGACGGCGAGCAGCCGGGCGTCGGGCCGGGCGTCGCGAATGGCCGCGGCGATGGCAAGCAGGGGGTTGATATGGCCTGCTGTTCCGCCGCCGGCGAGGACCACGGACAAGGACTCGGTTTTCATCAGGTGCAGGTTACGCTTTCGTGCGGGTTTTCTTGCGCCCGGGCTTCCGCCACGGGCCGAGCAGTTTGCGGGGCCGGATGTTAGGGGCCATCTGTTCGCGGGCCAGTGACAACACTACGCCGATCGCGCAGAGCGACATCAGCAGCGCCGAGCCGCCGTAGGAGATGAACGGCAGGGGAACACCGATCACCGGCATGAGGCCGGTGACCACGGCCATGTTCACCGTGGCCTGGCCAAGCAGCCACACCATGATGGTCCCGGCAAGGACCCGGTGGAAGAGGTCCTCCTGTGCCACCACCACGCGGTAGATGGCCGCGCCCAGGATGGCAAACAGGATCAGGACGACGACGGTTCCCACCAGCCCGAGTTCCTCGCCGATGATGGCGAAGATGAAGTCGTTGTGGGCCTCGGGGATCCAACTGTACTTCTGCCGGCTCTGGCCGAGCCCGACGCCGAACCAGCCGCCCGACGCCAGTCCGTAGAGGCCGTTGGTGGACTGGTAGTTGGCGTCGATGCCGTCACCGCAGCTCTGGCCGGTCCACCACGAGGTGATGCGGCACATCCGGTTGGAGCTGGTCATGGCCATGAACGCCACAACGGCTCCAAGGCCCACGGCCGCGAAGCCGAACAGGTACAGGCGCACGCCCGCGAAGAACAGGGCCGCCGCCGTAACGAGCATGATGATCATGCCGGTGCCGAGGTCGTTTCCGACCAGGACGAGGCCGATGATGCCGAAGGCTATGGGCGCGACGGGGACGACGGCGTGTCCCCAGCGGTGCAGCAGTGACGCCTTCTTGGCCAGCACGGTGGCCATCCACAGTGCCAGGGCCAGCTTGGCTGCCTCGGAGGGCTGCAGGGTGAAGAAGCCGCCGATGTCGATCCAGTTCTTGTTGCCGTTGACGCTGGTGCCGATCACCAGCACAAGCCCCAGGAGGGCATACGCGACGATGATGCCCGGCCAGGCGAGCCGCTTCAGCCACACGACGTTGATCCGGGACAGCATGAACATGCCGAATATGCCGATCCCGGCGAACAGGCCCTGCTTGAGGGCCGCGGTGTAGGGCGACTGGTCCGCGGCGATGGCCTCAACGCTGGACGCCGAAAGCACCATCATGATGCCGATCGCGGTCAGGGCCAGCGTGGTCCCCAGGATGAGGTAGTAGGTGGAGCCGTTGCGTGACTTCCCGTTTCCCTCAAGGGCGGACCAGAAGCGCCGGTACCACCGGCGGAGCCGTCCGCCGGCAGGGATCCTGGATGCGGGAGTGGCCGGTGCAGCACCACGGGGGGTCGCCCCCGCCCGCTGCCGGGCGGCCGCGGGACGTGTGGGTGTGCTGACCATTCCTACTCCTTGCCGGTCCGGGCCTCCCCTTCCACGAGCCCGCGGACCGCTGCAATGAAGGCGTCGCCACGGTGAGCGTAGGAAGAGAACTGATCCATGGATGCAGCAGCCGGGGCCATCAGCACAGTGTCACCCGAGGCGGCGAGCTGTGCCGCCGATGCGACGGCCCGTGCCATCACTGCCTCCCCGGTTTCTGCCGAATCCGGTGCGGCGTCATGTCCGGTTCCGGCTGACTGCACAATTTCAGTGTGGCCTGCCGCCGGCCGGATGACGGGGACATCCGGTGCGTGTCGCTGCAGGGACTCTTCCAGTGACGCCGTGTCCTTGCCGATCAGCACGACGGCCTTCAGGCGGCGCGCGTGGTCGCGGACCAGGTCGTCATAGCTGACGCCCTTGGACAGGCCGCCGGCGATCCACACCACCGGATCGAACGCGGCCAGGGACGCGGAGGCGGCGTGCGGGTTGGTGGCCTTGGAGTCGTTGATCCAGAGCACACCGTTCTGCTTGGCGACCGGCTGGATGCGGTGGCTTCCGGGGATGTAGGCCTGCAGTCCCTCGCGCACGTGCTCGGGGCTGACGCCGTAGGCCCGCACCAGGCCGGCCGCGGCCAGGGCGTTGGCCACCATGTGGCGGGGTGCCACGGGGCCGAGGTCGGACATGGACGCGAGTTCGGCCGCGCTGTCCTTCCGTTCGGCGATGAAGGCCCGGTCCACGAGCAGGCCCTCCACCACGCCGAGCATGCTGATGGCAGGCGTGAGGGTGGTGAAGGCAACGGCCCTGCAGCCCTCCACCACGTCTGCGTCCTCCACCATGCGTTCGGTTTCGATCTGCTCGTCGTTGTAGATGCAGGCCTTCTGCGTGTTTTCGTAAATCTTGGCCTTGTCTGCGAGGTAGGACTCGTAGGAGCCGTGCCAGTCCACGTGGTCCTCGGCGACATTGAGGCACACGCTGGCCACTGCCGAGACGGAGCTGGACCAGTGCAGCTGGAAGCTGGAGAGTTCCACCGCGAAGACGTCGTACTCCACCGGGTCGCGCAGGGCGTCGAGGATGGGCGTGCCGACGTTGCCCACCGCAATCGCCTTCAGGCCGGCAGCCCGCAGCATGGACTCGGTCAGGCCGACCGTCGTCGTCTTGCCGTTCGTCCCGGTGATGGTGAGCCAGTCGGCGGTTTTCCGCCCCTCACGGACGCGCAGGCGCCAGGCGAGTTCGACGTCGCCCCAAACCGGAATGTGGGCGCGGGCGGCAGCCGCGAGCAATGCCTGGTCGGGCCGCCAGCCGGGCGAGGTGACCACGAGGTCCGGCTTTTGGCCGTCGATCTTGGGCAGCGAGCGGACGGCGTCCTCCCCCAGGAGAACGTCAACCGCGCCGACGATCCGCAGCGTGTCCGCCTTGGCCTGGGCGGTTTCTGTGGTGGCGCCGTCGACCACCACCACGCGGGCGCCGAGTTCGATCAGGGTGTCCGCGGCCGCGAAACCGGAGACACCGATCCCGGTGACCACAACACGGAGCCCGGCCCAGTCGGAGTCCCAGCTGACGAGGTCTTTGAGCCGGGCGGGACCCGTTGCTTCGTCGTGGGGAACGTTCACAGCAGGACCACCCATTCTGCGTAGAAGATGCCAAGACCCGCGGCGACGAACAGGCCGGCGAGGATCCAGAACCGGACAACCACGGTGACTTCCGCCCAGCCCTTCAGTTCGAAGTGGTGCTGCAGCGGCGCCATCTTGAAGAAGCGCTTGCCCTTGGTGACCTTGAAGTAGCCCACCTGGATAATGACGGAAAGCGTGATGAGGACGAACAGGCCCCCGATGAAGGCCAGCAGCAGTTCGGTGCGGGAGAGGATGGCGAACCCTGCGATGGCGCCGCCGATGGCGAGGGAGCCGGTGTCGCCCATGAAGATCTTGGCCGGGGACGTGTTCCACCACAGGAAGCCCACCAGGGCGGCGCTCATGATGGCGGCGAGCAGTGCAAGGTCCAGGGGGTCCCGGACGGAGTAACAGCCGCTGCCGGCCTCGCGCGGCGAGCCGCAGGCCTGGTTGCTCTGCCAGATGCCAATCAGCGTGTAGGCGCCGAACACCATGATGGCGGCGCCGGCGGCCAGTCCGTCGAGACCGTCAGTGAGGTTCACGCCGTTGGTGGCCGCGGTGACGATCAGGTTTGACCAGACCACAAAGAGGATCGCCCCGAGCACGGTGCCGCCGAACGCGAGGTCAAGCCAGGGAATGTCACGGACCAGCGAGATCTTGGTGGACGCCGGGGTGACCCCGTCCGGGTCCGGGAAGTACAGGGCCATGACGGCGAAGATGATGCCCACCGCCGCCTGGAGGATGAGTTTGGCCTTGGCGTTCAGGCCCAGGCTGCGCTGCCGGGAGATCTTGATGAAGTCGTCCAGGAAGCCAACCAGGCCCATGCCCACCATCAGGAACAGCAGCAGAAGCGCCGACGCGGACGGCCCGGGCGACCGGGGGTTCATGAGCCACATGATGAGGTGCGTCAGGCCGTAGCTCAGCAGCACGGCCGCCACCACCACGGTGCCGCCCATGGTGGGCGTGCCGCGCTTGGTGTGGTGCGACGTCGGTCCGTCGTCGCGAATGAACTGGCCGTAGCTCTTGTGGACCAGCAGGCGGATGAACAGCGGGGTGCCCACCAGTGCCAGCAGCAGGGCCAGGCCAGCGCCGATCAGAAGTGCAATCACAGCAGCTCGCTCCCTTCATTGGCAGTTGTGGGGGTGGCGTGTGGGGGTAATGCTATCCGATCGCCCAAATGGCGCAGTCCCACGCTGTTCGAGGACTTGAAGAGCACCAGGTCGCCTGGTTCGAGCTGCTCCTGGAGCACTTCGTAGGCTTCGTCGGCGTTCTCGGCGAACATGCATTCGTCGCCCCAGGACCCTTCCTGCACTGCGGAAACGTACAGCGAACGCGCTTCCCGGCCCACCACCAGGAGGCGGGAGATGTTCAGCCGCACCACCTGGGTGCCGACGGCGGTGTGCTCACGGATGGAATCGTCGCCCAGTTCCAGCATGGCCCCGAGCACGGCCCACGTGCGGCGGCCGCGGCCGAGGTCGGCCAGCGTGCGCAACGCCGCCCGCATTGATTCCGGGTTGGCGTTGTAGGCATCGTTGATGACGGTGACGCCGTCGGGCCGTTCGGTCCGCTCCATGCGCCAGCGGCTGGCCGCGGACTGGGAACTCAGGGAGGCACCGATTCTGGCGGCCGGAACGCCGGCCGCGTGCGCGGCCGCTGCGGCAGCGAGGAGGTTCGCCACGTGGTGTTCGCCGATCAGCTTGCTGCTGACCCGGACCGTGGGCTCCCCCGGCACTTCGAGGTCGAACTCGGGGTTGCCGGCGGCATTGGTGTCCAGCTTGGCGGCCCGGACGGCAGGAGCGTCCGGCTCGGCATCGCGGGAGGAGAAGCCCAGAACTGTCGCCTGGGTCCGCGCCGCCATGGCGGCAACGCGGGGGTCATCAAGGTTCAGCACGGCGGCGCCCGCGACGGGCAGGGCCTCGGCGAGTTCCCCCTTGGCGGTGGCGATGTTTTCCACGCCGCCGAATTCCCCCGCGTGCGCTGTGCCCACGCCGAGTACCACGCCGATCTCCGGGCGGACCATGTCGGCCAGGTACCGGATATGTCCGATGCCGGTGGCACCCATCTCGATAACGAGGAACCGGGTGTCAAAACCCGCCTGGAACACGGTGAGGGGCACGCCCACCTCGCCGTTGTAGGAACCCTGCGGCGAAACTGTGGGCGCCTCGGCCGACAGGATGCCTGCGAGCAGGTCCTTGGTGGTGGTCTTGCCGGCGGAGCCCGTGATGCCAATGACCGTCAACTGTTCGCCGGCCGCCCCGCGGTGGTCCCTGATCCGCCGGACGGCCTCTGCCGCGACGGCTCCCATGGCCAGCACCGCGTCCTCGACGATGACGGACGGATAGCTCCGGCCGGCGTCATCTTTGATTTCGCGTTCAGTCAGGGCCAGCACCGCGCCGCGGTCAAAGGCCGCCCCCACGAAGCTGTGCCCGTCCGCGCTTTCGCCCGGCTTGGCGACGTAAAGGGAGCCGGCAACGGCCTCCCGCGAGTCGGTCACCACGGATCCCGGGATGACGTCGGGATCGGCAAGCAGGCGGCCGCTGGTGATTTCGGCGATTTCCGCCGCAGTTAGTTCAATCATGTCGGTCTAGGACTCTATCCCGTCGTCTTGGAGAACGGTGAATCCTCGTGCCGTCAAGGCGTTCCGTAATTCCACCCTGTCGTCGAGGGCAAGGTTCACTCCCTTGACCTCCTGCCACACTTCGTGTCCGCGCCCCGCAATCAGGATCGTGTCCTCCGGGGCAGCCAGGTTAACGGCCTCCCGGATGGCAGCATCCCGGGGGAAAACTTCCATAATTTTGCAGTCCAGCTGCTCGGCTTCCTTGGCATCCGTCGCGCCCACCAGCACTTCGGCGCGGATCGCTGCGGCGTCCTCGTCGTGGGGGTCGTCGTCGCTGACGATCACGACGTCGGCGAGCCTGGCGGCGGTCGCGCCCATGGCCGGGCGCTTGCCCTGGTCGCGCTGGCCCGTGGCACCGAAGACCACGATCACCCTGGAAGCGGGCTCCGGGGACCGGACGGCCTCCAGGGCGCGGGCCAGGGCATCCGTGTTGTGGGCGAAGTCAACCACCGCGGCCGGCCGCGCGGAGACGAGCTGCATGCGGCCGGGGACTGCCACGGTGAAGGGATCCTTGGCGTCGAGGGCTGCCTGGACCTCGGCGGGGTCCGCACCGCCGGCAAGCACCATGGTCAGGGCCAGCGCGGCGTTGGAGACGTTGAAGGCGCCGGGCAGCCCTGTGTGCACCCGGAGTTCCGTGCCGTCCCGGCCGCGGAGGGTGAATTCCGTGCCGAGGCCGCGGGCCTTCGGGGCCGTGACCGTCCAGTCGGCCGCTGCGGGGTCTTTCTCCGCGTCGGGCGGGCTGCCGGGCTGGAGGGTCGCCAGTGTGGTGACCGGAAGCCCGGTCTCGGCGGCAAGCCGCCGCCCCCATTCGTCGTCGACGGTCACGACGGCGGCCCGGGCACGCCCGGCGGTGAACAGCTCCGCCTTGGTCCGGTAGTAGTCCTCCATGGTGCCGTGCAGGTCCAGGTGGTCCTGGGTGAGGTTGGTGAAACCGACGACGTCGAAGACCACGCCGTCCACCCGGCGGAAGGACACAGCGTGCGAGGAGACTTCCATGGATGCCGCGTCCAGCCCGCGTTCCCGCATGAGGGCAAGCAGGGCATGGACATCGGTCGATTCCGGCGTGGTCAGGAGGCTGGGGATCGGGTCCCCGCCGGCCAGGATCTCGATGGTGCCGATGAGCCCGGTCTTCTTGCCCAGCGCCTGCAGCATGGCGTTGATGAAGTAGGTGGTGGTGGTTTTGCCGTTCGTGCCGGTGACGCCGAACATCGCGGGGCCGGGGAGGTCTGCATCCTGGCTCCGGTAGATCAGCCGGGACAGCCGGCCCACCACGCTGCGGGGTTCCGCCACCACGAGCACGGGGACGGCAATGTCGTGCCCCAGCGCAAGGAGCTTTGCGCCGGCGTCGTCGGTCAGCACCGCGACCGCGCCGGACCCGATCGCCGTGGACGCGAAGTCCGCACCGTGCCGGGAGGCCCCGGGCAGGGCTACATACAGGTCCCCGCGTTCAACGGACCGCGAGTTCAGTGAGATGCCGGTGACCTGGACGGATTCGGAGGCGCCGGGTACTGCGACACCCACTGACCGGCCGATGACACCCAGCTCGACGGCGGCGACGGCGGTGGGCCGGAAGCCGCTCTTTGATGCCTGCCCGTCCGGGGCGTCGGCAGTGCCGGGGTCATGGTGATGTGACAACTGAATCTCCGTTGGTGCTAGTGGACCACCGGACACGACAGAACTGTTTGTTCAGGTGTACCGCGGTCTATCTTGGCGGGCGTTGCTTGGCGTACTGCCTGTTCGGCGTACCCCGTTATTTGGCGTATTGGGGCAGCCTGACGGGCGTGCCCTTGGAGGGCGGAACGTTGTACGTCCGCAGTGCCTGGCCCATGACCGAGCGGAACACGGGCCCGTTGGTGATTCCGTATATGGATCCCTTGGGGCGCTGCAGGACCACCTCAACAATAAACCGCGGATCGTCCATCGGCGCCATCCCCAGGATCGAGGCGGTGTAGCCGCAGAAGCCGGCCGTGCCGTCATCGCACGGCGACTCGGACGTGCCGGTCTTCGCGCCCACACGGTAACCGTCGATGGCCGCTTCCTTGATTTCGCCCTCGGTGACAGCGCTCTCAAGCATGTCCCTGACCTGCTTGGCGGTGTCCTTGGAGATGACCTGCCGGGACGGTTTGGCCGGCACTTTTTCCTCGGTGCCGTCGGGGCTGATGTAACTGTCGATCAGGCGGGGCTGCAGCATGACCCCGCCGTTGGCGATCGTCTGGTAGGCGCGCACCGTCTGCAGCGTCGACTGGGAAACGCCCTGGCCGAAGAGGACTGTGTATTGCTGCCGGTCATCCCACTGGGCAGCCGGTGTCAAAATGCCTTTGGCTTCCGCCGGAAGACCGACCTCCGGAGCCTCGCCGATGCCGAACTTCTGCAGCCAGTCATGCCGCTGGTCCTTGGTCAGGCGGCTGCCTGCCATTACGGTCCCGGTGTTCATGGAGTAGCCGATGATGCCCGCGAGCGTGCGCTGCTCCGTTCCATGCGAGAACGAGTCGTCGAACTGCTGGCCGTCAATCACCAGGGACGGCGGAATGGTAAACCTGTCCAGCGGGCTGGACTTGCCCTCCTGGATCAGCGCGGCAGCCGTCAGGGGCTTTTCCACCGACCCGGGCTCGTAGGCCGCGGTGACGGAGCGGACGCCGCGGTCCTTGGCGGCCACCTTGCCGGGGTCGTTGGGGTCAGGCGTGTTGGTGTCGGCCATGGCGATGATGTTGCCGGTCTTCACGTCGGAGACGATGATGACCCCCCACTCGGCGCTGAGCTTGTCCGCCTGGGTCTGGATGGCCTGCTGGGCGAAGTACTGGAGGTCGGAGTTCAGGGTGAGTTTGACGTCCTTGCCGTCCTGCGCGGGCGTCAGTTCGTCGATGCCCACAGGAATGCGGAGGCCGTCCGCGCCGATTTCGAAGACGCGCTTGCCCGGGGTGCCGCGAAGTATCTCATCCTGGGTCTGTTCGAGGCCGGCCTGGCCGGTGGTTCCGTTCTCCAGGAAGCCCACAATGCCGCCGGCCACCGAGCCGTTCGGGTACACGCGCTTGCTGGTGCCCTCGGAGAAAATGCCGGGGATCTGCAGTTCCGACACCCGGTTTTCGACGTCGGGCCGGAGGTCCTTGGCCACGATGTAGTACGTCCTGGTGCCGGTGACGGATTTGCGCACGTCGTCAACATCCATGCCCAGGACGGAAGCAAGTTCGGCGATCCCCTGGTCACGGGACACGGTGACGAGCTCGTCCTTGCCGTCCACCTTTTCAAGCCGCTTGAAAGATTCGGTCTTGGTGTTTACAGACTGGTCAACAGTGATGTTGTAGCGGATGACGCTGTTGGCCAGCACTGTTCCGTTCGCGTCCAGGATGCTGCCGCGTTCGGCGGGCAGCACGGTTGGGCGCAGCCGGTTGTCCAGGGCGGCCTCGGCCATGCCGCCGACGTCCAGTCCCTGCACCAGGAAGAGCTTTCCGCCGACCACCACCAGGAGAGCAAGCATAATGCTGAGTCCGAGGCGGAGCCTCTTCGTGGCGTTAGCAACTTTCTTCTTGCTTGCCTTGCCCTTGCCTTGCGCCACGCTCATCCCCTACTGCTTGCCATGCGGGCTACCAGCCGCCTGTTCCTGCCTTACTGCCCCGGCGTCCTTTGATCCGGTGCCGGAATGGTCCCCCCGTTCAGGGCTGCCGGCTTGGCGGCAGCCGCCGGTTCGGCCGGCTTCGCCTCCGCCGGGGTGCCGGCGTCCGGCTTGGCAGCTGCCGTTTCACCGGCGGCGGGCGCCCTGCTTGCCAGCGGCTCACCCGAGCTGGCGGGCGGGACCACATTCAGCTGGCCCGGGACAGCGGGAGCAGCGATCACTGCTCCTGCCGAGTCTGCCTTTGCCGCCGGCTTGGCATCCCCGCTGACGGTCAGCGTGGAAAGATCGATCTGTCCCTTGCCGGTGGATGCAACCATTCCCAATTGTGCGGCCTTGGCTGCCAGATTCTGGGGAGCCTCGAAGTTTTGCACCTGCTGTGTCAGGTCCTGGTTCTGCTTGGTCAGCGCCGTCTGCTCGGCACGGAGCTTGACCAGCTGGTACTGCGCTGTGGACACCGAGATGTTGAGCACCAGCACTGCGATCAGTGCCGCGGCCAGCATCCCGAAGCAGAGAACAACAAAGGGCGCGCGGCGCTTCCTCGGTGCGGACCGGACCAGGGAGAGCGGGGTGCGCGCCTTGCGGGCCGAATCCGGGAGTCCGGCCTGTTCGCCCATCCCCTGGACGCTCGGGCCGGACGGAAGGGCGAGGTTCTTGGCAGCTGAGGTGCTCATGTTGCTCTCCTGGCTCTGATGCGTTCCACTGCGCGCAGCCGGGCGGATGCTGCACGCGAATTCTCTGCGATCTCGACGGCGGTAGGCACCTCGGTGCCTTTGGTCAGGGTTTTGAGTTCGGCCTTGTGTTCTTCCAGCTCCACCGGGAAGCCGAGTGGGGCTGACGATTTGGAGCGGGCCTGGAAGACGCCCTTGACGATCTTGTCTTCCAGGGAGTGGTAGGACATCACGACGATCCGGCCGCCAAGCGCCAGTGCGTCCACCGCTGCCGGAACCGCACGCTCAAGGACGTCGAGTTCCTCGTTGACTTCGATGCGCAGTGCTTGGAAGGTGCGTTTGGCCGGATGACCGCCCGACTTGGCCGCGGCGGCCGGAACCACCGCCCGGATCTGTTCGACGAGCTCCCCTGTGGTGGTGAACGGCTTTGCTGCCCGGGCATTGACGATCCTGTTGGCGATGCGCCCGGCGAACTTTTCCTCACCCCACTTGCGGATGATCCTGACCAGCTCTTCTTCGCTGTAATTGTTAACGACGTCCGCCGCCGTCTGGCCGCGGCTGGTGTCCATCCGCATGTCCAGGGGTGCGTCGAACGAATAGGCGAAACCGCGTTCGCGCTCGTCAAGCTGGAGGGACGAGACCCCGAGGTCCATCAGGATGCCGTGGACCTCGGCAATGCCAAGGTCCTCAAGCACCTCGGCGATTTCGTCGTACACGGCGTGGACCAGGTCCGTCCGGGCTGCGAAAGGCTCGAGCCGCTCCCCGGCCAGCGCCAGGGCTTCTTCGTCGCGGTCGATCCCCACGAGGTGCAGGTCGGGGAAGCGCTGGAGCATGGCTTCGGAGTGTCCGCCCATGCCGAGCGTGGCGTCGATGACGACCGGCGTCTCACCGCGCAGGCGCGCTGCCTCGAATCCGGGCGCCAAAAGATTGATGCACCGGTCCTTCAGGACCGGTACATGGCGTTCGGACGTGGGCTTCGGCTGGTCGGGTTCTGTCACGCCTTCGTCCTTCCTTGAGCGCTCGGGAATCTCTTAGCCCGGTAGTTTCTTGGGCCAGATCCCCATCCGCGCCTATCCCGGTGGCTGCCTGGCTCCGGGGAAGTGAGCCAGGTTGCCGGAAGGATGGGCGGCTGGAGATCTCGTCCAAGAAACGGATCCGGATTCGGGCCGGCCTAAAGGATGCCGGCGATGGGGTTGTCGGTTTCAGAGAAGGAGGTTTCCTTCTCTGCCAGGTACGCATTCCAGGCTTGGGCGTCCCAGATCTCCGCACGGGTGCCGGCCCCAATGACGGCCAACTCCCTGCCAAGCCCTGCGTACTCCCGGAGCGCGGGAGGTATGGTCACGCGCCCCTGCTTGTCAGGCACCTCGTCCGAGGCTCCAGAGAGAAAAACCCGGATGTAGTCACGAGCCTGCTTATTGGAGATCGGAGCCTCCCGTATCTGCTCGTGCACCCTCGCGAATTCCTGCTCGCTGAAGACGTAGATGCAGCGCTCCTGGCCTCGCGTGAGAACAAGTCCGCCGGCAAGCTCCTCACGGAACTTGGCGGGAAGAATGATCCTGCCCTTTTCGTCAAGACGCGGCGAGTGTGTCCCAAGGAACACGTCCCACCGCCCGTCTGCCGTCAGAAGCCGAACAACCCCCGCGCTGCCACTACCCTCTTACGCGCTCCACTTTACTCCACTTCTCCCCACAGTCAACGCGACGCGGCTATTTCTCTGCTGCTTGGACAAACAATTTTCCGCGGAATGGCGGTGATTTTCGGCGGGGGTGGAAAGTGGAGGGAAAGTGCCCGGCCCTGTCAGGCGCGGTCGCAGCGGCAGGCCCCGGCGGCCGGGGTCGGCGCCCACCCGCCAAGGCACCCGCTTGCGGCCTGAATCCCCGGGTCAGGCGGCATACATCCAGGAGTTAAGCGGCCTGGATCCGGGGGTTAAAGCGGAATGACCCGCCGCAGCGGGTCATTCCTGGCTTATTGGCACCAGCCCTGGGACGGCCTGGTGGTGCGAAGTGGAGGGTGGTGCAGGCGCGGTGGTGGTGGGAAGTGGAGCGGTACTCAGGACTCCCCGCGGCGCCTTTCATCCCATCGTTCTTCGAGGCTGTTCATGAAGGAGCTTTTGCCCTTCGATTTACGGCCATGCCCGCCGCCCTTTGCTTTGCCGGCCGCAACGCTGCGCATCGTGGCAAAGTAAACTCCGGCACCCATGACGACGAAGCCGAGGACCCCTACGAAGATGTTCTGAAGGGAGACCCCAACAAGGAGGAGCAGCACCCCGGCCAGGGTGGCCAGTACGCCAATCACGATGTGCCGGGTGGACCAGCTGCGGCCGGGATCCGAGCCCATGGAATTGGCGAACTTGGGATCGTCCTCATGCAGTTGCTTCTCGAGTTGCTCGAGCAGCTTCTGTTCGTGCTCCGAGAGCGGCATCACGACCTCCTTAAGTAGGCCAACGTCCAGACAGGCCGGAACCGGTTATTCCTGCCTCGTCAACGACCGGCATGCTCTCCAGGTTCCCGGCCTGCCAGCGTTGGCAGATTCAGGAATTCAAGCATACTGACGCGGCGGGTCAGGTGATCCACACATGTCCAGACGTTCAAAATCTTTGTATCTATAAGGATAGTTTGTTGGGGCCTGTTCTGAAAGACGCTGTTCACGGTCAGCAATACTGCCTGGGGCCTTGAACTGACAACGATCCAAGCCCTGGAATACGATTTCCCGGATCCTCCGGTGTCGCCGGAATCACGTCAGGGGCTGCCGCTTCCCGGCTCAAGCAGCCGTGCCGGCAGCACGGACTTGCTGCCGAATTTCTCCGCCACCTTGTCCAGGGCCTGTTCAGCGGCCCGCCAGTTGTCATCGCGCCTGTCCAGGCTGAGCTGGAGGGAGGTCTGGGCCGCCGTTTCCAGCTGCTCCGCACGGACACCCACCAGCCGGACCGTCAGGGGCCGGCTCCCCAGCGACTCCAGCAGCTGGATGGCCACGGCATAGATGAGCTGCGCGCTGTCCAGCGGCGTGTGGACCGTGCGGCTTCGCGTGACGGTGGAGAAGTCGGCGTACCGCAGCTTGAGGGCCACGGTCCTGGCCACCAACCCGGAAGCGCGCAGCCGCCCGGCAGTGCGGTGGGACAGCCGCAACAGTTCGCGGTGCAGCAGGGCGTCGTCTGCGGTATCCGAGGCGAATGTCTCCTCCGCTCCGATGCTTTTCTCAACCCGCACCGGGGTGACCGTCCGGCTGTCGACGCCCCAGGAAAGCCGGTGGACGTGTTCGCCTGTGGCGCCCAGCACCTTCTTGAGCGAGGAGACCGGCGTAGCGGCGACGTCAGCCACGGTACGGATTCCCATCCGGGCCAGCACTTCCGCCGTCTTGCCGCCGACTCCCCACAGCGCATTGACCGGGAGGCTGTGAAGATACGGCACGGTTTGTTCCGGCCTTATGAGCAGCAGGCCATCCGGCTTGCAGCGGGTGGAAGCGATCTTGGCCACAAACTTGCTGGCCGCGATCCCCACAGACGCTGTGATGCCCAGTTCGCTGGCGACCCTCCGCCTGATCAGCTGACCGATGTCCAGCGGCGGACCGAGCCTGCGGATCGCCCCTCCGACGTCAAGGAACGCCTCATCAACACTCAGCGGTTCGACGAGCTCCGTGATGGATTCGAAAATGGCCATCAGCTGGCCGGACACTTCGTAGTAGAGCTTGTGCTTCGGCTCGATGATGGTGGCCTGCGGACACAGCCGGTAGGCCACGGCCATGGGCATCGCCGATTTGACGCCAAACTTGCGTGCTTCGTAGGAAGCTGACAGCACTACGGAGCGCTCCGCGGGAAAGCCAACGATGACTGGCCTGCCACGGAGCTCGGGCCGGGAGCGCAGTTCCACCGAGACAAAAAACGCGTCCATGTCGACGTGCAGGATGCTCGCCCGCCGAAGGTCGCGAAGCCGCGCTTCCGCCTGCTCTCTCTCCTCGTCCGGCCCCACATCTGCAATCCTATGCCCTGCACCTGACTAAACTGGAGGCTGAATCCGGCATCAACACCCAGGAGGACCGCACCTGTGAAGGTCATTGGAACGCTCATGCCTGCCCGCTTCGGGCTGCTCGCCGTTGGAGTCGCCGTGATGGCGTCGGCGTGTACGGCACAGGCGCCCGGTTCCGCAACACCCGCGGCAACGGCATCGGCCTCCCCCACTGCCGCGGACACAGCAACCGCCACGGCGTCAGCGACGGCGACGGCCAGCCCCAGCGCAACGCCTGGCACCTCGGCCACCGTGGGAGCACTCGTCGCCGGATTCCCGGCCAAGCTGCTTCCGGTCATGCCCGGGGCCAAGGTGGTGGCCAGCAGCTTCGACAAGTCAACGTCCCCGGCCACCGCAGCGCTGGTGGGCTCAACCTCCGCCAAGCCGGCCGCCGTCGTCGCCTATTACACCAAAGCCCTGGAAGCACAGGGCTTCAAGGCTGTTCCCGGCAACGCCGTGGGCAGCGTGGCGTCAAAGGACTTTGTGCGGGCGGGAAACGAGACGGTCAACATCGCGGTCCCCCAAACCGGCGGGGTTTCCACCTTCACCATCGGTGCCAACGTGACGCCCGAGTCCGTCAAGTGATGGTGGCCGAGCAGCTTCGGGTGGAGCAGGCGGACTTCGTGGCCGCCGTAGCGGGAAAGCTCACAGACTTTCTGACAACCCGGCAGTCGATCATGACCGCCATTTCGCCGGACATCGATCCCATCATGGGATCGATCTCCAACCTGGTCACGGGCGGGAAGCGGCTTCGTGCCCTCATGTGCTACTGGGGGTGGCGCGGCGCAGGCGGCCCTGCCTCAGCGGAGGACATCATCACCGCGGGCGCTGCCCTTGAGCTGTTCCAGGCTGCAGCCCTGATCCATGACGACATCATCGACCGGTCGGATACCCGCCGGGGCGGACCCAGCGTGCACCGCCGGTTCAGTCAGCTCCACGAGTCCCAGGGCTGGGCGCTCGACAGCGAACGTTTCGGCCACGCCGCAGCCATTCTGGCGGGTGACCTCTGCCTGTCCTTCAGCGAGGAAGCTTTCACGGACATCGGCGAAACGGCCGCCTCCGGCAGCAGGGCGAGGCTGATCTTCAACCTGATGCGTTCGGAGGTCATGGCCGGGCAGTACCTGGACATCCTCGAAGAGGTGGCGGGCCCGGTCCGGGACCGCGCGGGGGCCGTCAGCCGCGCCCAGTCGATCATCCGATTCAAATCGGCCAAGTACTCGACGGAACATCCGCTCGCCCTGGGCGGGGCGCTTGGCGGGGCGTCCGACGACCTGCTCCGGGGCTACTCCGCCTTCGCGCTTCCCCTGGGTGAGGCGTTTCAGCTTCGCGACGACGTACTCGGCGTTTTCGGGGACCCGGTGACCACCGGCAAGCCTGCAGGAGACGACCTCCGTGAGGGAAAGCGGACCGTGCTCGTGGCCTTTGCCTTGGACCTGGCCACGCCCGAGGAATCAGCGTTCATCGACTCAAGGCTCGGCAGCCCCGACCTGGGCGAAGAGGACGTGGCCGAGATCCGCCGTATCATCGCGGACTGCGGTGCGCTGCAGGCCACGGAAGTGCTGATCGAGGAATTCGGCGAGGCTGCGTACGCAGCCCTCGAACTGCTGCCCCTGGAAGACCTCCCCAAGACCGCCTTGCGGCGTCTGGCTGAGGCGACGGTGAGCCGGGCCGCCTGATCGGCCGGCCCGGCCCGCTTACCAGCTGGTTTTAATGCCGCGCTGGCGTATTACCAGGCGAGCAGCTGCGCCCGGCGGCGGATTTCGGTCTTGCGCCCTTCACGGAGGGCGTCGATGGGCCGCCCGCGCAGCGACTCATCAGGGGTGAAAAGCCAGCCGATGAGCTCTTCGTCGGAGAAGCCGGCATCTGCCAGGACCGCGATTGTGCCCTTGAGGCTTTCCACTACATGGCCGTCCTGGAAGAAAGCCGCGGGCACCGAGCGGATCCGGCGCTCCCCGATCCGCAGTGCTGCCAGCGCGCGCTCGTCAAGGAGCCCGTGGACTCTGGTAATGGACACATCAAGCAGCTGGGCGACATCGGGCAGGGGCAGCCAGTCGCCTACAAGGGTTTCAACAGTACTCACGGGACAAGGTTGCCACGGCGGGCGCCCGCAAGCCTAGTCGAAACGGCGTACGCCTGCCCCCGCGGCATTTTCGCGCGCGACACTCCCAGCCGGACGGATTTCCCGGCTGGGACCCGATTCTTGTGCTAACCGGAAAATCGTGAGAGATTCACATAGATAACATTCGCAACACGATTAACTTCAGTAACATTGGTACCACGAGCAACTGGCATGACCGACAGCATTCGCCGCTGAGAAGAGGACTTTCCCATGACGACGACCCGCTCCACCAAGCAGTCACCCCGGCCGGGCCTGCCCTTGATCGCGGCCACGACGGCCACGCTCCCTGCCGTCATGCTTTCCTCCCTGGCGGTCGCGCAGCCCGCAGCGGCCGAGGCCCGCCCCGCAACAGTCCCTGCGACACTCGCCGCCGCCATCGAGGCCCAGGCAGCTGCAGCCAAGGCCGGCATCATTCCCGCAGCGGCCGTGCCTGCAACGCTCCCCGCCGGTCTTCAAGCCACCCGCGTGACCCCGACAGCCCACACTGTGGTCCGCGGGGAAACGGTCAGCGGCATCGCCCACCGGTATGGCCTGAGCACCTCTTCAGTGCTCAAGCTCAACCACCTGAAGACCAATTCCGTCATCTACCCGGGACAGCGCATCAAGCTGAAGGCCGCGGCGGCTCCGTCCCGGACCGCTGCGGCGCCGGCCAGCACCGCGGCCCGGACGTACACGGTCAAATCCGGTGAGACGCTGGGCGGCATTGCCAACCGGCACGGCGTCAGGCTCTCGCAAATACTTAGCTGGAACGGGCTCAAGGTGACATCGATCATCTACCCGGGCCAGAAGATCCGGCTCGGTGCCGGCACGGCCGTTGCTGCAGCCCCGGCCACGGCGGCGGCGCCGGCTGCCACCCGCTCAGCCTCCTACGTCATCAAGTCCGGGGACACGCTGTCCGGCATCGCGGCCAGGCACGGCGTGAAGCTCTCGGACATCCTGTCCGCGAACCGGCTCAAGGTCACCAGCATCATCTACCCCGGCCAGAAGCTCGCCATTCCCGGCAAGGCCAGCGCCGTCCAGCCGGCATCAAGCGTCACACCGCTGGTGCCCAGCTCCTTCCTCGGCTACACCTACCCGGCAGCCGTCGTCAGCTCGGCCAATAAGAACAAGGCCCTGCTCAACGCCTCACCGGTTCCCTCGCTCGCGCAGATGCAGTCCATCGTGGCCGACACCGCACGGCGGATGGGGGTGGATCCCGCGCTGGCACAAGCCTTCGCCTACCAGGAGTCCGGGTTCAACCAGCGGGCCGTGTCGCCGGCCAACGCCATCGGCACCATGCAGGTCATCCCCTCCTCCGGCGAATGGGCGTCCGACCTCGTGGGCCGGAAGCTGAACCTGCTGGATCCGTACGACAATGCCACCGCCGGCATCGCCATCATCCGCCAGCTGATCCGGACCAGCAAGAACCTGGACTACGCAATCGCCGGCTACTACCAGGGCCAGTACTCGGTCAACAAGCACGGCATGTACACCGACACCAAGCACTACGTCGCAGCCATCAAGGCTCACCGCAAGAACTTCAGCTGACGTCCCCGGCTGGCCCCGGGGCCGGGACACCCCAGGCTCCGGGAGCATAACGATACGGGTCCGGATCGCACGTTGATTCGGACCCGTTTCCGTGCAGCACTTAGTATCGAAGGGTGCAGGAAAACGCTTTAGGCAGTCTCGTCGGGTCGCTCGTGGACAACCGCTACCAGGTGAAGTCCCGGTTGGCGCGGGGCGGTATGTCCACCGTCTATGTGGCCACGGACCAGAGGCTGGACCGTGATGTTGCCCTGAAGGTCCTGCATCCCCACCTGGTCAACGACGGCAACTTCCTCGACCGCCTGGCGCGAGAAGCACGGGCCGCCGCGAAGCTCTCCCACCCGCACGTGGTGGGCGTCCTCGACCAAGGTCACGACGGCGACACCGCCTACCTGGTGATGGAGTACATCAAGGGCCACACCCTCCGCGACGTCATCAGCAGCAAGGGCGCGTTGTCCCCAAGGCTTGCCCTTGCCCTCATCGACCCGGTGGTGGAGGGCCTCGGGGCAGCCCACGCCGCCGGCATGATCCACCGCGACGTCAAGCCGGAGAACGTTTTGATTGCCGACGACGGGCGGATCAAGATCGGCGACTTCGGCCTCGCCCGCGCCGTGACCACCACAACCAGCACAGGTGCACTGATCGGCACCGTCGCGTACCTCTCGCCGGAGCTGGTCCTGGGCAAGCCGGCCGACGCACGAAGCGACATCTACTCCACGGGCATCATGCTGTTCGAGATGCTCACGGGGCGCCAGCCGTTCGACGGCGACGTTCCCATCCAGGTGGCCTACCAGCACGTGAATTCCACTGTGGGTCCTCCTTCGGGGCTGGTTCCCGGCCTCGCGGGGGATGTGGACGAACTCGTGCAGTGGTGCACCGCCAGCGACCCCGAGCAGCGGCCCGTGGACGGCAACGCGCTGTTGGCGGAACTCCGTCATATCCGCACCAACCTCACCGACCCCGAACTGGATCTGCAGCCCCCTGCAGCCGTCGCGGCGGCAGTAGCGGCCGGCGGGGCCACCACGGTCCCCCACCCCGGCCTCGCACCCCGCGGGGCAGGCGCACCCCCGGCCCCGACCCGGATGCCTGGGCACCTGCCGCAAAGCCCGTCTGTTCCGGGAACTGCGCCTGTCCAGGGAGGCGAGGGAAACCACACGGAGCTGTTGGCCCCCATTCACGGCGATGATGCCCAGCGTGGCCGCCCCACCGAAGTCATTTCCCGCGCCAGCAACCCCACCACTGTGTTTGCCACCCCCGTATCTTCAACTCCGGCCCCGTCAAGTCCCGCCTCGTCGCCCGCCGCCTCTTCAACTCCCCGGCCGGTCCTCCCGTCGTACGGATTCGACGACGACGACACCGATGATGGCCCGCTCCCCCTCAGCAAACGCGAACAGCGGAAACTGGACCGCCACGAGGAAAAGGCACGCTCGCGCGCCGCTGCTACGCCCGTCCGTACGCTCCGGGAGGGGAACCCCCGTCGCAGGGGTGCGCTGTGGATCGTGATCCTGGTGATCCTCGCCCTCCTCGCCACTGGGGCGGGCTGGTTCTTCGGCATGGGGCCCGGATCCCCCGGGACTGTGCCGGCCGTGGCCAACAGGACTGTGGCGGAGGCCCAGCAGCTGCTCCGGGACGCCGGCTTCGAGTCCAGCACCAAGGACGTCTTCGATGACGACGTCAGGGCCGGCCTCGTGGTGGGGTCCGAGCCGGGCGCCGGAACGGAAATCCGCAAGTTCCAGCAGGTGTCGCTGTTTGTATCCAAGGGCCCGCAGCTGTTTCCCCTGCCGCAGCTGACCGGCAGGACGCTGGATGCGTCCAAGGAAGCGCTCAACGGTGCCGGAATGGCGCTTGGCAAGGTCACGGAGAAGTTCGACGAGGAAGTGCCCGCCGGAACGGTGCTGAGCCAGGCCCCGGCGTCGGGAACTCCCGTGCGCCATGGGACACCGGTCAGCCTCACAGTCTCGAAGGGCCCGCAGCCCATCCCGGTCCCCGATGTGCGCGGACAGGGCCAGGACGAAGCGTTCCGTGCCATCGAAGCAGCCGGACTCAAGGCCGTGGTGGCCGACGAAACGGTCCACGACAGCAATGTTCCCAAGGGCGCAGTAGTCCGCCAGGAGCCTGCCTCAGGAACCCTCACGAAGGGGCAGACCGTCACCCTGACAATTTCCGAGGGGCCCAAGCTCGTCAAGGTGCCCAACTACATCGGCAAGCAGGCCCGGGAGGCCCGCGAAGCCTTGGAGAAGCGCGGCTTCGAGGTCCGCGTCAACGAAGTCCTCGGCGGCTTCTTCGGGACGGTCCGGGACCAGGACCCGGTGGACACAGAGGTTCCTGAGGGCTCCGTCATCACCCTCACCGTGGTGTAGCTACAGCAGATAAAAGACCGGCGCCGGGGAGTCCCAGCGCCGGTCTTTTGTCTGTTCTGTTGGAAGCTGATCAGCGGCGGGTGAGCGCGCCCGCCACGAGGAACGCCATCTCCAGCGACTGCATGTGGTTCAGCCGGGGATCGCAGACCGACTCGTAACGGTCGAGGAATGCCTCCTGGTCGATGGGATCAGCGCCGCCGAGGCATTCGGCCACGTCATCCCCGGTCATCTCGACGTGGAGGCCGCCCGGAACCGTCCCCAAGGCATGGTGCACTTCGAAGAACCCGCGCACCTCGTCAATGACGTCGTCGAAATTCCGGGTCTTGTAGCCGTTGGGCGAGGTGACCGTGTTGCCGTGCATCGGATCCGTGACCCACAGGACCTGGGCGCCGGAAGCGGTCACCTTCTCCACGAGGGACGGGAGCTTCTCGCGGATGTTGCCGGCACCCATGCGGGTGATGAACGTGAGCCGGCCGGGCTCGCGCTCGGGATCCAGCTTGTCGATGAGGCGCAGCGCGTCGTCGCCGGAGGTGGACGGGCCCAGCTTGACGCCGATCGGGTTGCGGACGCGGGACAGGAAGTCCACGTGGGCGTGGTCCAGCTCGCGGGTACGCTCGCCGATCCACAGGAAGTGGCCGGAGGTGCTGTAGGGCAGCCCGGTGCGGGAGTCGATGCGGGTCAGCGCACGTTCGTAGTCGAGCAGCAGCGCCTCGTGGCTCGCGAAGAACTCAACCCGCTTGAGGGCCTCGAAGTCGGCTCCGCAGGATGCCATGAACTTGATGGCGCGGTCGATGTCGCGCGCGAGCGACTCGTAGCGGGCATGTGCCGGGTTCTCCGTGAAGCCCTTGTTCCAGGTGTGCACCAGGCGGAGGTCCGCGAAGCCGCCCTGGGTGAACGCCCGGATGAGGTTCAGCGTGGAAGCGGAGGTGTGGTAGGCCCGGAGCATACGGCTCGCGTCATGGCCGCGCGATTCAGGGGTGAAGTCGTACCCGTTCACAATGTCGCCCCGGTATGCCGGCAGCGTCACGCCATCCCGGGTCTCGTCGTTCGAGGAGCGCGGCTTGGCGAACTGGCCGGCCATGCGCCCCATCTTGATGACGGGCATCGCCGCACCATAGGTCAGGACCACTGCCATCTGCAGGATCGTCTTCACACGCGCGCTGATCTTGTCCGCCGTGGCGCCTTCGAAGGTCTCGGCGCAGTCACCGCCCTGGAGCAGGAAGGCCTTGCCCTGGGCCGCCGCAGCGAGACGCTCGCGCAGGATGTCCACCTCGCCCGCGAAAACGAGCGGGGGGAGCGCCGACAGCTCCTTGACGGAGGCGTTGAAGACCCCGGAGTCCTGCCAGCTCGGCTGCTGGGAGATGGGAAGGTCCCGCCAGTTGTCGAGTCCCGGATAATTGGCCGCACCGCTCTGTGAAGTGCTGGTCAGGGAAGAGGCAGGTTTTGCAGATAGCTCAGTCACACTACTAAGAGTAAATGGCGGGAGCGGCTTCGGGACACCCGGACTGTCATGCACCCGCCCAGAGCGTCACAGATATCAGCACCACCGGCACCTATGCCGAACGGGACGAACCGGGCTCCCCCGGTTCGTCCCGCGGTTCGTCGCCCCGCTGTTCGCGGCCCTGTTCGCCGTCCTGGGCTTCGGCCTTGCCCGCGAGCCTGAGCTTGACCACCGACGCGTACTCGTCCACGTATTCCTGACCGGAAAGCCGCATGAGTTCGTACATGATCTCGTCTGTCACGGACCGCTGGATCAGCCGGTCATCGGCCATGCCCTGGTACCTGCTGAAGTCCAGCGGTTTGCCGAAGATCATGCCGATGCGGCGGATGTTCGGCAGCCGCTGGCCGATGGGCTGGACCTTGTCCGTTCCGATCATTGCCACCGGAATGACGGGGACGCCGGCCTGGAGCGCCAGCCGGGCCACCCCCACCTTCCCGCGGTAAAGCCGCGAGTCGGGGCTGCGGGTACCCTCGGGGTAGATTCCCAGCAGTCCGCCGTGCGTCAGCACGTCCATGCCCGCCTCGAGCGAGGCCGCCGAGGCCGCCCCGCCGGAACGGTCCATGGGAAGCTGATTGGTCAGCCGGAAGAACATTGCGGTCAATCTGCCCTTGAGCCCGGTGCCGGTAAAGTACTCCGACTTCGCCAGGAAGATGACAGGCCGCGGCACCATCAGCGGCATGAAAATCGAGTCCGAAAATGAGAGGTGGTTGGAGGCAATGATGGCCGCGCCCTCGGACGGAATGTTGTCCAGCCCCTTGACCCACGGCCGGAAGAGGGTGCGGACCACCGGCCCCAGGAAGATCCGCTTCATGACCCAATAGAACACGTGCCTTACCTCTCCGGAGGGCTACCGCCGGGGCGTTTCAGGGGCCCGGCGGGACTGCAATGCAACCCTACTCTAGTGAGAATTGTCCGGAACAGTGACACGATGGTGTCATGACAGAAGGCAGCGACCGCACACGGCCCGCCGCTTTCAGCTACGCGGGACACGGGGCCAATGCGCGGATCGGAATCGCGATTTCCCATGGCTTCACGGGCAGCCCCCTCAGCATCCTCCCGTGGGCCGAATTCCTGGCCGCGCGCGGCTTCGCCGTCACCGTTCCGCTGCTCCCCGGGCACGGGACGAGCTGGCAGGAACTTGCGCGGACAGGGTGGCGGGAATGGCACGGCGCCTTCGAAGCGGCCTATCTGGACTTGGCGGCCAGGACGGACGAATGCTACGTGGCCGGCCTCTCTATGGGCGGTGCCATCGCCCTGCTCACCGCATCCCGCCACAGCGTGGCGGGTGCCGCCGTCGTCAATCCCGGCCTGAGCTTTTACGACCGGCGCGTCCGGATCATCGGCCTGCTGAAGTACATCCAAAAGACCACCGTGCCCATGGCCGAGGAAAATCCGACGGCGCCCCATACGGACGACGGCGACTACTCCCTTACGCCGCTGGCGGCGGTCCACCAGTTGAAGAGGCTGTTCGCTGCCGCGGCCCGCGGCCTGCCGCGGATCACCGCCCCGGTGCTCGTTTTCAAGTCGGTCAACGATGCCGTGGTGCCCCCGAGCTCGCTCGGCATTATCCGGAAGCGCCTGCGCGCGGCCGCCCTTGAGGTTGTGCTGCTCAGGAACAGCGGCCACGTGGCTACGCTGGACGCGGACGCCCAGGAAATTTTCGAGTCCTCGGCCCGGTTTTTCCAGCTGCACTCCCGTAGCCACATACCGTCGGAGAAGTCATGACCACAGTTCCCGATCACAGCCCGTTCAGCAGCGCCTTCTCCGGTGAGGGCCCGTCCATCGGCATCGCCCTCTCGCACGGGTTCACGGGCAGTCCGCACAGCCTGCGTTCGTGGGCACAGTCCTTTGCCGAGGCCGGCTTTGCCGTCCGGATGCCGCTGCTGCCGGGCCACGGCACCACCTGGCAGGAGCTTTCCCGCAGCCGCTGGCCGCAGTGGCATGACGCGATGGACGCTGCTTACCTGGAGCTCGATGCCGAGTGTGACCTTGTCTTCGCCGCCGGTCTGTCCATGGGCGGGGCCCTGGCGCTGCGCCTCGCCGCGACCAGACCGGTCGCCGGAGCCATTGTGGTCAACCCCGGCCTTGTCATCGACGACCGTCGCGCGCCGCTGGCCGGCATCCTCAAGCTGGTCCTCAAGAGCACGCCGGCCATAGCCAATGACATCCGGAAGCCTGGCGTCGACGAGGGAGCCTATTCACGGACACCTGTGGCAGCCGCCCACGAGCTGAATAAGATGTTCAAGGACACCGTCCGGCTGCTGCCACGTATCACAGCGCCGGTGCGGGTGTTCCGCTCCACCGTGGACCATGTTGTGTCCGATTCCAGCATCACGGCCCTGCGGCACGGGCTCACCCACGCCCCGCTGCAGCTCACGCGGCTCGACAACAGCTACCACGTGGCCACGCTGGACCACGATGCCGACCAGATCTTCAGCGGCTCGGTGGACTTCATCCGTTCCGTCGTGGCAGATATCCGCCAGGGATCCACCGACTCCGCGACAGCCAGCCAGAAGGGCACGACCGATGAATAGGCCCGATTCGAATTCGTCCGATCCGAGTGCAAACCAGGACGACGCCGTCTGGCTCGACCTCGTGGCCAGGCTCCAGGGCGACACCCCGGCTCCGGACGCAGACGTCGTCCAGGGTGAGCCCGGACCCTCCGCCACTGGGACTCCGCCCCATTCCGGCGGTCCCCGGCACAGCACTGCGGCCGGCGACGATGCAGGCTCTGCACTGGCAGGACAGACTGATCAGGCGGGAGACACGGACAAGCGCCCTGGTGCGGAAAATGCGGCAAAACACTTCACCGATTTCGACCCCCTTGGCCTGGCGCCCCGGGCTCCGCGGGAGTTGTCAGCTGCCGAGCGGCAGCAGGCTGCAGAACAGGCGAAAGCCGCCGGGCGCGGGAAGGCCGACCGCTCCGGAGGGACCGACGTCCCTTCCGGCACCGCGGATCCGCGCGATTATGCCGTTGAGGACGACGACGGCGAGTTCGTCCCTGAGGAACCCCCCAAGCTTTCGGCCACGGACCCGCTGACGATGCTCGCGTGGCTGGGCGCCGTGGGCGCTCCGGTTGCCCTGGTGCTGTCCTCGATGTTCTGGCGCTCCGCGCCGCTGCTGGCCATCCTCGGCATGGTGGCCATCTTCATCGCCGCTGTTGTGTACCTGATCATGAAGCTGCCGCAGGAGAAGGACGAGAACGACGACGGCGCCCGGGTCTGACACTTCCGCCAGCTCTGTAGCCAGTCAGCGGAATTCGGCTGCTGACCCGCGAAAAGATTAGCGGTGCGTCCGGCTGCTGACCCGGGACAGGTCAGCAGCGCCGATGAGGCCGGCATTCGGCCCAAGGGCGGCCAGGTCGATTTCGGCGGCAGGACGGAATCCGCGGCCGGTGAGGTTGCGGGCGAAGGCCTTGCGGGCCGGAGCCACCAGCAGCTCCCCTGCCGCACACAGGCCGCCGCCGATCACGAACTTCCCGGGATCAAGGGCGGCTGCCAGGTTCGCCAGCCCCAACCCGAGCCAGTCCCCGACGTCCTCGAGGAGCTCACGGGAGGCGGCGTCGCCGGCGATGGCCAGTTCCGTCACCGTGGCTCCGGTGATGCGCTCGGCGCTTCCGTCCACGGCCTTGAGGAGTTCCTGGGCCACCGGAGAGTTCGCCAGGGCCAGTTCCCGGGCCTCCCGGCCAAGGGCGTTGCCCGAGGCGTACTGCTCCCAGCAGCCGCGGTTGCCGCACTCACACCGGTGGCCGCCCGGCATGATGATCTGGTGGCCGAACTCCCCGGCCACGCCGAACCTGCCGCGCTCAACGCGCCCGTCCATCACCATGGCGCCGCCGATGCCGGTCCCGAGCGTAATGCAGACCAGCCGGTCCTGCCCCTGCCCGGCACCAAAACGCCACTCGGCCCAGGCCGCCGCATCGGCGTCATTGACCAGCATGACGGGGCGGCGCAGCAGGTGCTGCAGATTTTCCCGCAGCGGTTCGTTCCGCCAGGCGAGGTGCGGGCTGAACAGCACCGTGCCGCCGTCGAGATCCATCCAGCCGGCGGCGCCGATGCCCACCGAGCGGATCCGGGTGCCGGCGCTCAGTTCCTCAACGAGTTCCACGATGACGCGCTCCACGGCTCGCGGGTCGCTGCCCGGCGTGGACCGGCGCGCCTCGCGCAGGATGTTTCCTTCTGCATCCACCACGCCGGCGGCAACCTTGGTGCCGCCAATGTCGATGCCAATGGCAAGACCCCGCCGGCCCGGCCGCAGCTGCTGCCGGAACAGGCGGTGGCCGGCCAGCTGTCCTCCTCCTCCTGCCAGGCCGTGTCCAGGTACCGGGCGGCGGGAGATTTTGTGCTGCGACGCCGCGCGCCAGGACGCCCAGCCGCCGGGCTCCCCATTCCAGCGGCTGGAACGGGACGGGGGCGGCTGCTCGGCGGGCAAAGAGGGCTGCATAGTCCCCCATTCTAGGTGCCACCAGGGAACGTCTCCGCAGGTGCGACAGGTAACGACATCCCCTGCCCGCTGGCGCCGGACGCCCCTCCGCCGTAAAGTTACCGACGGGTAACCTGGATCTGCCGGCCCCCGGCACGGGACGTACTAAGGTTAGGACTACCCGCTGCGGCAACGGATATCAAAGGAGCTAACGTGCGCGAATTCAGCGTTCCGCCCCTGGCGAACGTACCCCTGGACAGCAACATCACGGACCTTGTGCTGCGCCAGGCAGCAGAGGCATCCGACCCTGCCCTGTTTTCGCGCCTCGACTCCGCCGGCCAGTGGCAGGACATCCGGGCCAAGGAGTTCGTGGCCGACGTGTCCGCGCTAGCCAAGGGCCTTATCGCCAGCGGCATCGGCGCCGGCGACCGGGTGGGCATCATGTCCCGGACCCGTTACGAATGGGCACTCATCGACTTCGCCATCTGGTTCGCAGGTGGCGTTTCTGTTCCCATCTACGAAACGTCCTCACCCTCCCAGGTCGCCTGGAACCTGGGTGATTCCGGCGCCGTCGCCGCTTTCGGGGAATCGGACCACCACGAAAACATCATCAGGCAGGCAGCAGCCTCCGAGGGGCTCGCCGCCCTGCAGCACGTGTGGCAGCTCGACGGTAACGGGCTCGACGCCGTGCGCGCGGCCGGCACCGCCGTCAGCGACGCCGAGCTGGAAGCCCGCAGGCGCTCCGCCGGGCTCCGCGACCTCGCCACCATCATCTACACCTCGGGCACCACCGGCCGGCCCAAGGGCTGCGAGCTGACCCACGGCAACTTCGTGGAGCTGTCCGAGAACGCCCTGGCCACTTCGCTGAAGCAAGTGGTCAATGAGCAGTCCCGGACCATCATGTTCCTCCCGCTGGCACATGTGTTTGCACGCTTCATTTCCGTCCTGGCCGTGGCCGCCGGCGTCACCGTGGCGCACACCCCGGACATAAAGAACTTGCTGGCCGATCTGCAGAGCTACAAGCCGACGTTCATCCTTGCTGTTCCGCGGGTGTTCGAAAAGGTCTACAACTCTGCCCTGACCAAGGCCGAAGACGGCGGCAAGGGCGCAATCTTCCACAAGGCCGCCGAGACCGCGATCGCATACTCCCGTGCGAGGCAGGATGGCGGCGTCGGCCTGGGCCTGAAGATCAAGCACGCGGTCTTCGACAAGCTCGTCTACGGCAAGCTGCGCGCCGCCATGGGCGGGGAGGTGGCCCACGCGGTATCCGGCGGCGGCCCGCTGGGCGAGCGTCTGGGCCACTTCTTCCAGGGCATCGGCCTGCAGATCCTCGAGGGCTACGGCCTCACCGAGACCACCGCGCCCGTCAGCGTCAACACACCGGAGCGGATCAAGATCGGCACGGTCGGCGCACCGATTCCGGGCAACAGCGTCCGGATTGCCGGTGACGGCGAGATCCTCGTCAAGGGCACCTGCGTCATGCGGGGGTACTACAAGCGCCCCGACCTGACGGAGGAGTCGTTCGTTGACGGCTGGTTCCGCACCGGGGACATCGGCCAGCTCGATGAGCACGGCTACCTGCTGATCACCGGCCGGAAGAAGGAAATCATTGTCACCGCCGGCGGCAAGAACGTGGTTCCCGCGCTGCTTGAGGACCAGATCCGCGCCGATGCGCTGGTGTCACAGGTACTCGTTGTGGGTGACAACCGCCCGTTCATCGGGGCCCTGGTGACCCTCGATGAGGAAGCCCTCCCGGGCTGGCTGCAGCGCCACGGCCTGCCGGCGGACACGCCCCTGAATGACGCTGCCGGGCACGCCGAGGTGAAGGCCGCCGTGCAGGAGCTCATCAACCAGGCCAACCAGTCGGTGTCCCAGGCCGAAGCCATCAAGTCCTTCCGGATCGTGCCAAGCGACTTCACCGAAGCCTCCGGCCACCTGACCCCGTCCATGAAGGTCAAGCGCGCCCAGGTCATGAAGGACTTCGAATCGGTGATCGACGAAATGTACAAATCGCCGAAGCCCACCCGCGCCTGAGGTTTGGAGTTTTTGTCCACTTCTCGCGACTTCCGGGGCCTTCAGAGGCCAATAAGTGGACAAAAACTCCCGACGGCGGGGGCCTAGGCCTGCTGCAGCTCGTCCACCACCAGCGCGGCCAGCTCCACGGCGGCCGCGCGGGTTGCCGGCTTCAGCTGGCCCAGGCGGATCCGCGAGCCTTCGGCCAGGTGGCGGTCATGCGGGATCCGCACCACGTTTTTCACCCGGGACAGGAAGTGCTCTTCGATTTCGTCGATGTTGACCAGGGTCCGGTTGCCTGCGGCCATGTTGATGACCACGGTGGCTTTGGCGACCAGATCCTGGCGGCCGTGGGCCTCAAGCCAGGAAAGGGTTTCGGACGCCAGCCGGGCCTCATCCACACTGCCGCCCGAGACGAGCACCACCGCGTCGGCTTTTTCCAGCGTGCCCTTCATGACGGAGTGGACCATGCCCGTACCTGAGTCGGTGAGCACAATCGAGTAGTACCGGCCCAGGATGTCGGTGACTGCGCGGTAGTCGGCGTCGTCAAAGGCGTGCGCCACGGTGGGGTCGGTGTCCGAGGCCAGCACATCGAGACGCGAACCGTCCCGCGCGGTGTAGTTGGAAAGCTGGGCGAAGGAGTTCACAGTGAACCTGTCCTTCACCAGCTGGCGGGCCGTGAAGTCAGCCCTGCCCGGTGAGCGGTCCGAGAGCGTGCCGCGGTCCGGATTCGCATCCATGGCGATGACCCGGTCCTCACGCAGCTCCGCCAGCACCATGCCCAGCAGCGTGGTGACGGTGGTTTTGCCCACCCCGCCCTTGCGTGAGAGCACGGGCACATACCTGGTCCGCTCCCCCAGCCGCGTGGCGATGCGGTGCTCCATGGCCCGCTGGATCCGGACCTGGTCCGAATCGCCCAGGTTCACGTAGCCCAGGGTTGCCTGGTACAGCCAGCGGCGCCAGCCTGACACCGGAGCGGCTGCGGCCCTGGTCAGGAGGCGGTCGGCGGTCAGGGCGGAAGCCGGCTCCGGCCCCTCGGGCCGCTCGCGCCGGCCGGGGAGGTCCTTGACGTCTTCACCCGGAACCGGTTCGGCAGCAGCAGCTGTGTCCGGGGCTATGTCGACGGCGGCTGTGCCAGCAGCCTCTGTGTCCGCGCCTGCTGGCTCTGTGCCCGGGGCGCTGACGCTGCCAGGGCCCGCGGTCACGACGGGAATGGCCGCAGTTGCCGGTGCCTGCTGCACCCATTCCTGCTGCACCGTGCCGCCGACTGCCGGAAGCGATCCGGCCGACGTGCGGTCCTGGGCGTCGGAAACAGTAACCACACTGATCTCCCCTGCCGCTGCGGCGTCAGCTGCCGGCGCCACGCCGGAGGCGTCCGACGCAGACACCGCACCGGGACTGGTCCCGGATTCCCCCGCAGCGTTGGCGGCGCTGCCTTTGGAGAATGACGGGGCCCGGTCGGGGCGCGGCCCGGGCTTGGGCGTATTGGTCTGCGTCATGGCTTCCGCTCTGTTTTGTCCTGGCAGGCGGTCGGGTTCCGGCTGCCGGAGTGGGTCGGAAATGGCTGTGGGGGCGGCTTGGCGCCGTCCCCACAACCTTTTTCTGTTTTCCACCCTACCTGCAGGGCGGCCTCTGGCCGCCCTGCAAGCTGTTCAGGCGGTCATTCAGTCGACCGTCAAACCACTGACCGGCGCCTATTCGACGACGATCAGCAAGTCACCGCCCTGTACCTGTTCCACAGCGGAAATGGCCAGACGCGTCACCTTGCCGCCTACCGGCGTCGTGATGGATGCCTCCATCTTCATGGCCTCGATGGTGGCAACGGTGTCGCCCGCGTTAACGGTGTCGCCGGGCTTGACGGTGACGGTCACGGCCCCGGCGAAGGGAGCGGCGACGTGGCCCGGCACGGCCGGGTCCGCCTTCTCGGCCGTCTTCACGTTGCTGACCACGGACTTGTCGCGCACCGAGACCGGACGGGACTGCCCGTTGAGCGTGCACATGACCGTGCGCATGCCCTTCTCGTCAGGCTCCGAGACAGCTTCGAGCGACGCGATGAGGCGCACGCCCTTTTCGAGCTGGATTACGTGCTCCTCGCCGCGCTGCAGGCCGTAAAGGTAGTCGCGGGTGTCCAGGACCGAAACGTTGCCGTACGTCTCCCGGCTCTTGAGGTAGTCCTTGGTGGGCCCGGCGAACAGCAGCCGGTTCAGCGTCTGCTGGCGGGTCTTCGAGTCGCCGCGGAGCGCTGCGCTGTCCTCGGCGCTCAGCTCGGCGTCGCGCACCTTGATGCTGCGGCCCTGGAGGGCCTTGGTGCGGAACGGCTCAGGCCAGCCTCCCGGAGGATCGCCCAGCTCACCGGACAGGAACCCGATGACGGAGTCGGGGATGTCGTAGTTCTGCGGGTTCTCGTTGAAGTCGGCAGGGTCTGCGTTCAGCCCCACGAGGTGCAGGGCGAGGTCGCCCACCACCTTCGACGACGGGGTCACCTTGACCAGGTGGCCCAGGATCCGGTCCGCAGCCGTGTACATGTCCTCGATCGCCTCGAAGCGCTCACCGAGCCCAAGCGCGATGGCCTGCTGCCGGAGGTTGGACAGCTGCCCGCCCGGGATTTCGTGCTGGTAGACCCGGCCGGTGGGACCCGGCAGGCCGGACTCGAAGGGGGCGTAAACCCTGCGCACGGCTTCCCAGTACGGCTCGAGTGAGCTGACCTCTGCCAGGCCGAGCCCGGTGTCGCGTTCCGTGTGGGCCAGGGCGGCGACCAGGGCCGACGCCGACGGCTGGCTGGTGGTGCCCGCCAGGGATGCCGAGGCGACGTCCACGGCGTCGACGCCTGCATCGACGGCCGCGAGCAGCGTGGCGAGCTGGCCGCCTGCGGTGTCGTGGGTGTGCAGGTGGACCGGGAGGTCGAACCGCTCCCGCAGCGCGGAGACGAGCTTCGCCGCGGCTGCCGGACGCAGCAGCCCTGCCATGTCCTTAATGGCGAGGATGTGGGCGCCCGCCTCGACGATCCTGTCCGCCAGGCCCAGGTAGTAGTCCAGCGTGTAGAGCTTCTCGTTGGGGTCCAGCATGTCGCCCGTGTAGCACAGTGCCACCTCGGCGACGGCGGTGCCGGTGGCCCGGACAGCGCGGATGGCCGGGGCCATCTGGCTGACGTCGTTCAGCGCGTCGAAGATGCGGAAGATGTCGATGCCCGTGGCTGCTGCCTCGTTAACGAAGGCCTCGGTCACTTCCTCGGGGTACGGGGTGTAGCCCACGGTGTTCCGGCCGCGGAGCAGCATCTGCAGGCAGACGTTCGGCAGCGCCTTGCGCAGTGCGGCCAGACGGTCCCAGGGGTCCTCGCCGAGGAACCGCAGGGCGACGTCGTAGGTGGCGCCGCCCCAGGCCTCAACCGACAGCAGTTCCGGCAGGAGGGTGGAGACCGCGGGCGCGGCGGCCAGCAGGTCCCTGGTGCGGACACGGGTGGCCAGCAGGGACTGGTGGGCGTCGCGGAAGGTGGTGTCCGTGACGGCGACGGCCTTCTGCTCGCGCAGCGCCTTGGCGAAGCCTTCCGGTCCGAGTTCCAGCAGCCGCTGGCGGGATCCGGGGCGTACCTCGGCGCCGGCGACGGCCGGGAGCTTGTCCGCGGGGTCGGTGCGGACCGGAAGTTCGCCGTTCGGCTTGTTCACCGTGACCTCGGCGAGCCACGTCAGCAGCTTGGTGCCGCGGTCCGCGGAGACGCGCGCCTTCAGCAGTTCGGGCCGTTCGTCGATGAAGGACGTGGCCACGTTACCCGCGATGAAGTCGGCGTCGTCAAGGACGGCCTGCAGGAAGGAGATGTTGGTGGAGACGCCGCGGATACGGAATTCCGCCAGCGCCCGGCGCGCCCGGGCAACGGCGGCGGGGTAGTCCCGGCCGCGGCAGGTGAGCTTCACCAGCATGGAGTCGAAGTGCGGGCTGATCTCGGCACCCGAGTAAACGGTGCCGCCGTCGAGCCTTACGCCGGCACCGCCGGCGGAACGGTAACCGGTGATCTTTCCGACGTCGGGCCGGAAACCGTTGGCCGGATCCTCGGTGGTGATGCGGCTCTGCAGCGCGGCGCCCTTGAGGAAGACGGTCTCCTGGGACAGCCCCAGGTCGGCGAGGGTCTCGCCGGCGGCGATGCGCATCTGCGCCTGGACGAGGTCGACGTCGGTGACCTCTTCGGTGACGGTGTGCTCCACCTGGATGCGGGGGTTCATTTCGATGAAGACGTGCTGGCCGGCGCGTTCGCCCACGGTGTCCACGAGGAACTCAACCGTGCCCGCGTTGACGTAGTTCAGGGCCTTGGCGAACTTCACGGCGTCCCGGTACAGGGCCTGGCGGATGCCTTCGTCCAGGTTGGGGGCCGGGGCAATCTCGATGACCTTCTGGTGGCGGCGCTGGATGGAACAGTCGCGCTCGAAGAGGTGCATGACGTTGCCCTCGGCGTCGGCCAGGATCTGGACCTCGATGTGGCGCGGGCGCAGCACGGCCTGCTCGAGGAACATGGTGGGGTCACCGAAGGCGGCGTCGGCTTCGCGCATGGCGGACTGCAGCGCCTCCGGCAGTGCCTCGCGGGTGTCCACGCGGCGCATGCCGCGCCCGCCGCCGCCTGCCACGGCCTTGGCGAAGATGGGGAAACCGATCTCATCCGCAGCGGCGAGAAGCTCGTCAAGGTCCTTCGACGGCGCGCTCGACTTCAGCACGGGAACGCCGGCCTTGCGGGCAGCCTCCAGCGCGGCCACCTTGTTGCCGGCGAGTTCCAGGACCTCCGCGGGCGGACCCACGAACGTGATGCCTGCAGCCTTGGCGGCACGCGCCAGGTCCGGGTTTTCGGAGAGGAAGCCGTAACCGGGGTAGATGGCGTCCGCACCGGACTCCTTGGCAACACGGACCACCTCGTCGACGTCCAGGTAGGCGCGTACGGGGTGTCCCTCTTCGCCAATCAGATACGCCTCGTCGGCCTTCTGGCGGTGGATCGAGTTACGGTCCTCGTTGGGGAACACGGCGACTGTCTTGGCGCCCAGTTCGTAGCCGGCACGGAAAGCACGGATTGCGATTTCTCCGCGGTTGGCCACCAGAATCTTGGAAAACATACTTCTCCTGCATCATTGCGGGTGGATCGGTGAGTGGTCACAGTGTGTAAGACGGGCTGGACGAAACACAAATCAGTGTGTCCACCATCACAGAATTATCCGTCATCTGCGGGCCATATTCACTGCCCTGCCGAAACTGCTGTCGATTTGGGCCACTTTTGCTGCTGCAGAAGAACGACGCCGGAACGGCCGGACGGAAGGCATGCCCGGATCCGGATAAAAAGGGATTCGGGCCGAGGTCAACATATGATGTTGAGGGCGGCGGAAGCCTGCCCCTGTTCCTGCAGCACCGGAACAGAACGTACCCCAACACGGCAACCGGCGTTAGGTATTGGTTTATCAAGTGCAAGTAGTCAGCATCAGCAGCCTCAAGGGCGGTGTCGGCAAGACATCCGTGACAACCGGACTGGCGTCTGCGGCACTGGCCGCAGGCATCCCAACCCTCGTGGTGGATCTCGATCCCCATGCCGACGCCACCACAGCGCTCGGGGTGCAGCCCAGCGACAGGCTGGACATCGGCAGGATGCTGAAGAATCCGCGCAAAGCCAAGATCGCAGACAACGTGGTGCCCAGCGGCTGGATCAGCCGGGCGGCCTCCAACGGTTCCGGTCCAGCGGTGCTGGACGTCGCCGTCGGCTCCGCCTACACCGGAATTTACGACCGCCCCGACCTCGGCAAGCGCGACCTGCGCAGGCTGTCCGCGGTACTCGCCGGCGCAGATGCGTACGAACTCATCCTGGTGGACTGCCCGCCGTCCCTGAACGGGCTCACCCGCATGGCCTGGTCCGCAAGCAACAAAGTGGCCCTGGTGGCCGAGCCCGGCCTCTTCTCCGTGGCCGGAACCGAACGCACCATGCGGGCCATCCAGCTGTTCCGGCAGGAATTCGCACCCAACCTTTCCCCCGCCGGCATCGTGGCCAACCGCGTGCGCTCCGGCTCCTCCGAGCACGCTTTCCGGCTGGCCGAAATGCAGGCCATGTTCGGGGACCTGCTGCTGGCCCCGCACATCCCGGAGCAGGCCAACTGGCAGCAGATCCAGGGCGCGGCGCATTCCGTCCACCACTGGCCCGGCGACTCCGCCAAAACCGCGGCCGGACTCTACGACACACTGCTGGGAAACCTGATGGCCACCAACAAGACCAGCCGCAGCCGGAGCGCCCGCTAGCCTCTGAACCTGATAGACGGCGCCGAACACCCGGCTCACGCGCGAAGGGCCGCCTCCCGGACGGGAGGCGGCCCTTCTGCTTAAGTCCTGCCAGCCGATCTTGCGTGGCTAGCCAATCTTGCGCGCAGCGCGGCGCTTGCTGAGTTCGTCGTCGGGGAAGGCCTGCTCGCCGGCGTGCTCGCTGGGCAGCGAGGCGAGGCTTCCCTCAACCTCCCGCCACACGCGGCCCACAGCGATGCCGAACACGCCCTGGCCGCCCTGCACGAGGTCGATGACTTCGTCCGCGGACGTACATTCGTAGACGCTGGCGCCGTCGCTCATGAGGGTGATCTGGGCAAGATCCTCCACGCCGCGTTCACGCAGGTGCTCGACGGCGCTGCGGATCTGCTGCAGCGATACGCCGGTGTCCAGCAGCCGCTTAACCACCTTCAGGACCAGGATGTCGCGGAAACCGTAGAGCCGCTGGGAGCCGGAGCCCGCTGCACCGCGGACCGCAGGCTCCACAAGGCCCGTCCGGGCCCAGTAGTCGAGCTGCCGGTACGTGATGCCGGCGGCCTTGCAGGCCGTGGGCCCGCGGTAGCCGGCGTCTTCGTCCAGGACCGGGAGATCCTCAGTGAAGAGAAGGCCCTGAGCACCGCTTGCGGGCACGGCAACGCCGGCCGTCGAGGGTTGCTTCAGCTCGCCTGCTTCGCCTTTCGGACTCACGTGGATCCTCCTTGTCATGAGCTCCCCTGGGGAAGTTGCCGCAACAGCTGCTACGCGCATGAAGTCCGGAAGAAAATCATGCTTGTAATTCGGCCGGAGTAGCACTTTCCAGTGTGACTTGCGCCGCTGTCGTATGCAATGGGAACTTGGTACCTCCGACGTTAGGCCTGCCGCGCCCCAAGGTCAAAGACCTTCGTATGATTGGCAGGGCGTGTCGAAAGTTTCAGGCTTAACTTTAACCTTAACGTGACCTAGCCGTCGAAATCCTCTGGTTCCACGTCATCCAGGAACTCCCGGAACCTCCGCAGCTCACGTTCCTCCTCCACAGTGGGGCCGGGCTCCGTGTCCTCGCCCTCATCGTGTTCAGTGATGCGCACGCCGGCCTCGTCCATGACAGAGTCGGCGCACCAGATCCGGCACTTGGCGCGCAGTGCGATGGCCAGGGCGTCGGAGGCCCGGGAGCTCACCGTGGCCCCGTTGTCGAACTGCAGCTGGCCGTAGAAGATGTTGTCCTCCACGGCTACGATGTTCACGCTGACCACGGAGTGGCCCAGCGTTTCCACGACATCCACCAGGAGGTCGTGGGTCATGGGCCGCGGCGGCACAACACCCTGCTGGGCCAGCGCGATGGCGCTGGCCTCGGGTGTTCCGATCCAGATGGGGACGTGGCGTTCCCCGTGCATCTCGCGGAGCAGAACCAGGGGCTGGTTGGAGGGCAGTTCGATGCGGACGCCCACAATCTCGACTTCGATCATCAGATTTCCATCCGCGAGATACGGTCCTGGACAAGGGCCCGGTGCAGGGTGAGGCACAGGTCGCTGATTTCCCGCGCCGCTTCCGCCGCGCGGGCCTGCGACGCAGCGTCCCTGCGTGAGGTCAGTGTGGCCACGGCGCGTTCCACGAGACCAAACTCGCGCTCCGCGGCGGCCTGGAACGGACGGAGGTGCCGTGGCTCCAGGCCGTGGCTCTCCAGCTGGACGCAGGCGCGGGCCACCTGGAGGGCGTGCTCGTCGAATTTGCCGTCGGTGTGTCCGATGAGGCCGAAGCTCAGCAGGGACTGCAGGAGCGGCACGCTGGCCCCCGACTCCGCGCGCAGCTGCTCTTCGCTGAGCCGGCGCGCCTTGTTCTGCAGTTCAGCGGCGAGCTCGTCCGAAACGATCCGCGGCGATACGGTGACCCCAGGCGGAAGGTTCTCCGGCCGCTCGCCCCTGTCGATGGCGTCAAGGTAATCCTTGATGACCTTGAGCGGCAGGTACTGGTCGCGCTGCAGCGACAGGACAAAGCGGAGCCGTTCGACGTCGCTGTCCGAATACTGACGGTAACCCGCGGGCGTACGCCGGGGATTGATGAGTCCCTTTTCCTCAAGGAACCTGATTTTCGACGCCGTCATGCTCGGAAAGTCATCGCTCAACTGAGCGAGCACTTCCCCGATGTTCAGGACCAGGGGTCCCCGGCGCTCCGGTTGTGCCATTGCCACAGGCAGCCGCTCCGAATCAGACGCGTCCTGCTGCGCGGGCAGGGCTCAGGTAGAAGGTGAGACGGAACTTGCCAATCTGGACTTCGTTTCCGGACCTCAGTTCCACGCTGTCCACGCGGTCATGGTTGACATAGGTGCCGTTCAGGCTTCCGGTGTCCACCACCTCGAAGCTCCGCGGCGTGCGCCGGAACTCAACGTGGCGGCGGGACACCGTCACGTCGTCGAGGAAAATGTCAGCGTCGGGGTGCCGCCCGGCCGTGGTGACATCGGAGTCAAGGAGGAAGCGGGCACCCGAGTTTGGCCCGCTGTGGGCCACGAGCAGGGCGGAGCCGGAGGGAAGCGCCTCAACGGCAGAGCGTTCCTCCGGGGAGAGCTTGGGTACAATCGTGGGCTCTTCATGAACCGGAGTGAGGTTGATCGAGGTGGTTTCCGAGGCCCTGCCCGCACCTGTGCCGTAATCGCCGTTGGTGTGGTTCTGTTCGCCGCCAACCATGGATTCCTCCTCCTTCGTTGCAGATGTCCCCCTGCAATCAACGCGTACCGTCCGGGGCTGCCTGGCAGCTCCGGTATGCCGCCCGCCGTCCGGCCTCTGGACTCCATTTCCGGAGTCCGGCGGCCGGGCAGCGGGACCGGTTAGCTTTAGCCTACCTGTTGTTCGTACTCCGATGCACTGAGCAGGGAATCCACCGCATCAGCTTCGGCGAGCTTGACCTCGATGAGCCAGCCGTCGCCGTACGGATCGGAGTTAATTAGCGCCGAATCGGAGTCGAGTGCCTCGTTCCGGGCCACGATTTCGCCGGAGACGGGCGCGTAGATATCGCTGACGCTCTTGGTGGATTCAACCTCACCCACGACGTCGTTTGCCTTAACAGTGGTGCCGACTTCGGGCATCTGGGCGTAGACGACATCCCCGAGGGCGTCCTGGGCGAAGTCGGTGATCCCCACGCGGACCACACCATCGGCGTTCGGTGCGGTCACCCATTCGTGTTCGGCGGTGTAGGACAGATCAGAGGGAATGTTGCTCATCAGGGGCCTTTCATCGGGTCAATCACCAATGTCAACGGAGGCGCAAGGAACAGCCACCGGTTGAAAGTATATGCACAACTCCGTGGCCGCCGGGTGTGCCATTATGCCCCGCCGCCACCGCCCAATCCGGCATCCCTTATGGCAAAGTGGTGCCATGCCGGAACTACCCGAAGTGGCCGCACTGAGCACGTTCCTCGACACCCGGCTGCGCGGTGCGGTGCTGGAAAAGCTGCAGATCCTGTCCGTGGCCGTACTCAAGACGGCCGACCCTCCCTACACGGCGCTGGCCGGCAGGACCATCACCGGTGTGGAGCGGTTCGGAAAGTTCATCAGCATCGACGCCGACGGCCTGTACTTCATCTTCCACCTCGCCAGGGCGGGCTGGGTCCGTTTCACAGAGAAGCCTTCACCTGATCCCCTCCGGCCCGGAAAGGGTCCGATCGCGGCCCGCCTGCACTTTGCCGGGGCGGACGGCACGAAGATGGGCATTGACCTGACCGAGGCCGGGACCAAGAAAGGCCTGGCAATCTACGTGGTGACTAAGCCCGGCGCCGTTCCCGGCATCGCCGACCTCGGACCGGATCCGCTGATCCCGGCCTTCACCCGGGAGATGTTCGCCGAGATTCTCGCCGGGCACGCGCACCAGATCAAAGGCGTGCTGCGGAGCCAGAGTGTGATCGCGGGCATTGGGAACGCCTACAGCGACGAGATCCTGCATGCCGCGAAAATCTCGCCGTTCGCCATGGCCAATGCCTTGGAGCCGGCGAGGGTCGGGATCCTGTTCGACGCCATCCACACCGTCCTGGGAGCCGCAGTGGCCCAGGCCCAGGGAAAGGCACCCGCCGACCTCAAGGATGCGAAACGGAGCGGCATGAATGTGCATGGCCGCGCCGGACAGCCCTGCCCGGTATGCGGGGACACGGTCCGGGAGGTGTCTTTCGCCGACACCGCCCTGCAGTACTGCCCGACCTGCCAGACAAACGGCAAAATCCTGGCCGACCGCAGAACGTCCCGCTTCCTCAAGTAGCACGTACGCTGCCGGCTGCACGACGACGGGCAACCAGCCGGCGTCGTTCTCTCACCTAAAGTTCGGGACAACAAAAAACCCCGCCAATCCTGTTGGATCAGCGGGGTTTTGTTGTGGTCGGGCTGACAGGATTTGAACCTGCGACCCCTTGACCCCCAGTCAAGTGCGCTACCAAGCTGCGCTACAGCCCGTCAGTTCCGCCGTTCTCCGCCAGATGAATTTTCCGAAGAATTTCATCCAAGCAGTCCGGCCGAACCACCTAGAAGAGCTTACACGATTCCGGAGGGTGTCAATGACACTTTCCGGCATTCGCTGCCCGGTGTGTCGTAATTAACGCTTCTTCCCGCGCTTTTCACGCACACGCATGCTGACTTCGATGGGCGTTCCCTCGAAGCCAAAGGTTTCCCGCAGGCGGCGGGTGATGAACCGGCGGTAGCCCGGGTCCAGGAAGCCGGTGGTGAACAGCACGAACTTGGGCGGCCGGCTGGAGGCCTGCGTGCCGAACAGGATGCGGGGCTGCTTGCCGCCGCGGACAGGGTGAGGATGCGCCGCCACAAGCTCGCCCAGGAAGGCGTTGAGCCGCCCGGTGGGAATACGGCGGTCCCAGTTTTCCAGCGCCAGCTCCAGGGCCGGCACCAGACGGTCCTTGTGCCAGCCGGTCTTGGCGGAGATGTTGACCCGCGGCGCCCACTCCACGTGCGCCAGGTCCTGCTCGATTTCGCGTTCGAGGTACCGGCGGCGTTCGTCGTCCAGCAGGTCCCACTTGTTGAACGCGAGCACCAGGGCACGGCCCGATTCGATGGCCAGCTGCAGGATCCGGACGTCCTGCTCGCTGAGCACCTCGTCCACGGCCAGGAGAACGACGGCGACCTCCGCCTTTTCCAGCGCGCTTTGGGTCCGCAGGGAGGCATAGAAGTCGGCGCCCTGCGCCATGTGCTGGCGCCGGCGGATGCCGGCGGTGTCCACGAAGCGCCAGGTCTGGCCGCCGAGCTCGATGAATTCGTCAACGGGGTCGCGGGTGGTGCCGGCGGTGTTGTCCACCACCACGCGCTCGGAGCCGGCCAGCTTGTTCAGGAGTGAGGACTTGCCGACGTTGGGACGGCCGATCAGGGCGATCCGGCGCGGGCCGCCGGAGCGTTCAACGCCCTCGACGGTGGAGAACTCCGGCAGGGTGTCCATGACGTGGTCCAGCAGGTCCGCGACGCCGCGGCCGTGCAGCGCGGAAACGGGGTACGGCTCGCCGAAGCCCAGGCCCCACAGGACCGCCGAGTCGGCTTCCTGGGCAAAGTCGTCCACCTTGTTGGCCACGAGGATGACTGGCTTCTTGCTCCGCCGGAGCATCTTCATGACGGCTTCGTCGGTGGCGGTTGCCCCGACGGCCGAGTCGACGACGAACAGCACGGCGTCAGCCAGTTCCACTGCCATTTCGGCCTGTTCCGCCACCCGGGCATGGATGCCGCGGGCGTCGTGTTCCCACCCGCCGGTGTCCACCAGGGTGAAGTTCCGGCCGTTCCAGTCGGCCGAGTACATGACGCGGTCGCGGGTCACGCCGGGGGTGTCCTCTACAACGGCCTCGCGGCGGCCGAGGATGCGGTTGACGAGGGTGGACTTGCCGACGTTCGGGCGGCCGATGATGGCCAGCACGGGATCCAGCTTGAGCGGGCCCTCAAGCTCGTCCTCATCGTGCAGGCCGCTGAGGAGCGCGGCGTCTTCCTCGTCGAGTTCGTAGTCGTCCAGGCCGGCGCGGAGGGAAGCGGCGCGAAGCTCCGCCTCGTCGTCGTCCATGGCCGCCAGATGTTCAGCCACCTGGTCTGTGCCGGTGGGCGTGTATTCGTCTTCGCCGGAGCCGGAGCGGCCGGAAGTTTGAGTCGTATCGCTCATTGCGCTTTCCTTAATGGTGGTCTGCCGGCGGTCCGGCTACTGCGGTGGAACGGTGGTGCGGATGATCCGCTGCGGGCAATGGCAGCCCGCTGAGCCGGACGGTGTCCCGGACGTGCGCGGCCAGAGTGTCCCGGATTTCCGAAGCCGCCCCGTCCATTGAAGCACGGCCGGTTTCGTCCGGATTCCGGCAGAGCGTGAGGGGCTTGCCGAAGCTGACGTGCAGCCTGCGGCCGGGCCTCGGGATGCTGTCCAGGTGTTCGCCGCCCTGCCGGGTGCCCAGGATGGCCACCGGCACCACGACGGCGTCGGAATTCAGGGCCAGCCATGCCACCCCGTTGCTGATGCCGGCTGCTGTGCCGCTCCCCCGCGTCCCCTCGGGCAGGATGCCGATGCAGCGGCCGGCGTCGAGCACGTCCTTGCTGAGCTGGAGGACCGACCGGTCACCCCGCCGGTCAACCGGAAGCTGGCCGGAGGCCTTCAGGACGCGGCCGAGGAAACCCTTGAACATCTCCTTCTTGACCAGGATGTGCATGGGCCGGGGCGACGCGCCGAACATGACGGGACCGTCGAGGAAGCTGATGTGGTTTCCTGCGAAGATCACCGGTCCGGCGGCCGGAACGTTGGAGCTGCCGGTGACGGCTGTGCGGTAGACGACGTTGTTCAGGAACCGGCCGACAGGCCTGCTCCACGCCACGGTCCAGCCGGCCGGCGTCCTGGCGGGATCACTCATGGTTGATGACCTTGGTGACGATCCGCAGCGCGGCGGCCACGGTTTCCTCGAAATCCAGCTCCGAGGAATCCAGCGTCACCACGCCGTCCGCCGCCTGGGTGAAGTTCACCACGGTGGAATCCTTCGCGTCCCGCTGGGTCACCTGGGCGGCCAGCTGCTCGGCGCTTTGGGTTCCGCCGAGCTGGATCCCGCGGCGGCGGAGCCGCGCCTCCTCGCTGGCGGTGAGGAGCATGCGCACCTGGGCGCCGGGCGCGACGACGGTGGTGATGTCCCGGCCCTCCACCACCATGCGGCGGTTGTGCTTCTCGATCAGGGCGCGCTGGCGGCGGATAAGTTCCGTCCGGGCACCGAGCGTGGTGGCGACGGCGCTAACGGCCGACGAGATGGCCGGCTCCCGGATGGCGTCGGTAACGTCGGTGCCATCCACGCGCACGAACTCGGTGTGCGGGCTGGTGCTGATGTCCAGCGGCAGTTCTTCGGCAGCCAGTTCGACGGCGGAGGCATCGGCGAGGTCCGTTCCCCGGTCAAGGCAGTACCAGGTGAGGGCCCGGTACATGGCGCCGGTGTCCAGGTAGGCAAGGCTGAGGCGGCGCGCCACTTCCTTGCTGACGCTGGACTTGCCTGAGCCGGACGGCCCGTCGATGGCCACCACCAGCGCACGGCCCAGCCGGAGGGCAGGCAGCGTGTCAAGGAGTTCCTGTGTCATTACTGAAGTACCCGCCATCCACGGTCGCTTAGTGCTTCTACAAGGAGGTCATGCGCGCTCGGCAGCACTGAGATCTCCACCATGCCCACATTCTGCCCGGAAGAGTGGTCCAGGCGGAGGTCTTCGAGGTTAACGCCAATCTCACCGATCTCGGTCAGCAGCCTGGCGATCTGGCCCGGCCGGTCATCAACGAGCACCGTGAGCCAGGAATAAGCCTGCGGCGGTCCGCCGTGCTTACCCGGAATGCGGGCCTGCCCGGCGTTGCCCTCGCTCATCAGCTGGGCCAGGTCAAGACGTGCTCCGGCGGCCGCGGGGTCTTCCAGTGTTCCGATCAGCCGGTTGAGGTCTTCGCGGACACCGTAGAGGATCTCCACCACCTTGCCGGCATTCGCACCCAGGATCTGGACCCACAGCGTAGGATCGCTGGCTGCAATGCGGGTGGTGTCGCGGAGCCCGTTCCCCGCAAGGGAGAGGGCGTGCAGCGGCGTGTCCTGCAGCCGGGTGGCCAGCAGCGAGGACATCACCTGCGGCAGGTGGGAGACCAGGGCCACGGCCCCGTCATGTTCCTCGGCGGTGAACTGTGAAACGAGGGCACCCAGGTCGGTCGCCAGTGCACGCGCGGTCTGGACCGCACCGGCCGAGGATTCCTCTGTCGGGCACACCACCCACGGCATCGAGGTGAAAAGCTCGCCGCGGGCGGCCACCGGGCCGGACTTTTCGCGTCCGGCCATGGGATGGGTGCCCACGTAGCGGCTGAGGTCCGCGCCGCGGTTGCGCAGCTCACGCAGGATCGCTGCCTTGACGCTGGCGATGTCGACGACGGTGGCGTCCGGGTAGTCTGCCAGCGCACGCTCCACAACGTCCGCCGTAACGTCCGGCGGCGAGGCGACAACAACGAGTTCGGGGCTCTCGTCGCCGAGGGATGCCAGCGGAAGGCCGGCACCGATGTCGACGGCGACCGCCTGGTTGGTCGGCGACGGATCGGACAGGTAGACGGCGACGCCGCGGCCGCGCAGGCCGAGGCCGATGCTGGTCCCGAGCAGACCCGTGCCAATAACAACGACCGGCCCGTTCAGGTGCCCCCGGCCGTGCGTACGGAATGCCGACATTCCTTACAGCCCCACGGATGCCAGCAGGTGGCCGACTTCCTGCTTGCCGAGGTTGCGGATGCTTCCCTGGCGCTGGTCGCCCAGGCCGATGGGGCCGACCTTAACGCGCACCAGGCGCAGCACCGGGAAACCAACGGCGTCGAACAGGCGCCGGACAATGCGGTTCTTGCCGGAGTGCAGCACCACTTCGATCAGCACGTGGCCCGGGGTGGAGTCGACCAGCCGGAAGGAGTCGACCGACGCGAAGCCGTCCTCGAGTTCGATGCCTTCCTTGAGCTGCGCGCCGATGCCCTGCGGGAACGGTCCGCGGACCTGGACCAGGTAGGTCTTGGGGACCTCGTAGGACGGGTGGGTCAGCCGGTTGGCAAGCTCGCCGTCGTTGGTCAGCAGCAGCAGGCCCTCGGTGGCGACGTCCAGGCGTCCGACATGGAAGAGCCGTTCACCCTGGTTGTTGCGGATGAAGTCACTGATGCACGGCCGGCCCTCGGGATCCTCCATGGTGGACACCACGCCCTTGGGCTTGTTGAACACCATGTACACCAGCGTGTCATCGAGCTGGATGCGCAGGCCGTCCACGTGGATGACGGCGGTCTTGGGGTCAACGCGGACGCCGAGCTCGGTCACGACCTTGCCGTCGACCTCCACGCGGCCTTCTGCAATCATCTCTTCGCAGACGCGGCGCGAGGCGACGCCGGCGGAGGCCATGATCTTCTGGAGGCGGACCCCGTCGGCGTCGTGGAATTCGGACTGGGGCACGTCGGCACGGGGCCCGCGGCCGCGCGAAGGCCTGCGGACAGGTCCCAGGTTCTGGCCGAAGCGTTCGCTGCCGAAGGCGCGTGAACCCGCGGTTTTCGGGGCGGCAGACTTGGGCTTCAGCGCGCCGGGGGTGCCGGGCGCCTTGTTCGCGCCTGGCTTCCGGGCAGCAGCAGCCTTGCGTGCGCCGGCCTTGGCTGCACCCGCCCTCGGTGCGGGGGCCTTGGCACCCGGCTTCCAGTCACCCGCGGGCCGGCGGCCGGCGGGGGCCTCGTCAGGATCGACGAAACGTTCCTCGCGGGGCTTGGCCTTGTAAGTGCGGTCGCCGAAGGGGCGGTCACCGCCCTTGGGGAAGTCGCGCTTCCCTGCGCCCGCGCCGCGGCCCTGTGCGGCTCCGCGTGCGGCGTTGCGGTCCGGACCCTTGCGTCCGGAGCTGTTACGTGGTGAACCCTGGCGTCCCGCCTGTGTCATGACCCGTCCTCTGTGATTTTGACCGGCAAAGGTTGTCCGAAGACAACACTAGCCAGCCGTGCAGAATAAATCTGCCCTGGTAAAAACTGCTTCGCAGGCATGCCGCCTACATTCTTCCGGCGTCGTAGAACTCCTCAATCCCTTCGAGCCCCGGAAGGTGGGGTGAAAGCTGAGGCAGCTCAGCCACCGAGCCGATTCCCATGCGTTCAAGGAAGTACGACGTCGTGCGGTACAGGACTGCGCCCGATTCCGGATCCGTTCCGGCGTCCTCGATAAGCCCGCGCTGGGTCAGCGTCCGCACAACAGAGTCAACGTTGACTCCGCGAATTGCAGACACCCGCGCCCGTGACACCGGCTGCCGGTAGGCGATGACGGCGAGTGTCTCGAGCGCCGCCTGGGTCAGCCTGGCCGTCTGCCCCTCCAGCACGAAGGCGCCGACGACGTCGGCGAATTCAGCCCGGGAGTAGATGCGCCAGCCGCCGGCGACATTCCGCAATTCAAAACCCCGGGGGCTGGATATGACCTCACGCTGAGGTCCGTTACAGCCAGTTTCCATATCCGGGGCTTTAACAGTATAGCCGTCATAGTCGCGCTGCAGGTCCAGCAGCATCGCCTCGACGGCAGGCACCGTCAGGTTCAGCCCTGCGGCAAGGTCGACGGCAGAGGCAGGCTCGTCCAGCACCATCAGCACCGCCTCAAGCGCGGCGCGCTCCCGCCCCGTACCTGGATCCGTCATTGCTGCTCCTCGTATTCCTCGCTCAGGTGCTCAGCTGTCCAGTCGGTGCCGGGCGCAGTCCAGCGGACGGTCAGGTCGCCGAGCGGCGCGACCTGGTCAAATGCCACCACCTGGTCCCGGAACAGTTCCAGCAGCGCCAGGAAGCGCGCCACCACAACCAGGGTGGATTCGGCGTCGGCTATGAGGGCACGGAATGTCAGGGGCCGGCCCTCCTGCAGCCGCAGCCCAATCAGCTCCGCCTGCTCCCGGACACTGACCGCGCTCCCGTGCAGGTGCTCCACGCCGACCTCCGTCGGCGCCGGTACCTTGGGCTTGAGCGCGGCCTCGGCCAGCGCAGCAAACTGCCCGGGGCTGTGCTTCCAGACGAGGTCCGGCAGCATGGCGGCGAAGTGTTCCTCGAGGGCCACCTGCCGCGGATAACGGCGGGATTCCAGTTCCAGCGTCTCGTCCATCAGTGCCGCGACCTGCTTGAACGCCTTGTATTGCAGCAGCCGTGCGAACAGCAGGTCACGGGCCTCGAGGAGGGCGATGTCGTCGTCGTCCTCCACCTCGCCTGCGGGCAGCAGGCGCGCCGCCTTCAGGTCCAGGAGAGTGGCGGCGATGACAAGGAACTCACTGGCCTCGTCGAGGGCCCACTCCTCCCCCAGCTCCTGCAGGTTCCGGATATACCGGATGAACTCGTCGGTGACCGTGGCGAGCGCCACCTCGGTGATGTCCAGCTGGTGTTTGGAAATCAGTCCCAGCAGGAGGTCGAAGGGGCCGCTGAAGTTGGCCAGGCGTACTTCGAAGCCGGACCGCCTGGTTTCTGCGGGGGGCGTTGCCGGCTCTGCGGTCATCCGGGCTAGGGCGCGCCGCCGCGCGAAATCAGTTCCTTGGCGAGCCGGCGGTAGGCGTCGGCACCCACATGGTTGCCGGCGTAGCTCGTGATGGGCTCGGCGGCCACCGTGGCGTCGGCGAACTTGATGGAACGCTTGATGACGGTCTCGAAGACCTTGTCCCCGAAGGCTTCCACCAGGCGGCTGATGACTTCGCGGCTGTGCAGCGTGCGGGCGTCGTACATCGTGGCCAGAACCCCGTCCACCTGCAGCCGCGGGTTGAGGCGGTCCTGGACCTTGTCGATGGTTTCGACGAGCAGGGCCACCGCACGCAGGGCGAAGAACTCGCAGATGAGCGGAATGATCACACCGTGGGCCGCGGTCAGCGCGTTGACGGTGAGCAGGCCGAGCGAGGGCTGGCAGTCGATGAGCACGACGTCGTACTCGTCCTCGACCTTCTTCAGCGCCCGGTCCAGCACCTGCTCGCGGGCTACCTCGTTAACCAGCTGCACTTCCGCCGCGGAGAGGTCGATGTTGGCGGGCAGCAGGTCCACGTTCTCCACGCCGGTCTGGTGGATGGCTTCGCGGATGTCGATCTTGCGGTCCATCAGGACGTTGTAGACCGTCAGATCGAGTTCGTGGGGGTTGACGCCGAGCCCGGCGGACAGGGCACCCTGCGGGTCGAAGTCCACCAAAAGCACGCGGCGGCCGTATTCTGCGAGCGCTGCGGCAAGGTTGATGGTGGAGGTGGTCTTACCCACTCCGCCCTTCTGGTTAACCATGGCTATGACGCGGGCCGGTCCATGGGAGGACAGCGGCGCGGGCTCCGGAAATTCGCGGTGGGGACGGCCTGTGGGACCCATGACGGCGTCTTCCAGGTCGAGTTCCGTGCCTTCCAGAGTTGCTGAACCCTGTTCGCTGCTCACGTATCAATCCACACTTTCGATGACGGTGATTTTTCTGCCGCTGTCTGCCAGCGCCCCTGCTTCTTCCACCCCAAGGTTACAGCGCCCGACACGGCATTCCGCGGACCTTGACTTTTGATGGCGCTTGAGCCTTGACCTTGTACCTGAGGTCGAAGGTTCTTCCGGCCCGGCCTTGAACAACCCGGCCTTAACGAAACTGGCCGGCAACAATGAGACCGCCCGCACAGGCTGGGCCTGTGCGGGCGGTGTCGCTGTAGTAGCGCTGGGGCGGGCGTTGACTTTAGGCCTTGGCGGCCACGGCGGGCTCGGCGGCTTCCCCCAGGCCGTGGCGGTGGGCCACCATGGTCTGCTCGTCGAACGGCTCCTCGCCGGACAGCACCCGGTTGACCTGTTCGCCGTCGACCTCTTTGACCCACGTGCCGACCAGCAGGGTGGCGACGGCGTTGCCGGTGAAGTTGGTGAGCGCACGGGCCTCGGACATGAAGCGGTCGATGCCCACGATCATGCCGACGCCGCCCAGGAGTTCGGGCCGGTGGGCCTGCAGGCCGGCGGCGAGCGTGGCCAGTCCGGCGCCGGTGACGCCGGCTGCGCCCTTGGACGCGATGATCATGAAGACCAGCAGGGAGATCTGCGCGCCGAGGTCCAGCGGGGTACCCATGGCGTTGGCCACGAAGAGCGATGCCATGGTCAGGTAGATGGCCGTGCCGTCCAGGTTGAAGGAGTAGCCGGTGGGGACCGTCACGCCGACGACCGGCTTGGAGACACCCAGGTGCTCCATCTTGGCGATGAGGCGCGGCAGGGCGGCTTCAGAGGAGGACGTCGAGAAGATCAGCAGGTATTCGCGGGCCAGGTACTTCATGAGCTTGAAGATGTTCACGCCGGTGACGACCTGCAGCAGTCCGCCGAGGATGACGACGATGAACAGCGCACAGGTGATGTAGAACGCGATCATCAGGGTGAACATGCTCACGATGGCCTGGAAGCCGGTGGCGCCGACAACAGCGGCGATGGCACCGAACGCACCCACCGGGGCAAGCCACATGATCATGATCAGGATGCGGAACACCAGCGCCTGGCCGTGGCCGATCGCCTTGAGGATGGGCGCGCCCTGCGGGCCCATCTTCTGCAGCGCGAAGCCGACGAGGATGGCGGCGAGCAGGGTGGGGAGCACCGGAATGTCCCCGGGAATGATGCCGAGCAGGAAGTCAACGGTGCTGTCCGTGGCCGCCTTCTTGTTGGGGTCGTACGGCGTGAGCTGCAGACCCTCACCCGGGTGGATGATGTTGCCGACGACGAGGCCGATCGCCAGGGCGAAGGTGGACATCACAACGAAGTAGCCCAGCGCCAGCCCGCCGACCTTGCCGACGGTCGCCGCCTTGGCGATGGAGCCGATGCCCAGCACGATGGTGCAGAAGATGACCGGGGCGATCATCATCTTGATCAGCTTGATGAAGCCGTCACCGAGGGGCTTGAGTGATTTTCCGACCTCGGGGAACAGCAGTCCCACCAGAGCGCCGAGAACGACTGCGGCGATGACCGCAATGTAAAGGTAATGGGACTTGTCGAGTCCCTTACGCTCGGCTTTAGCCGGCACTGCCGACTCTCCTCGTTGAGAAGCCATCTTGTCTCTCCTTATGGATAATCTGGAAGACGCTTCGGCACAATCTCTGGGCTCCGCGCGTCGGTCCTTGTGATTTCCATCATTCGCCACAGAGTGACTTGGCTCACCGTTGCGTTCATATTGGTCATGGGAGGTGTTGATGATCCACCGCTGGAGCATCGCGAGGCGGCTGTTCGTGGCGAACCTGCTGTTCATGCTGGCCCTGACGGCCATCGTCGGGACGGCCGTCTTCGTCGACGCCCGGGACCATGCCTACGAGGAGGCCGGCCGCCGCATGGGCGCCCTGGCGACGTCCATTGCGGACAACCCTCTTGTGCTGCAGGCCGCCGGGACGGGGAACCCGTCAGCGCAGCTGCAGCCCTACGCGCTGAAGGTCATGGCCGATTCCGGAGCCGATTTCATCACCATCATGGCGCCGGACCGGACGCGCTGGACCCACCCGCTGGACCAGGAGCTGGGCCGCCCCTATATCGGTTCGATCGAGCAGGCCCTCCAAGGCCACGTATTCACCGAGATCACCGCTGGAACGCTGGGGCCGTCGGTGCGGACAATTGCCCCGGTGAAGGATGCCCGCGGTGCGGTCCGTGCCCTCGTGGCGGCCGGTGTGACCGTCAATACGGTGGATGTGGCCGTGTCCGGCAGGTTGCCTGCGCTGCTGGCCGTGTCCGGCTCGCTGCTGGCAGGCGGATCGCTCGCTTCCTGGTTTCTTGGCCGCTACCTGCGGAGGGTGACCAGGGGGTGGGGTCCCGAGCAGCTCGCCCAGCTGTTCGCCTACTACGAATCAGTTCTTCACTCCGTCCGGGAAGGTGTTGTCCTGATTGATCCCGCCGGAAGGGTGGTCATCTACAACGACCAGGCTGCGGAACTGCTGGGGCTGGAGCCGCGGGAAGCGGAGGAGGACCACGCAGCCACGCCGCTGCTCGCCGACCTGCCCCTGGCACCCAGCCTGAAGGAACTTTTCGAGTCAGGGCGGACGGCCCATGACGAAATCCACCTCACCCGTGACGGCGTGCTGGTGGTTAACCAGCGCCCGGCGGTGGGTCCGGGAACCTCCGCCGAACGGCAGCGGGGCCGGCTGTTCGGCACCGTTGCCACCATCCGCGACCGCACGGAGATCGAATCGCTGGGCACCGAGCTGGAGAGCATGCGGACCCTCTCCGATGCCCTCCGGGCACAGACGCACGAGCACGCCAACCGGCTGCACACGATGGTCTCCCTGCTGGAGCTGGGACGGACTGATGAGGCGCTCGACTTCGCCACGAAGGACCTCGAGCTGAGCCAACAGCTGACGGACGACGTGGTTGGTTCGGTCCAGGAGCCAGTGCTGAGCGCGCTGGTGATGGGCAAGGCGGCCGAAGCCCACGAACGCGGCGTGGAGCTGGTGGTCGAGGCGAGCGGACCGGCCCTCAGCGGGGACCTTGCCGTGCAGGACCTCGTCACGATACTCGGCAACCTTTTGGACAACGCCATCGACGCCGCCGCCGACGCCCCTGCACCGAGGCGGGTGGCGCTGCGGGTGGACACCTCGGGCGGCGGCCTGGAAATTACCGTGCAGGATACGGGCAGGGGTATTGACCCAACGGCTGTGGACGACGTGTTCCGGTATGGTTTCAGCACCAAGGCCGCCGGGCCGTTCGGCCGGGGCCTGGGCCTGGCCCTTGTGAAGCAGGCTGTCCAGCGCCTGGACGGTAGCATGGCCATCGGCAGCGCGAGCACGGGCGGCGCACGTTTCGACATTGCGCTTCCTGCCACCAACGATTCCGGCCCGTTGACCCCGGACGTTTTTCCGGCAGGCACATTCCCGCCTGGCGCATTACCGTCGGGGACGTTCCCGCCAAGCACGGCTACATCGAGTCTTCCGGAGGAGCACACGTGACAGACATCCGAGTCCTCGTCGTGGAGGACGAGCCCGTCGCAGCTGCGGCACACGCCGCCTACGTGGGCAGGGTGGACGGTTTCGCGCTGGCGGGAACGGCACCGGACGGCCAGTCGGCGCTCCGGATGCTCACCGAGTTCTCCGCCGCCGGCAGTCCGGTGGAACTGGTTCTGCTGGACATGAACCTGCCGGATCTCCATGGCCTCGACATCGCCCGGCGGATGCGCTCCGCCGGGCATTTCGCCGACATCATCGCAATTACAGCTGTACGGGAACTGGCGATTGTGCGCAGCGCTGTCTCCATCGGCGTCGTGCAGTACCTCATCAAGCCGTTCACCTACGCGACGTTCGCGGACAAGCTGGAGAGTTACCGGCAGTTCCGCGAGCAGCTCGCAGGACCGGAGACGGGGTCAGCCAAGGCGGCGGCGTCGCAGAGCGATGTGGACCAGGCGTTCGCGAGCCTGCGGGCGCCGTCGGAACTGCCGCTGCCGAAGGGCCTGGCCCCTTCAACGCTCGACGCCGTCCGCGACTTTATGAAGGAACAGCCGGGTGCCGTCTCGGCCACCGAAGTCATGACTGCCTTGGGCATGTCGAGGGTCACCGCCCGCCGCTACCTTGAGTACCTGGCTGACGCCGGAACGGTTTCCCGGACGGCCCGGTACGGCGCTCCGGGCCGTCCGGAGAACGAATACCGGTGGTCCCGGGCGTGACTTCGGCTGGGCACGTCTGGATTCTGACCGCGGTTCATCACCCAGGAGCGCTGTTCAGGACAGGCCCTGAGACATTTCAAGGCCTACAAACCTGAATACAGAGCAGGCACTGGAATGTGGACCGACCATTAGGCAGCCGTGGGTGAGGACCAGTAGGGCCAGGGATCCTCAGGAAGTGGTGGTTCGGAACTTTCGAGAGCCATCGCGCTCTCGAAACCGTCAAGGTTCTTGGGAGCTTCTGATGATTGGGGACCTTCGTAACCGGCCACGCGTGAGTAGCCGTAGAACCCGTCCAGGTTATCGGGATCCGCTGGCGGATCCGGAGGGCCGAGCCAGCCCGGCGGTTCTGGTAAGGCTTGTTCGGGCAGCGCGTCGAACCAGCCCGGCGGCTCTGCCAAGTCCTGGTCGAGCGGCGCGTCCGAACGATCTTGAGCTGATGGCAGGTCCGACCAATCTGGACCGGACGCTGATACCGGCCAGATCGGTGGTTCCCAGTCCTGCTGTTCGGCAGAGTAGTGGCGTCCCGCCGGGGAGATCCAGCCGGGCGGCTTCTCACGGGTGGCGCCGACCGGTCTCCACGCGGTCGCGTGTTTGACGCGGTGGTGTTTGGGGCAGGGCTGGCCGAGGTTGGCGACGCCGGTGCCGCCGCCGTCGGCCCAGGCGAGGATGTGGTCGGCGTCGTTGTCGAGGGAGTGGTTGTTGCAGCCGGGGAACGTGCATTTGGCGTCCCGCAGCCGCAGCCATTGGCGCATCGGTTTGGTGAGTCGGTAGCTGGTGCGCCCGATCTCCAACGGTGCCCCGTCCCGGGGGTCGGTCAGGACCCGCAGGAACGATGTTGCGCCGTTGGCGACCAGCCGGCGGGCCATCGAGGCCGGGATCGGCCCGTACCCGTCGAGTGTGGCCGGTTCCTCGGTCTGGCCGAGCAGCGAGAACACCGGAACCGTGACCAGGACCTGCGCCGCCGGGGACGGCACGCCACCGGCCGGCATCCCACCGGCAAGGATGGACCCTGCGCGGGTGCCGTCCACTCCCGCGGCCGGGCCAAGCAGCCAGGCGGAAGCGACATCAGCCCGCAGCTGAGTCAGGGTCCGGGTTTCGGTAGGCCCCTGAAGCCCACGCGCCGCGGCGGTGGCACGGTTCCAGATCCCGGCGGCCTGGTCCGCGGGCAGATACGCCGATATCCACGCCATGCCATCCCGATCCGGGTTGAACTCCAGCCGCCGGTCCTTGGCACTGTTCCGGTGGCGGGTTTCGATGCTCTCCTGATGGTGCCGTTCCCGCCAATACCGTGCCCTCGCCCGGAACCTCGCCGGTAACAGCTCCCCGGCCGGGCAACCCCGGGCCGGGTTGGGAACGCCCGGGTCCAGGAAGTGCGCCTCAAAAGCCGCCGCGGCCACCGGGTCCAGCCCGTCGGTTTCGTCGCACATGATCCGGGCGTGCTGCCACGAAATGTTCCCCGCCTGCAGCGCTGCCAGCGTCACCGGCAGCCTCGTGCTCAGCCTGCCCGATTCAACCAGCAACCGTGCCGCCGCCCCTTCGCTTACGGTCAGCGAACCGGCCACCTCCGCCGTCACCGACATCTGCCGGACGGTAACAGCCTGCGGGCTTGCACCCGGAGCCGCCATCGCCGCGTCCGCCGCCACGTATCCGGTGGCGAGCTGCACCTTCACGGACGCCAGCCGGGCTTCCATCCCGGCCACCCCGGTCAGGCCGTCCAGGAACGCCGTCGCCTGCTCTCCAAGCGGGTCAACGTCATCCGACAGCGAATCAGCGCCCGCACCGGCAGGATCAGCAGTCCTGCGCAGCTCCGCAGCCAGCGCCAAAGCAGAGGCACTAATAGCCTCCAACGCCTCCGCAGCAGCCGTGCTGTTATCCATACCCACAGTATGAGAGGGGGCACTGACATTCTTGGCCGCGCCATCGATGGTGTTCCCGCTGAGCCAGTCACCGCCGTCGTTCCCTGCCGCAGAAGCCAACCCGCCGGCACGCGGGCCTACGGCCCGATGAGCGGTGGGTCCCCCGATAGCTTCCATAGACCCATTGTGATCCGGGGCACTGACATTCCTACCGACCCTGCCGCAGACAGGGCCACAACCGTCCGCCCGGAGGCCACCCTCGCCAGCTGCAACGGAACCAACCCTTCGCTGCACCACTCGCGTCCAACCTCGGATTCTTCGTGTGTATACACAAGCGCCTATAGCGCCTAGACTATCGCGCAGAATGCTAGGCAAAGCCGGTGCTTGTGTATACACTCAAGTTAAATACAAGCGAGGAGAGGAGGCGGGATGCGCGCGAGTGACAGGGCCTACGCCGCACTGCGCGATGACATCATCGAATGGCGCCTCCTCCCCGGGACGGTGCTCGCCGAGGTCGAGCAGTCCGCACGGCTGGGAATCTCCCGGACACCGCTCCGCGAGGCCCTGAGCCGGCTGACGGCGGAAGGGCTGGCGGCGCCGGGCGGCCGCGGCGTCGTCGTCACCGATATCTCACTGGACGACATCGACGAGCTGTTCGAACTCCGCGAAACGCTCGAGGGCAAGGCCGCCGCGCTGGCCGCAAAACGCGGCGATACCGGCGTTTTCCGGGCATTGCAGGAAGAACTGCTGGCGGCGCCTGCGCTGCTGGACTCCCCCGATCCCGCCCGGCACGAGTATTACGAGCTCGTCAGCCGCCTGGATGCCGCCATCGACGAGGCCATCTCCAACTCATACCTTGCACAGGCCATGCGGAGCCTGCGCGTCCACCTGGTCCGGGTCCGCAGGCTGGCCGCGGACGACCAGGCCCGGCTGACCGCCGCCGCAGCCGAACATGCCGCCATCGCCGAAGCCATCGCTGAAGGCAACCCGCGGCTGGCCGAAGCGGCCACCACGGTCCACCTGCACCGCAGTCTTTCGCACGTCAAAGCCGCCCACACATCCGCCCAGAAGGAGCCCCATGGTTAAGGAACACCACGTCCGCGTCTACAAGAGCGAGGAAAACCTCCCGCGCGAACAGCAGCTGGCCCACAAGATCGCAGTGGTGGCAGCCGACCCGGTGGCGGTCACCAACGATGTCACGGAGATGGTCATCAACCGCATCATCGACAACGCCTCCGTGGCCGTTGCCTCGCTGAACCGCGCCCCGATCGTAGCTGCGCGGGCCCAGGCCCTCACGCACGGCCCGTCCAGCGGCGGCAAAGGGGCCATGGTGTTCGGCATCGGCGAGCGCGTCTCCCCGGAGTGGGCAGCCTGGGCCAACGGCGTGGCCGTCCGGGAACTGGACTACCACGACACGTTCCTCGCCGCGGACTACTCCCACCCCGGCGACAACATCCCGCCGATCCTCGCCGTCGCCCAGCACGTCGGCTCCAGCGGCAAGGACCTGATCCGCGGCATCGCCACCGGCTACGAGATCCAGGTGAACCTGGTGAAGGCGATCTGCCTGCACAAGCACAAGATCGACCACGTGGCCCACCTCGGCCCGTCCGCAGCCGCCGGCATCGGCACGCTGCTCGGCCTGGACGTCGAGACCATCTTCCAGTCCGTGGGCCAGGCCCTGCACACCACCACGGCCACCCGCCAGTCCCGCAAGGGCGAGATCTCCACCTGGAAGGCGCACGCACCGGCCTTCGCCGCCAAAATGGCGATCGAGGCAGTGGACAGGTCCATGCGCGGGCAGACCTCCCCCGTCCCGATCTATGAAGGCGAGGACGGCGTGATCGCGTGGATGCTGGACGGCCCGGACGCCTCCTACGAGGTTCCGCTGCCCGAAGCCGGCGAGGCCAAGCGCGCAATCCTGGACACCTACACCAAGGAGCATTCGGCCGAGTACCAGGCCCAGGCATGGATCGACCTCGCCCGCAAGCTCAACCGGGAGCACCCCGAGGCAACCGATCCGGCGAATGTGAAGTCCGTCCTGATCAAGACGAGCCACCACACCCACTACGTGATTGGCTCCGGCGCCAACGATCCGCAGAAGTACAGCCCCACCGCCAGCCGGGAAACCCTGGACCACTCCATCCCGTACATCTTCACCGTCGCACTGCAGGACGGGGCCTGGCACCACGTGGACTCCTACTCCCCCGAACGCGCCGCCCGCCCGGACACGGTGGAGCTGTGGCAGAAGGTCTCCACTGTGGAGGATCCGGAGTGGACCCGCCGGTACCACTCGCTGGACATCTCGGAGAAGGCGTTCGGCGGTTCCGTGGAGATCACCCTTACGGACGGCACCGTCATCCGCGACGAGATCGCCGTGGCGGACGCCCACCCCCTCGGCGCCCGGCCGTTCACCCGTGAACAGTACGTGAACAAGTTCCGCACCCTGGCCAAGGGCATCGTCACGGAGGATGAAATCGAAAGGTTCCTGGCCGCCGTCGAACGCCTTCCCGAACTGGCCGCCGGCGAACTCGACCAGCTGAACATCACAGCGGCCCCGGGCATCATCGACTTCAGCGCCGCGCCCAAGGGGCTGTTCTAAATGCTGTACTCCACCGCCACCCCGGAGCAGAAGCGCCTCAAGTTCAGGGAATTGCTCAGCTCCGGAACCGTCCAGCAGTTCCCCGGGGCGTTCAACCCGCTCTCCGCCCGGCTGATCGAGGAGAAAGGCTTCGCCGGGGTGTACATCTCGGGCGCTGTCCTGGCCAATGACCTTGGCCTGCCGGACATTGGCCTCACCACCCTGACCGAAGTCGCCACCCGGGCGGGGCAGATCGCCCGCATGACCGACCTGCCGGCCATCGTGGACGCGGACACCGGATTCGGCGAGCCCATGAACGTTGCCCGCAGCGTCCAGGAACTCGAAAACGCCGGGCTCGCCGGCTGCCACATCGAAGACCAGTTCAACCCCAAACGCTGCGGCCACCTCGACGGCAAGAACGTCGTGGACCTGGACACCGCCACCAAGCGGATCAGGGCAGCAGCCAATGCCCGTCGGGACCCGAACTTCCTGATCATGGCCCGCACGGACATCCGTGCGGTGGAAGGGCTGGACGCGGCGAAGGACCGTGCCAGGGCCCTCGTCGAGGCCGGCGCCGACGCGATCTTCCCCGAAGCCATGAAGGACCTCGCCGAGTTCCAGGCCATCCGTGATGCGGTGGACGTGCCGATCCTGGCCAACATGACCGAGTTCGGCAAGAGCGACCTGTTCACCGTGGACCAGCTGCAGGAAGTCGGCGTCAACATGGTGATTTATCCCGTCACGCTGCTCCGTAGTGCCATGGGGGCGGCTGAGCGTACTCTGGACTCAATTAGGGCAGACGGAACGCAGGAGGCACAGGTAGGGAGCATGCTGACGCGCGCGCGGCTGTATGACCTGGTGGATTACGAGGCCTACAACCGCTTTGATACCGGTGTCTTCAACTTCCGGATTCCCGGAAGCGACTGACGCCCATATCCCGCAGGACCACCGGCCGGTCCGGCCGGTTATCGGACGCAAGGAACGAAGGAGTTCAGCATGGCTGACGTAGACATCAAGAAGGGCCTCGACGGCGTAGTGGTGGACTACACCGCTGTCTCGAAGGTCAATCCCGACACGAACTCACTGCTGTACCGCGGCTACCCCGTTCAGGAGCTCGCCGCCAGGTGCAGCTTCGAAGAGGTGGCTTACCTGCTGTGGAACGGCGAGCTGCCGTCCTCCGCCGAGCTCAGTGACTTTACGGCCCGCGAGCGCGCGGGCCGGCGGCTGGATCCCGTGGTCAAGCAGGTGGTTGACACCCTGCCGACGACGGCCCACCCCATGGATGTCTGCCGAACCGCCGCATCGGTGATGGGTGCCCGGCACGAGCTCGCGGAGGATTCCTCCCGCGAGGCCAACATGGCCAAGGCCCTGGACCTGTTTGCCGCGATGCCGGCGGTGGTGGCGTACGACCAGCGGCGGCGGCGCGGCCAGGAACTCATCGAGCCGCGGGACGACCTCGGCTACTCGGCCAACTTCCTGTGGATGACGTTCGGCGAGGAGGCCGTCGCCGAGGTGGTGGAGGCCTTCAACGTCTCCATGATTCTTTACGCCGAGCACTCCTTTAACGCCTCCACCTTCACCGGGCGCGTCATCATGTCCACGTTGTCGGACCTCCATTCGGCGGTGACCGGCGCCATCGGTGCGCTCAAGGGGCCGCTGCACGGCGGAGCCAACGAGGCCGTCATGCACACCTTCGACGAGATCGGGATCCGGCCCGAGGAGTCCCTCGAGGAGGCCGCGGACCGCGCCAAGACATGGATGGAGAACGCCCTCGCCCAGAAGAAGAAGGTCATGGGCTTCGGACACCGGGTCTACAAGCACGGCGATTCCCGCGTGCCCACCATGAAGGCCGCCCTCGACAAGATGATTGCCCACTTCGGCCGGCCCGAGCTGCTGGGCCTGTACAACGGCCTCGAATCGGCCATGGACGAGGCCAAGGGCATCAAGCCGAACCTCGACTATCCGGCCGGCCCCACCTACCACCTCATGGGCTTCGACACGAACATGTTCACGCCCCTGTTCGTCGCCAGCCGCATCACCGGCTGGACCGCCCACTTCATGGAGCAGCTGAACGCGAACTCACTCATCCGCCCACTGAGCGCCTACAACGGTCCGGACGAACGGCACGTGCCGTAGTCCCTCGCCTGTAACGCGTACGACGCCGGGCCGGTCACCTTTCGGTGGCCGGCCCGGCGTTGCTTAGGGTTGGGTCAGCTTAGGGCACCATTAGGAGCTGATGTCCAGGCTCTGGATCATGGCCTTCAGCTTCTTGTACAGCGGCGTCTCAACGTAGGCCCTGGCTTCGGCCATGCTGGTGAACGTCGGCTCGGCGGGATCCTGCACCGCCCGGTCCGCGAAGGACAGAATCCCCGTAGGGGTTCCGGTCACGAGCGTGTACATGAGGCAATTGTCGCTGACGGAACCGCTGTCCTGGTCCACCAGCCCCAGCTGGTAACTGAATCCCTCGCCGAGCGGGGTCCTGTCCATTACCCGGTAGGAAAACCGCACGCCGCGCTGCACGGCCCATTCTGCGGTGAGGGACGATTTCCCGGAGTCGAGCTCAGTGATCTTGTACGTTCCAGCCGTGCAGGCGCCACCGAGGCCGCCCGCAGCACTGTGCTGGAAACTCGCCTTGACCTTGCCGGTCTCGTCCGACACCCTGATTCCCGTCCCCGGGTGGTCCGGCGTTCCGACGGGGACATCCTTCGCGGTCCAGCCCCCGGGAAGAAGGAAGCTGGCCTTCCCGTCCCCGCTGGTGAAGCGCTTGTTGGTTGCCGCGGCTGTGTTGACCGGCTGCAGCGCCAGGGAGATCAGCATGCGCTTGACGTCCTGATACTCCTGCGTGCCCATGTACGCCTTGGCCTCGGCAACGGAGTTGAACGTAAGCGGAGCGTCATTTCCGTCGGCCGTGAGCCATGTGGTGTCGCCGAACTGCGCGAAGGGAACGTTGTCCGGGCCGAGGATGCCGTTGTACAAGCCACACGTCGTGGGCTGCGGAGCCAGGTCCCCGTCAGCCAGGGCGACGGATCCGTACACCTTGTCTCCTTGGATCACCCGGAAGACAAAGGCTGACGGGCCCTGCGGGTGTTCCTTGAGCTTCGCGGGCTTCTGCGGAATGTCGACGACCACCGAGTCGAGCGTCTGGTACGGCTTCGGGTCCGGGCACACCGGCCCACCGGCGGCGTCGTAGACCAACCGCAGGGTGGCCAGGGTCTTGCCGGCGGCATTCTTCACTTCGACGACGTTGTAGGCACCACCGTCGATGGTTTCCGGCATTTGGGATACCCGCCATCCCAGCGGGTGTTCAAAGGTTGCCTGGCCCGTGGCGTCCGTAAAGGTGGTCCACGTAACGGCTGCCGCAGTGCGGGTTGGCGTTGGCGTCGCTGTCGGTGTTGCGGTGGGTGTCGGCGTCGGAGTTCCTGTCGCCGGCAGGCTCGATTCAGACGGCACAACGGTGCCCGCAGGGTCAGGAGCCGATACCAGTGTTCCAAGGTTCGCGGCCACGAGCACCCCGGCGGTCACCGCCGCCGCAGCCAGGGTCAGCACACCGGCAACACGCGCCCGCCGCCTTTTCCGGTCCTCAAACCGCAGTACGTTCGCGGGCAGGCTGTCCGTAAACATCGGGGGGCCGCTGGTTACGCGCCGGAGGGCCGCATCGGCGTCGGGCATCGCGGCGGGGTCGTCGCGAAACGGGTCAGACCCGGAAATCAGGTTCTTGATCGGATCCATCTCATGCACCCATCTTCTGTGTGACTGAGTTCTGTTTACCCGGGTTCTGTTTTCCCGGGCGTGAAGTTACGGGCATTTGCTTGCGGAAGGCGGCCCTGGCACGGTGCAGGCGCACTTTGGCAGCAGCTTCGCTGCACTGCAGAACGCCGGCGATCTCCGCCATGCTCAACTCGTCCCAGTACGCCAATTGCAGGATGTCGCGCTCACTGTCGCGGAGCGCTGCCATGGCGTCGTGCACCACCAGGTCCTCGGAGTCCGCACCGGAGCGGAGCTCGGCGGACTCCCGGAGTTTCGTCTGCAGGGCCACCTGCCGGTCACGGCTCCGGTAGGCATTTCCGATCAGGTTCCGCGCCACGGTCAGCAGCCAGGCGATGTCCGGGTGCTGCTGCTCGTTCCATTTTTGCCAGACGACGCGGAACACGTCCGCTGCGAGCTCCTCTGCGAGCTCGGGCGATTCCACCCGCCGTCGCACGTATCTGTAAACCCGCGGATAGCTGTCCCTGTGAACGGCGATGAACGCCAGTTCGCGCTCCGAATCCACGTTGCCCCCAAACGTAAGAAGTAGTGCCCTGACCAGGCAGGCTAACCGTATAGTTTCCGCCAGGGAACGGACGGTTACACGGCCCGGAAAGAATATTCGGCCGAGGCCACGGTCTCATTGTCGTCGTTCAGGGTGATGACGGCATCGACGGTGTTCCCGGCCAGCGCCAGGGGCAGCCAGTGCTCCGCATCCTGCCACATGCGGTCCAGGGGAAGGGCGGAAACCAGGAACCACTCCGGAAAGATCTCGGAGCTCTCGACCGGCTCACCCGACCAGCGGCGGGTGGTGAACAGGCGGGTCGACATGTTCCAGTCAGGGCGGGCAGGAAACACGAATTCCACCTTGCCCGCATCGAACAGGTCCTGCTCGAGGACAACGACGCCGGCCTCCTCCAGGACCTCCCGGCACGCCGCCTGGGCATCGGTCTCGCCGGCCTCCACGTGGCCGCCGAGGCCGACGATTTTGCCCGTTCCGAAGCCGGTCCTCTTCAGGCCCAGAAGCACCTCGGGCCCGGCCTCCGGACGTTCCCGTAGCAGGAAGCAGAGGGTGACGGGCACGGAGGTCATGCAGACCAGCCTAAGCGCTGCCTGCCCTGTCCGCAGGTCCATCCCACAGGGCTGGGTCTATCCCAGCGCCCTGGGGTGCGCCGCCGCGTAGACTTCCCGCAGCGTGTCGGCGGTGACCAGCGTGTACACCTGCGTGGTGGTCACCGAGGCGTGCCCGAGCAGTTCCTGGACCACGCGGACGTCCGCGCCGCCTTCGAGCAGGTGGGTGGCGAAGGAGTGCCGGAGCGTATGCGGGGAAACATCCTTGGTGATGTTCGCCTTGTCCGCCGCGGCCTTCAGGATGGTCCAGGCGCTCTGCCGGCTGATGCGCCCGCCCCTGGCGTTGAGGAACAGCGCAGGGGTGCCCTTGCCCTTCCCCGCGAGCAGCGGCCGGCCCCGGACCAGGTAGGCGTCCAGGGCGCGGGCCGCGAAGGAACCCAGCGGCACGAGGCGCTCCTTGGAGCCCTTGCCGAACAGCCGCACGATCGCCGGTCCGGATTCGGCGGCCTGCACGGACAGGTCGTCCACGTCCAGGCCCACGGCTTCGCTGATCCGCGCTCCGGTGGAGTACAGGAACTCCAGCAGCGCCCGGTCCCGGAGGCCTGTTGCGGTGTCTGTGCCCGCTGCCTCCAGGATCCTGGTGACCTCGTCCACGGTGATGGCCTTGGGCAGCCGTCTGCCGGGCATTGGCGGGTGGACATCGCTGGCGGGGTCCGCCGTCGTCGTCCCTTCCAGCGCCCAAAAGCGGTGCAGCCCGCGGACGGCCACCACAGTCCGCGCCGCGGAGCGCACACCGAGCGGAGTGCCGCCGTCGGCGCCGTCGGAGAGCGCCTGGGCAAAGCCCGTCACGTGGTGGCGGGTGATGTCAGCCGGGCTGCTGAGGCCCTGCCCTGCGAGGTAGGCCGAATAGCGGGCGAGGTCGCGGCGGTACGCGGACAGGGTGTTTGCGGCGAGGCCCCGTTCCACTCCCATGTGCTGGAGGTAGTCGGTCACGCCGCGGTCAACCGCTGTGCGGGGCCGTTCCGGCGGTGCGGTTTCGGCGCCTGCCGCTGGCTTGGATACCGCCGTGTCCGCCTCGGCAGCCGGAGAATCCTCCGGTGCCGCCGTGTCCGTGGACATCAGCGCTGGCTGGGGTGCGCCGGCCAGTCGGCGTCGCCCGGCCGCAGTCCGCTGAAGCCGTCCGCCTTGGCGGCGGCAGCAGCGAGGATTCCGACGACGGCCGACGGGTTGTGCAGCCGCCCCTCCAGCACCGCGGCGACGGCGTCCGCGAGTGGGATCCAGTGCAGCTCGATTTCCGCCTCTTCATCCGTGCGGACGTGCAGCTCGTGATGCGGTACCTCGGTGAGGCCGCGGGCCAGGTAGATGCGGATCGCCTCGCTGGAGGAGCCGGGCGAATTGAAGAAGTCCACCAGGACATTCCAGTCGCTCGCTATCAGGTCCGCTTCCTCAGCGAGCTCGCGTGCTGCGCCCACCAGGAAGTCCTCTCCCTCGACGTCGAGCAGGCCTGCGGGAATCTCCCACAGGTCCATGCCCACGGGGTGGCGGTACTGCTTGATCAGCAGCACCTCGCCGTCGTCGTTCATGGGGAGCACAGCGACGGCACCGGGGTGTTCGATGTAGTCCCGGACCAGGGGGTTGCCCTCGGCGGTGAGCTTGAAGCTGTCGCTGACAACGTCCCAGATCCGGCCGTTGTAGACCCGCTCCCGGGAGAGCAGACGGCGCGGGCTCGGCGCATCCGAAACCTGCCGGCCAGCAGGGGTGTCTTCAGAATTACCGGGCATCGCGCCGTCCTTACTCTATGGGTGCTGTGGTTGTTCTACTCTGCGGCGGCTTCGCCAGTGGCGGCCGCAGCGGGTTCGAAACTGTTTCCGCCGGTGCCGCTCTGGTGGTCCAGGGCGGCCTTCACCAGTCCGGCGAAGAGCGGGTGCGGCCTGGTGGGCCGTGAGCTCAGTTCCGGGTGCGCCTGGGTGGCCACGTAGTACGGGTGGACCTCACGGGGCAGCTCCACATATTCCACCAGCTTGCCGTCCGGCGACGTGCCGGAGAACACCAGGCCCTCGGCGGCAATCTGGTCGCGGTACTTGTTGTTCACCTCGTACCGGTGGCGGTGGCGTTCGCTGACGGTGGTGGTGCCGTAGGTCTCGGCGATGACCGAGCCCTCGTCCAGCTTCGCCTCGTACAGGCCAAGGCGCATGGTGCCGCCGAGGTCGCCGCGGCCCTCGACGAATTCCAGCTGCTCTTCCATCGTGGCGATGACCGGGTACTTGGAATCGGGCTCGAACTCGCTGGAGGAGGCACCCTCCAGGCCAACGACGTTGCGGGCGTACTCGATGACCATGCACTGTAGGCCGAGGCACAGGCCCAGCACGGGTAGCCGAGACTCGCGGGCAAACTTCAGGGCGCCCAGCTTGCCTTCCAGGCCGCGGATGCCGAAGCCGCCCGGAACGCAGATCGCGTCCACGCCCTCGAGGGCGCGCACCGCACCCTCGTGGGTTTCACATTCATCGGAGGGCACCCAGCGGATCTTGACCTTGGCGTTGTTGGCGAAACCGCCGGCGCGCAGGGCCTCCGTGACGGAGAGGTAAGCGTCCGGGAGGTCGATGTACTTGCCCACCAGGGCAATTTCGACCTCGTGCTTGGGGTTGTGGACAGCCTCCAGGAGCTTGTCCCAGCTGGTCCAGTCCACGTCCTTGAACGGCAGGTCCAGCGCCCGGACGATGTACGAATCCAGGCCCTGCGTGTGCAGCGTCTTGGGGATGTCGTAGATGCTGGGGGCATCGGCGGCGTTGACCACGGCGTCGATGTCGACGTCGCACATGCGGCCGATCTTCTCACGCATGGCATCGGGGACTTCGCGGTCCGAGCGGATCACGATGGCTTCCGGCTGGATGCCGATGGAGCGGAGGGCCGCCACGGAATGCTGCGTCGGCTTGGTCTTCAGTTCCTGCGAGGGACCGATGTACGGGACCAGCGACACGTGGAGGAAGAACACGTTGGTCCGGCCGATGTCCTGGCGGACCTGGCGGGCCGACTCGAGGAAGGGCTGGGACTCGATATCGCCGACCGTGCCGCCGATTTCCGTGATGATGACGTCCGGGGCGTTCTTGCCTTCGGAGGGCAGCCGCATCCGGCGCTTGATCTCATCGGTGATGTGCGGGATGACCTGGACGGTGTCACCGAGGTATTCGCCGCGGCGTTCCTTGGCGATGACGGTGGAGTACACCTGGCCGGTGGTCACGTTGGCCGAGCCCTCGAGGTTCTCGTCGAGGAAGCGCTCGTAGTGTCCGATGTCGAGGTCGGTTTCAGCACCGTCGTCTGTGACGAAAACCTCGCCGTGCTGGAAGGGGTTCATCGTGCCCGGATCCACGTTCAGATAGGGATCGAGCTTCTGCATAGTTACTGACAAGCCGCGTGCCCGCAGCAGGTGTCCGAGGCTGGAGGCCGTCAGTCCCTTGCCTAGCGAGGACGCCACACCGCCGGTGACGAAGATGTGTTTGGTCGTCTTGGACGAGCCCGGGAACCGGGAATTTACACGGGAATTTGATCGCTGCACCACGGAATTCGAGCCTATCATCAATTGAGCCTTCCACGGATCGGGTATGCCTCCCCAAAGGCTTCAGTTTTCCCTGTCCAGGCGCTCCCGGCAAGGGTGGGCCGGCCGGAAGCCAGGCTCAGTCCGGACCTATGCCTGCTGCGGCAGGAGCTTGGCGTCGTCCAGGAGCTCCTGGGCGTGCGCCTGCGCGGTTTCGGAGTCCTCCTGGCCTGCCAGCATCCGGGCAAGTTCCTTGACCCGCTCAGCTTCGTCCAGCAACTGGACGTCGCTGGAGGTGAAGCCCTTGGCGGTGGAGCCGTCCGCGCCGCGCACCGAGTTTTTGGTCACACGGATGTGCTGGTCGGCGAACGCTGCCACCTGCGGCAGGTGCGTCACCACCAGGACCTGGACGTGGCGCGCCAGCATGGCCAGCCGGCGGCCAATCTCGACGGCGGCACGCCCGCCCACGCCGGCGTCGACTTCGTCGAAGACGAACGTGGGCACGGGGTCCACGGCCGCCAGCACCACCTCGATGGCCAGCATGACCCGGGAGAGCTCACCACCCGAAGCGCCCTTGCCCAGAGGCCGGGCGGGAGCGCCCGAGTGCGGCTGCAGCAGGAAGGAGATCTCGTCCCCGCCGTGGGGTCCCAGCTGGGCCGCTGCCTCGATGGTGATCACCAGGGTGGCGTCGGCCATGGCGAGGGCCTTCAGCTCGGCGCTGACCCGGGCGGAAAGGTCCTTGGCGGCCTTGGCGCGGACCTTGCTGATAGCCGCGGCCTGCTTCTTCAGCTCGGCAGCCGCCCTGGTTACCTCTGCCTCAAGGTTTTCGATCCGGGTGGAGTCGCCCTGCAGTTCGTCAAAGCGGGCCCGGGCGTTCTCCGCCCATTCGAGGACCTCGTCAATGCTCGGCGCGTACTTCCGAACCAGCTTGGCCAGTGATGCCCGGCGTTCCTCAATCTCGGCCAGGCGCTCCGGCCCCTCCGTGTCCAGCCCGGCCTGGTAGCTGGCCAGCTCCGTGGCGATGTCGTTGAGCAGGAATCCCACCTCGGCGAGGCGGGCGGCTGCCGATCCGAGTTCCTCGTCGTGTTCGGCCACGTGCTCCAGGGTCCGCTTGGCAGCGTCCACGAGCGACGTCGCATCGCCGGCCTCGCCGAAGTCCTCGGCGATGAGGGCCTGGTGCGCGGTGCTGGCGGCGATCCGGAGTTCCTCGACGTTGGCCAGCTTCACCGACTCGGCCTTGAGGGCCTCGTCCTCCCCCGCCTGCGGGTCAACGGCATCGATCTCCGCCAGCGCGGCCTCCAGGGACTCGGCCTCGCGGAGCCGCTCCCGCTCCGCACTGCGGAGTGAGTCGAGCTCTGCCTGGCTGGATTTCCAGGAGCTGTAGAGGTCCTGGAATCCGGCGAGCGTCGACGCCAGCCCGTCCCCCGCGAACTTATCGAGGGCCTCGCGCTGGGCCGCGGCGCCCTTGAGCCGGATCTGGTCCGTCTGCCCGTGCACCACCACCAGCGACTCACCGATTTCGGCCAGCACACCCACCGGTGCGGCCCGGCCGCCGAGGAAAGCCCGGCTTCGTCCATCGGCACCCAGGCGCCGCGACAGCAGCAGTTCCGCGCCGCCGTCGTACTCTTCAACCTCGGCCCCGGCGTCCCTGGCGCGTTCCAGCGCAAGGTGCCCGGATTGCAGCTGCACCACCGCTTCCGCGGAGGCGCTCTTCGCGCCGCTGCGCACGGCACCGGCGTCCGACCGGGCTCCCAGCAGCAGCCCGACGGCGGTGACCACCATGGTCTTGCCGGCACCGGTCTCGCCGGTGACCACGCTGAGCCCGGGGCCCAAGGGCAGCGTGGCGTCGGTGATGACGCCGAGATCGCGGATTCTCAGTTCTTCAAGCATGATTCACTTTTCAGTCGGAGGATCGGATTCTGAACCGGATTCGTGCGGCCGAAGGCCTGAGGGCGGCACCATGGTCCGGGGCGTGCGGACGATCGGCACGGGACCGGTGTGGATCTCCCCGGACTGCGGGACGGGCCCGCGCCAGCCATGGATGGGAAGCTCAAACTTGCGGACCAGCCGCGCCGAGAACGGCGTCTGGTGTGTACGGGCCAGGCGGACGGGGGTGGCGGACCGGGTGACCTCCACGCGGGCGCCGGGCGGCAGGTCCACGGAACGCCTGCCGTCACACCAGAGCACGCCCAGGGCGTCCGTCCGGTTGAGGACTTCAACGGCCAGCCGGGACCGGGGTGAAACCACCAACGGCTTGGCGAAGAGGGCATGCGCGCTGATGGGCACGATCAGGAGGGCTTCCACCTCAGGCCACACCACCGGACCGCCGGCTGAGAACGCGTAGGCGGTGGAGCCGGTGGGCGTCGCGAGCACCACGCCGTCGCAGCCGAAGGAGGTCAGGGGGCGCTCGTCCACTTCGGTGACCAGTTCGAGCATGCGCTCCCGGTCGCCTTTTTCGATGGCGGCCTCGTTCAGGGCCCAGGTGTGCCAGATCTTTTGGCCACGGACCCAGACCTGGACGTCGATGGTCATGCGCTCCTCCACCGTGTATTCACGGCTGGCGATCCATTCGACTGTCTGTGCGAGGTCTGCACGCTCGCTCTCGGCGAGGAAACCGACGTGGCCGAGGTTCACGCCCAGCAGCGGCACGTCCACTTCGCGGACCAGCTCGGCCGCCCGCAGGATGGTCCCGTCGCCGCCCAGCACCATGACCAGTTCGACGTCGGGAAGCTGGATATGGTCGTGCAGGATTTCGACCGGCTGCTCCATCTGCCCGAAGAAGCCCTCCATGTCGGCCAGTTCGGACTTCTGCATGACGGGGATGATGCCGGACGCGTGGAGCTGGGCACACGCCTCCCAGGCCGCCTTTAGGGATTCCTCGCGGCCGGTGTGGGCAAGTACCAGTACACGCCTGCTCATCGCGTTCCGCTCTCTAGTGGTTCGGCCAGATCTTTCCCAGCAACGCAGCCACGGCTGCGTCCCGCTCTTCGATCTTAGGCAAGTCTTCGGACATTCTTTGCGTTATCCACAGGAAGTACTCGACATTTCCGTCCTGGCCGGGCAACGGGCTGGTGGCCAGCCCCCGCAGTTCCAGTCCGGCGTCGAGCGCCGCCCCCGCCACTTTACCGACAGCCAGGCGCCGTTCGCGCTCCGACGTGACCACTCCCGTACGGGCGAGCCGCTCCTTGCCGATCTCGAACTGGGGCTTGACCATGAGCACCAGGTCGCCGCCCGGGGCGGTACAGACAGCCAGCGGGGCCAGCACCAGCGTGAGCGAAATGAAGGACAGGTCGGCAACCGTGACCTGTGCCGGGCCGCCGATCTGACCGGGGTCCATGTAGCGGACGTTCAGCCCCTCGTGCACGCTGACGCGCGGATCGCTGCGGAGCTGCGGCACCAGCTGGCCGTGCCCGACGTCGACCGCCACCACGTGCGCGGCGCCCCGCCGCAGCAGGACGTCGGTAAAGCCGCCTGTGGAGGCGCCGGCGTCGAGGCACCGTTTGCCTTCGACGGCGACGGCGGGGAACGCGTCAAGCGCGCCAGCCAGTTTGTGGCCGGCCCGGCTGACGTATGCGTCGGTCGCATCTTCCGCGACGCTCAGCTCACGGTCGTCGCCGACCTGCAGCGACGCTTTGGCGAGGACATCGCCGGCGGAGGACACTTTCCCCTCGGCGATCAGCCGGGCGGCGTGCGTGCGGGACCGCGCCAGTCCCCTGCTGACGAGCAGTTGGTCGAGTCTGGGCATGGTCAGGCGGCACCCGGGCCGGGCCGCGGCTCTTCGTGCTGCGGCTCTTCATTCAGTGCTGCCAGCAAGGCGTCATGCATGCCCGCATAGGCGTCCGGGTGCTCCGAAACCGGGAGCCCGGGAACCTCTCGGACCCGGTCCAGGATGGCCCGGACAGCGGAGTCGGCGACTCCGCTGTCCGGGCCATTGCCGGGCACCTCCGGCATTGGCCACGTGACGTCCGGAGCCGCAGCGTCTGATGCGTCGTTATTCAACTCGGGCATGGCACCAGTCTATTGATCCAGCCATTCGAGCTCGGGAGCCGTGGCGCGGTCGGCGTCGGGCCGGGCCGTCCACCATGCGGCGCATGCCGCGCGCCACGAATCGAGGTTGTCCTTGGCCCCGGTGATCCGGACGGCATCGCCGTCCACGGTGGCCGCAGCATCCCCGCAACGGAACGTCCCGCCGTCGTTATCAATGTCCGGATACGGCTGGTAGAGACCCGGCAGGTCCTGGATGATGTAGCGCGGCCGTTCGTCGGTCCGGGCGGCCAGCATGCTTTCCAGGGTGTCGATGCCGGTCAGCACGGCCACCGTGGCAAAGCCGGCCCGGTTGCCGCCCAGGATGTCGGTGTCGAGGCGGTCGCCCACAACCAGCGGCCGGTCCGAAGACAGCCGCTTGGCCGCGGCGTGGAACAGCGGAGCCTCCGGTTTTCCCGCGACGAGGGGTTGCCGGCCGGTTGCGGCCGCCACCGCCGCCACGAGGGACCCGTTGCCCGGCGCGGTTCCCCGGGTCTGCGGGAGAGTCATGTCGGTGTTCGTCGCAACCCACAGCACGTCTCCATCCGCCAGGACGAAGGACGCTTCGGCGAGCTCTTTCCAGCCGATCGCAGGGTTGAAGCCCTGCACCACGGCCACGGGATTCTCCTCGGCGCTGTGCACCGGCTTCAGGCCAACAAGCTCGACCTCGTGGGCCAGCGCCGGGCTGCCGGTAATGAGCACGGCGGCGCCCGGGGACAGCAGGGACGCCAGCAGGTCAGCCCCGGCCTGGGAGGAGCTCACCACCTGGTGGTCCTCCGCGGGGGCGCCAAGTTCGCGCAGGTGGGCCGCCACCTGCGCCGGGGTCCGGGAGGCGTTGTTGGTGACATAACCGAGCCCGACGCCGATCCCGTCCAGGCGCTGCAGGGATTCCACAGCTCCGGGGATGGCGTGGGGACCCCGGTAGACCACCCCGTCCAGGTCGGCCAGCAGGGCGTCGAACCGCGAAATCAGTTGGGCATCGCTCATGAGTATTTAGTCCTCCGCGCCGTTCCGGCGCCCGTCGGCGTCCTGCTGTCCGGTGTGTTCCGCGTCCTGGGCCTCGGCGTCCTCTACCGCGTCCTCGTCGGGCTCTGCGGAATCTTCGTCAGACTCGGCGTCGTCGGACTCGAAGTAGTCAGCTTCCGCGTCGTCGAGGTTTTCATCCGCCGCGTCCGATGAGGGGCGCTGGGCGGCGGCTTCCTCCTCGGCACTGATCCCGGTGGCCGCCTGGCCGTCGGAAGACCCGCTTCCGTCCTGAGCTGCCGTGCCTGCGGCCTGCGCAATGCGCTTCCGGCGTTCGGCTTCCTCCCGGGCTTCCTCTTCCTCGTCCCAGCCAAGGTCGATGATGTCCGGTTCCTCGGCAATGCCCAGCCCCAGGGCTTCTTCCGCCACGACGGCCTGCCGCTGCCACTTTTCGGCCTCGGCTTCGCGGCCGACGGCGGTCAGGGCGTCAGCATATGCGCGGAACAGGCGCGGGCTGTAGGAGAAGGCGCGGTTGATGTCCAGCTGCGGGATCTCCAGCTCCGCAACTGCGGCGTCCGGCTGGCCAAGGTCGGCGCGGGCACCGGAGGCGACAATCGCCAGCTCCACCTTGCCGGGCGCGTCGAGGTCCTGGGCCTCCTCGGAACGGACCACGTCAAGGGCGCGGTCGGGCCGGCCGAGGCCGCGTTCGCAGTCGGCCATCACAGGCAGGTGGACGTTTGAACCGCTGATCCGCCGGTAGGTGCGGAATTCGCGCAGGGCCTCGCCGTAGTGCCCGGCGGCATACGCAGTGAGACCCACGGCCTCACGCACAGCGGCAAGGCGGCCTCCGCGGCGGCTGGCGGCGAGGGCGTGCTGGAACGCCAGTTCGGGCTCCTCGTCGATGAGCCGTCCGGCCATCACCAGGTGGCGGGCCACCCACTCTGCGCTCTTGGATTCCAGGGTCTTGATCTGGTGCTGCGTGGCGCGGTCGAGTTCCTTGCCCGTGACGTCCTCGTCGATTTCGGGCGAACGCTCACGGTCCGGGCGGTTGGCGCTGCGGAGGTCGCGGGCGTTGGGCACGCGGGCGGGACGGTCTTCTGCCCTGTCGCGGCCGAACTGGCGGGGGCCGGAGTCGCCGCGGTCAAAGCCGCGGGGTCCGCGGTCCTGCCGGTCACCACGGTCCTGCCAGCCACCACGGTCCTCGCGGGGTGCACGGTCCTGTCGGTCGCCGAAAGGCCTGCGGTTGTCTCCACCACCAAAGCTGCGGCGGTCGCCGTCGCCCTCGCGGCGCGGACGGTCACCAAACGGCTTACGGTCACGGTCACCGAACGGCTTACGCTCACCGCCGCCAAAACCGCGGCGATCGCCGTCGCCCTCGCGGCGCGGACGATCACCAAACGGCTTACGCTCACCGCCGCCAAAACCGCGGCGATCGCCGTCGCCCTCGCGGCGCGGACGGTCACCGAACGGCTTACGGTCA